>JAUSMG010000217.1 GCA_030645295.1 Saprospiraceae bacterium | reverse complement strand
GGCCTTGGGATCTAAGTGGAAGTGATTCCATTTGCAATCTGAACATATCCTGCAGCCTTTTGGCATTAGGAACGCGGTCGAAATAAAGTAACATTTTTGGGGTGGCGTTTTTGTCTCTGTCGAGGCACGAGGAGGGCATTTAGTGGGGCTAAAGAACCAACGAGCAACGAAGAGAGAGGCATAATAAGGCCGCCAAAACTGTTACTTTATTTCGACCGCGTTCCTTATACAGACTTCAGCGGTTTTTAAAAACTGCTGAAGTCTTTTTTTTGGAAAAATTTCCCCATATTTGAGCGTCCAAACACAAAAACTGAGGCTATGGCAAAGACGGCTTTTCAATTTTATATTTTCCTGCTTACCGGTTTTGCATTATGCGGTTTAACGGTCTCCGCGCAAACCACTTCCCAAACCTCCTTTGGGAAGAATCGCGTTCAGTACCACCGCCAGTTTGACGACTGGAGTTTGTACGAAACCACCAATTTTACCACCTACTGGTACGGCGACGCCCGAACGGTAGCGCATTCGGCGTTGCAAATAGCAGAGTATGATTTTCCGGCAGTACAGCAATTGCTCGAACATCAACTTACCGATAAGATTGAAATCCTTGTGTTTAGTGATATTACCGATCTCAAGCAGAGCAATATTGGAGAAGACGACGTTTTCCTACTGAGCAGTGGCGAAACCAAAGTGGTGGGGAATAAAATTTTTGTGTTTTTCGACGGCAACCACCGGCACCTGCGGGCGCAGATACGGGAGGGCGTGGCAGGGGTGCTGATCAATTCGATGCTTTATGGCGCAAATTTGCAGGAAATCGTGTCCAATGCTGTGCTGCTCAACCTCCCCGCCTGGTACACCAGCGGCCTGACTGCCTATTGCGGCGAAGAATGGTCGACTGAACACGACGACCAACTCCGGGATCTGCTGCAAACCGGACGCTATAAAACCTTTGACAAACTAGCCCGCGAACACCCGCGTTTTGCCGGCCATGCTTTTTGGCATTATATCAGCACCCATTTTGGGCCTGGAACGGTCAGCAATTTACTATACCTGACCCGCATCAACCGCAGTGTCGACAATGGTTTTTTCTACATACTCGGCAGCGGATATCGGCGCACCACTGAGGCTATGCTGGATCATTATCAAAAACTCTATCAGGAAGAAGCCAGAGGTCAAAAATCACCGGAAGAGGCGGGTAAAATTGTCGTGAAAAACAGAAAAAAACTACCCCTCTCCCAATTGAAAATCAGTCCGGACGGCAAAAAAATAGCCTGGACAAGCAATGACATCGGGAAATGGAAAGTATATGTCCAGGATCTTGAAACAGGGAAACGCAGACGGGTACTAAAAGGTGGCGCCCGCAATGCACTTCAAGCCACGGACTATAATTACCCGCAAATTGCCTGGAATCCCGATAACCTGCACCTGGCCGTACTGTATGAACGCCGTGATCTGCCGAAATTGGCCAGTATTGACCTGGAAAAGCGAAAAAAGGAACTCAGTTTCCTTTCCCCAGAGTTCCAGCGCGTGTTTAGCATGGATTACATTAGCCCAAACGACATTGCATTCTCGGCAGCCGTGAAAGGACAGTCTGACTTGTTTGTATACCGTACCGTCACGCGACAAACAGAGCGTTTGACAAATGATTTTTGGGACGATCTGGATGTTGCCGTTGTCACGCTGGACGGCCGGAAAATCCTGCTTTTCGCCAGCAACCGAAGCACGGATACCCTTTCTTTCCAACGGCTTGACACCATTTTACCCATCGCGGCCTTTGATATTTTTCTTTTCGATCTGGAAAGTCGCAGCCCGGAGCTGGTACGAATCACCGATACACCACTTTTCAATGAGCGAAACCCGATTGGACTCGACTCCACGCATTTTGCTTTTTTAAGTGACGAAAGTGGCGTAGTGAACCGACAAGCAGGTGAACTGGAACCTTTCGTGGCCTACCATCAAGCGGTTATTTACCTAAAGGATGGTGCGGAAGTGAAGGCATTGGACCTTTCACAGCCCACGGAATGGCCATTGCCGCGTATTCTTAGGTTCCTTGCACCTTTGGATACCGTGATAAAAAACATTGATTCTACACAGATCGACAGCATACGTAGCAGCCCGGTTATAAAGAAAAAACCACGGGTTTGGAATCTGACGAATTACGACCGCAACATCCAGGAACAACATGCGGCCCCACGTGCCGGACGAATCGTAGAAAGGGCAAAAAGAGGCAAAAAGACTTATTTTTATCAAAAAAGTATCGATCCGATTGCCTCAACACTGGCAAAAACCACCCATTGGCGCGAAATAACCCTCCGGGCTGCCGGACTACCCATGCCGCCTCAGCCTCCCTTGGAGCCAGTCCCTCAAACACCAGAAAAACAAATGGATGGGCGAGATAGACTTCCTTTAAACCCATCCGATCCGGATTCATTGCCGTACATAGAACCGGGCTGGCTTATCCAGATTCCGGACTACCTGGCAGCGCCCGGCCTGCGCAGCGAGCCGCCAACCACTCTACCCGTTGAAGAAAAAGGGGAAGACAAAATAGAGCCTGCGAATGAGATCGACACCGATTCCATGGTGCTTACGCCGCCGCGCCGTGCCTTGAGAAAGCCTTCGACTCAGCTTGGCAAAAATGGTGAGATCGTTCGTTTCTACTCCTTTAAAATTATCCCTTATCGTTTGCGTTTCCGCACCGATTATGTGTCCACGACCATGGACAACAACCAGATGTTTGAAGGATTGCAATTGTATGAAGGCCCACAAAGTCGCCTCCAACAGCCTCCTCCGGGCGTTTTGCTGCGCGCCAATTTCAAGGATCTGCTGGAAAATTATGTGATCGAAGCCGGTTTCAGGCTTCCTACCACCTTCAATGGCTCAGAGTATTATCTTTGGATGGACGACAAGAAAAAGCGGATCGACAAACGCTACGTGCTCTATCGCCGCACTTTGATATCTAACCGGTTACGGGATCCTGCAAGTTCGCCCAACCTCGCCCCGGATTTTCAGGAGCGCACCAATACACTCATGGGGCAGTACGAATTGCGGTATCCTCTGGATGTGTTTACCAGCCTTCGCGCCACATTCGCACTTCGGGAAGACAAGGTGCGCGCACTCAGTTCAGATCCAATAACACTCGCAACCCCCGACCGCGCCGAGCAACGGGCTTCTATCCGGCTGGCCGCCGTGTTCGACAACTCGGTGGACGTTGACTTAAATTTAAAAACGGGGACTCGCGCCAAGTTTTATACCGATGTAGTGAAAGGTTTCGCCCTCAATACCGAGCCCAACTGGAGCCTGAAACTGAACAATGGTTTTATGACGATCGTTGGTTTCGATGCGCGGCATTACCAGATGCTGGACCGCCGTTCGCAGCTGGCGGTGCGATTCGCCGGAGCGACTTCCTTCGGCTCAGAAAAAATGCTTTATATCCTGGGCGGCGTGGACAATTGGGTCTTCCCAAAATTCAACGAAAACATCACCTTGCCTGCCGACGATGGATTTGCTTACCAAGCCCCTGCCGTTAACCTGCGGGGTTTCAAACAGAATATCCGAAACGGCAACACCTTTGCGTTGATGAATGCCGAACTACGGGTTCCAGTCTTCAAGTATTTTTTCAAAAAGCCGGTGATCGGCAACTTCTGGCGCAATTTCCAGCTCGTAGGCTTCTTTGATGCAGGAACTGCCTGGCAAGGCACAAGCCCCTATTCTTTCGACAATCCCATCAACACCAAAACCCTCTACAGGCCGGAGTCAGGACCCATCATCTCT
This sequence comes from Saprospiraceae bacterium, assembly GCA_030645295.1. Taxonomy (GTDB): domain Bacteria; phylum Bacteroidota; class Bacteroidia; order Chitinophagales; family Saprospiraceae; genus M3007. The sequence continues at coordinate 25,896 of JAUSMG010000217.1, read as the reverse complement.
ATTATGAAGGTCAACTATTTCCGGGATCCAATTGTGATGGGCTATGGTGTGGGTGTGCGCTCTGTGATCTTTGGACTTTATCTGCGCGCTGACTATGCCTGGGGCATTGAATCCAGACAAATTCAAAAACCTTTGCTGCATATTGCATTGGGGACTGATTTCTAAAGGAGATTTATTTAATTTTACTTTCTATCCACTTCAAGGTGTATTCATGCACCTCCTCCTTTTCTTTTTCGTTGTGTATTTCATGATAAAGCCCTGCCCATTCGCGGTGCGTGACATCGCCTTTTGCCCTTTCGAAAAATCTACGCGTGGCATCAGCGGAAGTGATTTTGTCATCTCCACCATGTTGTAACAGTACTGGGATATTGAATTCACCCGCCCAAAGATCCAGCCATTTCGCAGCTTCCAATAAGGCGATCCCGGCCGCCGCACTGAGCTTATCGTGTACGAGCGGGTCAGATTTGTAAGCCTTCACAACCGCCTCTTCATGGGAAAGAAAATGAGCCGCCAAACCTGTAGGTAACGTTAAGGTTGGCATGAAACGCTTTAAGATTTTTCCAGCAACAATTTTAAGCGCGGGCGCTTCAAATGCCAGCCGTATCCATGGGGCCAAAGCGATCAAACCTGCCAATTCAGGCTTGCGACGCGTTACATAATTCAACACCAGGCCCCCACCCATGGATTGTCCCAAAAGGAAAACCGGTAGGTTTGGGTACATATGACAGGTTTTCTCCAACAATAAACCAATGTCATTAAGCAGCACATCAAGATTTATGGCGTGGCCCCGTTTGCCTTGGCTGCGTCCATAGCCCTGTTGGTCATACCCAATGAGCGCGATTCCGTGCTCGTTGAACCACCTGGCTACAAAATCGTATCGTCCAATATGTTCTCCCTGACCGTGGACCAGGGCAATAACGGCGCGTGGGTTATTTACCGACCAATTTGCCGCATAGAGCTGGAGCCCTTCGGCGTTTATCCAGTGTAATTGTTCCATTATTCTGACAAATATTCTTTCCCACCTTCGGTGTACAGCACCAATTTGGCAGTTTTGTTTACAGGTTTTACTTTGTTCCTGAAAAAAGTGGTTGCGGCGTCTCTTGTTCCCAGGTTGGCGATCAGATAAGTGAATTTTCCATCGTTCTCAAGCAATCGGAACACTTCCTTTTGGCCTTGGAATGCCATGTGATTGGCTGGAAGTTCTACCTCACTTCGGGCAAGCTCAATGGCGCAGCCTTTGAAGGTCGGTGGCAGTGGGAGGATGCGCACTGCTGACATGGCCTCCCCATCAGGCTTCAGCGTAGGCAAAGGTATGGAAGTATTGGCCTCCTGAAATCGTTTTTGAGGTGGCGATTTAGCTTTGTTCTCCTGCTCAAGTTGTTCTTTATCCATGATTTGTGGCAAGGATTTCCAACTTGTATTCTCCGAAATTCCCGTAATATGCAATTCAGTCCGACGATTTTGTCTGTGTTCGCCTTCAGTGCACTCCACTCCATTGCGGCATCGGTTTACAAGTTGACTTTCTCCATAGCCTTGAGCAGTGATGCGTGCACTATCGACCCCTGCACGCACGATATAGGCCACGGCTGCAGCAGCACGACGATACGAAAGTTTTTGATTGTAATCGTCATTGCCACGGCTATCGGTATGAGAACCCAGTTCAACGGAAATACCAGGGTTGTCTTTCAGCAGGATTACCACATTGTCCAGACGCTCGGCAGCGTCCGGTCGAATATCCCACTGATTGTAATCGTAGTAAATGTTCTGAATTTGAATTCGCTTGCCGATACCGGTCTCCTCAAACAGATTGCTGGGGCGATCGTGGAAAACCTTTTCTTTGTCGAGTTTTATGGTGTCGTTTTGTGTCTTTCCTGAAATGCATCCGAAAAGAAGAAGGCATGCAACGAGCACTAAGTGTTTATTCCACATTGACAATCAATTTACGGCAAAAATAGAAGATAATGCGCATCATTTTCATGGGCACACCGGAGTTTGCAGTGCCTTCGCTCGAAATATTACTGGAAAACGGCTACAATATTGTGGCGGTGGTCACGGCACCGAACAAGCCGGGAGGGCGGCAAGGCATTCAGCAATCGGCGGTCAAACAATTTGCCGAAGCCAAAGGACTGGAAATTTTACAACCGGAAAAACTTAAAAACCCGGCGTTTTTGGAAGAACTTAAATTGCTAAAGGCAGATTTACAGATCGTAGTTGCCTTCAGGATGCTACCGGAGGTCGTTTGGGCCATGCCTCCACTGGGTACCATGAACCTCCACGGATCGCTGTTGCCAAAATACCGGGGCGCGGCGCCCATCAATTGGGCCGTCATTAAGGGTGAAACAGAAACTGGTTTGACCACCTTTCTCCTGAAACATGAGATCGACACTGGCGATCTGCTTTTTCAGCAAAAAGTCGACATCGGTTCGGATGAGACTGCAGGTGATTTACACGATCGTATGATGCATATTGGGGCGAAACTTGTCCTGAAATCTGTGCAAGCCATTGAAAGGGGTGAGGTTAAACCAATGCCCCAGGCCGAAATTGAAGCCACGCATGCGCCTAAAATTTTTGTCGAAACCTGCAGGATCAACTTCGACCAACCCACCCTTCAAGTACACAATTTTATCCGCGGACTGAGCCCTTACCCTGGCGCCTGGACGACTTTGGAGGGAAAAACCCTGAAAATACTTCGCTCGACGCCGGATCTTGGACCCTGGACTTTGGATGCTGTAAAGGCAAAAGGCAGTGGACAACTGTACTCAGACGGCAAAAACTACTTACACTTCAGTACATCAGATGGGTTTATATCCATCCTGGAACTGCAATTGGAAGGGAAAAGACGAATGTTGGTAAAGGATTTTTTAAACGGATATAAGCTCAATGGCTGATTAAAGTACCCCAATCTATTATTAACCCTATTTAGGCTTAATAGGTTTTACCCTGATCTTGGCAACACGATGTCCGTCCACTTCCAGGATCTCCAGGGAATACCCATGCCATACAATTTTATCGCCGACCAATGGAATCCGGTGAAAATCGTAGGCCAGAAACCCTCCAACGGTATTGAATTCTGGATGATCATCGGGAATATTTTCTATTTCAAAATGGCGGACAAATTCAAAAAACGGGTATTGGCCGTCTATGAGCCAACTGCCATCGCGCTGCTTTATGATGGGATACTCACCCGATTCAATTGAGCTGGTATCACCTACCAATGCATCCACAATATCATCCATGGTGACCAAGCCCTCCACCGAACCATACTCATCCATTACAATGGCAATGTGTTGTCTATGTTTTCTAAACTCTTCCAGAAGTTTAAATGCCGAACTCGTTACAGGAACAAAAATCGGTTGTTGCAGATGGGTTTTTAGTTTAAATTCTTTGTCCTGAGGCAATGAAAATAGTTTTTTAATAGAAACTATACCAAGAATTTCGTCCAATTCTTGGTTGGCAACCGGGTAAAAAGAGTGCGGTTTGGCTGCCACCATTTTACGGATGGAACTGAGATCCGCTGCCAAGTCTAACCAATCCAACTCACTTCGATGCGTCATCAAAGCTGACACCTTCCGGTCTCCCATGGCAAACACGCGCTCTACAATGGTCTGCTCAATTTGCTGTATTTCACCGCTTTCAGTACTTTTTTCGATGATGGATTTGATTTCCTCTTCTGTCACGATGCCGCTTTTGTTCGTCTTAATACCCAGCAGGCGAAGTAGTAATTCATTAGTATGAGAAAGAAGCCAAACGAAGGGCGCGGCTACTTTCGATAAAATATCCATAGGACGGGAAAGCCACGTCGCGACGGTTTCTGGAAAGGTCATCCCAATACGCTTGGGCAACAACTCTCCGAGCACGATGGAGACAAACGTAATACCAAGTACTACCAGACCAATTGCAATCGAGTTCGCATATGGGCGGATTATATCTATTTGCTCAAGGAAGTGCTGCAAACCGCTGGTCAGCTTTTCGCCGCTGTAAATACCCAATAAGATGCCGATCAAAGTTATACCGATTTGAACGGTTGATAGCAGGCGTGTAGGGGAGGCCATTAGCTCGAGGGCCATAGCTGCTCCTTTGTTGCCTTTTTTGGCTTTCCCCTCCAATTTAAATTTGCTGGAGGATACAAGTGCAATCTCTGTCATGGCAAACAGGCCATTCAGAAGCGTTAGTGAAAGGATAATGATATATTCCATGTAAGGCTAAATAATAGATGCAAACATACCACCACAGATAAGTGTTGTAATGAAAAGTCTTCATTTGTCAAAAGATGTTTTTTGCCGGTAGCGATCGTGATTTGGCAAGACATTCATTGTACTTTCGCCCAAAATTTTATAAAAATGCGTCTTCGTTCCGCTTTACCCGCCATTGTACAACGTGCCTCGGCTGGCGCCTCATTGGTCACAATGCTCTTGTTGACCACTTTTCCAATCTTCGCCCAGAATATCAACACAGCCTTTCGTTCTAAACTCACTTATCCCGGGCAAACCCTTGCCAATGTGTGGGGATATGAGTCCCGGGGCAGGGAATACGCCCTCGTAGGAGGAGCGCAAGGGCTTATAATCGTTGACATTACAAACCCGGCCGCACCCCAACAGATTGTACAAATACCGGGTCCCAACAACCTTTGGAAAGAGATAAAGACCTACAGCCACTACGCTTACATCACTTCAGAAGGCGGTCAGGGCATACAGATCGTTGATCTCACGGAGCTTCCTTCTCCAACGCTTCAAAGCCATTTTTATAAAGGAGACGGTGCGATCCTGAATCAATTAAATACCATTCATGCCCTGCATATTGATGAAACCAAGGGATTTCTCTATGCCTGGGGCGGAGGACTTTTTGGCGGTGGCGCCAAGATTTTTGACCTCAAACCGGACCCTTACAACCCGGTATATGTTGGCAAGTACGACCAGCTGGGCTATATCCATGACGGCTATGTAGACAATGATACGATGTACAGCTGCCATATCTACGCCGGGCAATTTGCCATCGTGAACATGGCCAACAAATCTGCCCCGGAACTTATCAATACCCAAACTACGCCAGGCGCATTCGTCCACAACACCTGGATCACCGATGACCGCCGCACCATCCTGGCCACTGATGAGGTGAATAATTCTTTTCTCTCCGCCTGGGATGTGAGCGATCCGACCGACATCAAATTTTTGGACAAGATTCAAAGCAATCCCGGTTCGAACAGCATGGTACACAACACCTATGTTCGCGGCAATTGGGCGGTCACCTCCTGGTACAAAGACGGTTTCACGATCGTGGACATCACGCGTCCCGACAATCTGATACAAGTGGGCAACCACGACACATACGCCCCTTCAGGCGGCGGCAGCGAAGGTTGTTGGGGGGTATATCACAATTTTACCAGTGGCAATATCATTGCTTCGAATATCAATGTGGGTGGAGCTGGCGAACTTTGGGTCATCACGCCCAATTATGTCCGCGCCTGTTATCTGGAGGGCAAAATAACCCATGGCATCACCGGTGCAGCGCTGCAAGGCGCTCAGATTCAAGTGATTGGCAGCACTCCCCTGCTTCAGGAATTAAGCGCAGCCAACGGAATTTACAAAACCGGGCAGCAGGCCGAAGGGTACTATAAAGTTCGCGTAAGCAAAACCGGCTTCCAGGATTTTGAGACTCTGGTGTATTTTCAACGCGGAGAGGTAATTGTACTCGATGTCCCCTTATTCCCAACCGGAATGCTAAATGTTACGGGCACAGTCGTCAGTCATGAAGATGGCCAACCGGTAGTGAATGCCACGGTTTGGCTTTACGGCGCCCAGAATTTTGGTCCGGTGACCACGAATGCTGCAGGTTCTTTCAGTTTTAGCAATATCTCTCCCGGCAATTATGATATAGCCGCGAGCGCTCCAGGCCTTGGACTGGGTATGATTTCCGGACAGTCAGTGGTGGCCAATACGAATGTCCTCCTTGAACTTTTCACCACGTATCGCCGGGATGCTGTGATTGAACACGGAAAGGATAATTTTGAAAACAGTTTTTTAAAAATCGCCCAAAACCCCTTTGAATCGGAAACTGTTTTAGCCTATCAGCTGCCTGTAGAAGGTGCTGCGTTAATGGTACTCAACGGTTTGGGCCAAACCATGCAAAAACTCGTATTGACGGGTTCGGCTGGTCAGGTGAGCCTCGGATCGGATCTGCCTGCAGGCCTCTATTTTGTCGTTTTGAATCAGGAAGGGAAAACTTTGGAGGTGCTAAAAATGATAAAAAACGCTAACCGATAATCCAATTTTCAAATCCCCAAATTACCGAATCCATACCAGCCATGATACCGCTTGCCGAACGGATGCGCCCGCAAACCCTAGCCGAATTTGTCGGCCAGGAGCACCTTGTAGGCGAGGGCGCAGTGTTGCGCCAGGCCATCGAGCGTGGCAAAATCCCCTCGTTCATTCTTTGGGGTCCGCCAGGTGTGGGCAAAACAACACTGGCCCAGCTTATCGCCAAACTCCTGAACAAACCTTTCTATCAACTATCGGCTATCAATGCCGGCGTGAAGGACATTCGGGAAGCCATTGAAAGCGCCGACAAACAAAATCTGTTTCAGCAAAAAGGCGCGATATTATTCATTGATGAAATCCATCGTTTCAGCAAAAGTCAGCAAGATGCGTTGTTGGGCGCCGTGGAAAAAGGCATAGTGACTTTGATCGGAGCAACCACTGGAAATCCTTCTTTTGAGGTTATTCCCGCCTTGCTCTCACGGTGCCAGGTGTATGTGCTTCAACACCTTACAAAGGACGAATTGATCGGCCTGGTAAATCGTGCATTGGTCGAAGACTCATTTTTGAATAGCCAAAACATTGAAATTACAGAATACGATGCGCTATTGCTTTTCTCTGGGGGCGATGCGCGGCGTTTGCTGAATGCGCTGGAACTCATTGCCAACTACCGCCAGCCCGGAACAGAATTCCGCGTCACAAACGATCTGGTTCGAGAACTCATTCAGCAAAACGCCGCATTGTACGACAAAGGCGGCGAGGCACATTACGACGTTATTTCTGCTTTCATTAAAAGCATGCGTGGCAGCGACCCCAATGCTGCGGTGTATTGGCTTGCCCGGATGCTCGACGGGGGCGAGGACATCGAGTTCATTGCCCGTCGGATGGTGATCCTGGCCTCAGAGGACGTGGGGCTCGCCAATCCAAATGCACTTCTGCTGGCAACCACCACCATGGACGCCATCCGTATGATCGGCATGCCGGAAGCCCGCATAATCCTTTCACAATGTGCCATTTACCTCGCGACTTCGCCCAAAAGCAATGCCTCCTACATGGCCATCGGCAACGCGCTCGAACTGGTGAAACAGACCGGTTCCTTGCCCGTACCGCTTCATCTGCGCAATGCGCCCACCAAGCTAATGAAGCAGCTCAATTACGGCTCAGGCTATCAATATGCGCATGATTTTGAGGGGAATTTTGTTCAGCAGGACAACCTGCCGGAAGCCATTGACGGAAAAGTGCTGTATGAACCAGGAGCAAATCCTGCAGAGGAAAAAATTCGGCAAAAGCTGCGGGAAGACTGGAAAGGGAAGTACAAGTTTTGAGAAAGGTTTTATCTAAACAATCCAGTAGTGGGCAAACCGACGGTGACTTGGTGAAAACGTGCATGTTTATTGCCATCGAAAGCCCAGTTGGAGGAGAGCGTGTTCTCGTATCGCACCGTCACAGCATTAGCATATAGAATACCTGCCTCCAGACGATTCGACCTCCATCGATAATTGGAGATAATCGCGTTTGGGCCATTGATTACATCACCATATGCAACTGTACCAAGCGCATAAATGGTTAGATCGCCCATTGTTGAGGAAACCCCTGTGCCAATTACCGGACCCCAACCTGTTGTGAAACCTTCATTGTTCAGAGAAGCTGGATACGAAGGGTTTCGGTGGGCTGGCACATAGGTGCCGGCCTCGATTCCAAGCATCGTCAGCAGACGGACAGGCACACCGCTACTACCGGGTACTAAATTTGGGTTATACATAATCTCAAAACTACCATTGATAATAAATGGACTGAACCCCGTATTCTGCTGGGTGATCGTTTCGTTATCGATGACACCCGTCTCATTATTGAACCAACTGGATTGAACACGCCAGCGAGGCTCCCACTCGGATTTGAAATGCTCTACCGTACGCACTCCAAAAACTGGCGCAGTTACCGTCTCACTCAACCCATAGTAATTGGTTTTAGCGTGTTGGATGCCGGCAAAAATCTCAAAGCGGTTGAAAAGTGTCGGATCGAATAATTTATCAAGAAGGCCTTCTATTCCACCCGCGCCAAGCGCAGGTGTTGTAAGAAATGTCGAACCTTGGTTTGAAATCAGCGCACCTACATTTTCATGCCAAGTGGAGCCGGGATAAGTATTTGGCAGCACTGGTGGCGAATTAATCAGATTTTGATAGCTGTCAAATGAATTGTACAGGCTATCATTTTCAGCATTCCATACCCCATTAAAAATATCTAACTCTCCCATAAAACTCAAACTGTCTTCTGTCCCAAAATTTGACCCGCCCAGATATGAGGACAAGTAAATACTCAGCACAGAATCCGATGGCAACATTGCTTCAATGGCTGGATCAGCTGGATTTGGGCCATACAGCGTTGCATTAAGGCTGTCTAACGCACTATTAAAATTGTAGGTGCTCTGATTGGTAATATTTAGCAGCGTACTCAGGTTATTCAAGTACTCAATCCGCTGCATAGAATCCATTTGCGAGAGCAAAATGTCAAAATCGCTCCAATCCTGAGCAGAAAGAGATGGACCAGCAAGCATTGAAAAGTGCAAAAGGATTGTGAAACAGACCTTTTTAAAAGAGGTGATGTTTTTCATTTTACATTAAATATTTTAGAGGTGAATTATAGATGCAAGAATCTTTATGAAGAATTCTTCCGTAAAAGTATGCAAATAATGTAGCTGAATAGATAATGAATGCAATATTATTATGTAAAATGGCTTTTTGCAATTTATGTGACATTATAACATTAGGTTTATTTTGACTATATTTACTTGAATATCAGACTCCTTTCTGGATAAAAACATGATCAGGTTGGCAGAGTATTTGGGATCTTTGCGGCAAGCATTCACCACACCAAAAATTGATTTTAATCAAAAAATATCAAAGTATCCAGCAGCATTTGTCACGGACGTATTTTTCGTTCTTTAAATCCAGGTGGCGTTTTTCACTACCCCTGATTTTCCTTGGACAGATAGTATTTTCACAACCACAATCCATTGAAAACTATGGTATTGTCGTCGGAGCAGAACGCTTAAATGTGTTGCTGCCCTTGTTGAAAGGAAAGGCAGTTGCCCTAGTTGTAAATCATTCCTCCATGGTTGGAAACACGCATTTGGTGGATACACTTTTCAGCCTTGGGGTTTGTATTTCGGTCATCCTTTCGCCAGAGCACGGTTTTCGTGGCAAGGCTGACGCGGGAGAGCATGTAGAAGATGATTACGATTTGCGCACAGGGGCGCCTATTGTATCGCTTTATGGCAAACGCAAAAAGCCCCTTCCGGATGATTTGGCAGGCTCAGAGGTCGTAGTCTATGATATTCAGGATGTTGGAGCCCGTTTTTATACCTACATCAGTACCTTATTCTATGTCTTGGAGGCCTGTGCAGAGCAGGAAAAAGATGCCATCGTGCTGGATCGCCCCAACCCCAACGGCCATTATGTGGACGGCCCTGTACTAGATTCGCGCCTGACCTCCTTCATTGGCATTGCACCACTACCCATTGTGCATGGCTGCACGGTTGGAGAACTTTCCCGGCTTTTTGTAGGCGAATTCTGGATCTACAAACCTGAAAGCCTGCGAATGTATGTGATTCCATGTCTAAATTACACCCATTCAAGGCCTTATGAATTGCCCCTGTCTCCCTCCCCCAATCTGCCTACTGCCCGCGCAGTGTTGCTTTATCCCTCACTTTGTCTTTTTGAGGGCAGCACCAGTAGTGTGGGACGAGGCACGGATTGGCCTTTTGAGGTGGTCGGACATCCAGACTTCCCATGCGACTCTTTCACCTTTGTACCACGCCCCAATGCCAGCAATAAAACTCCCCTGCATTCAGGTTGGCTTTGCGGTGGCTGGGATTTTACCAAAATTTCTATGGATTCACTCAGGGTACACAAACAATTGAATCTGAACTGGTTATTACAGTATTACCAACAATTTCCGAACAAGGAGGACTTTTTTCGGAAGGATGGTTTTTTCGATCTGCTGGCCGGTACAAGAAGTTTAAGGGAGCAAATAATAGCAGGAAAAACAGAAGCCGGGATCCGCGCAAGCTGGGCGGAGGACTTGGCGGCTTACCGAGCAATAAGGCAGAAATACTTGATATACCCGGAGTAGAAGTAGGGTGGACGGGTGTTTTTTGACAGAATTCACATCGTCAAACGGCATTCTCCATCGCTCCACGACACGTCCACTTTCCCGCCTTTTTTCATCCAATTCACCAGTTCGGCGCCCATAAGTTCGGCACGCCAACCTTTGAGCAAATCGTGGTCAAAATCTTCGCTTCCAGACTTGAGGCGATTGAAATCACCTTTCGGAAACAACAAAGCAGCACTGATCTCATGCTCCAGACATTGTTTTTTCATGAAATGATAGAGCAGCTCCATCGTCCATTCGCGTTCAGGGTCTTCCGGTAAGGGCCTTGGAATAGACTCCAATACCGCACGCTCGGCTTCGGTTGCAGGGGCTTTCCAGAGTTCCTGCCAGATGTCAAGATATTTTTTCCACACCCCTTCAGGCATGGTACGGTTTGATTTGAAAGCATTGGGGCCGCCTTTTGTAGAGCGCAACACAGTGCTGATGTGACGGCTTTGCAGCACGGTCTCCCTGGGTATATTGCTGGACTGGGCACGTTCGACGCGCCAACGGTAAAGCCGCATGAGAAATACCTTTTCCCGGAAATCAACCTGATGCACTAAATCATTGGCAAACAGCTCTTTATGGGGCTCAATTCTATAAAAGTCAGGACTTTCCCACTTGCGGTTTTCTTCCCTGGCCCAGGGCTCGCGGCTGTGTTTTCGGAGTTTGTTGGTCAGTTTTTCATGGAGCGCGGGAAGGTACTTGACGTCCTCAATGGCATAATCAAGCGCCTTGGGATCAATGGGTCGAGCCTCCCAATTGGCCACCGTATGGCTTTTGGCAAGGGTGATGCGAAGTTCTTTCTCGACGATTTTGCCAAACCCGGCGGGATAGTTGTAGCCCACAAACCCTGCAGCGATCTGCGTATCGAAGGTATTGCTGGGCACCGTTCCAAATAGCGTATAAAGCAATCGGTAATCATTATCACCTGCGTGGGTGATTTTCAAGATTGCAGGATCTGCAACAATATCCAGAAATTTGCGGAAATCCTTGATCTGCAGAGTATCAATAAGAAAGATCTCTCCTTCTGACACGACTTGTATAAGTCCAAGGACGGGGATGTAATATTTTTCACCGACAAACTCGGTATCAAAGCCAATCCAATGGGCGGTGGCGAGTGCATCCATCACGCGATCGAAGTCGGATTGGTTTTCCAGGAAGTGTACTGCTTGATTCATAAGGAGGCAAAGGTAGGAAAGTGCAGTGCGTCACTTAAATTTTTTTAAACAGGTTGATTTATGGAAAAAAAGGTCCTTCAGACATCGTTTTCTTTTCTTTGCTGTTAAATATAACAAGCATTGTCCCAATCCTGGCATTACGCTATCTGCCAGGCCCTCATAGATTCATAATTATACCATGAAAAAAGTACTTTTTGGCATCGCCATCTTCATTTTTCTGCTCCTTGGCGCACTCTTCGCGATTCCTTATCTCTTTAAAGACGAAATCATTGCACAGGTAAAAACTGCGGCGAACGAAAGACTGACGGCCAAGTTAGAATTTTCAGCCGTAGATATTTCTGTATTCAGGCATTTTCCTAAACTTTCCTTAGGGCTTGAAAATCTGGAAATCACCAACGGTCCCGGTCCCTTCGATGGTGTGAAACTTATTCAGAGTGAGCGACTTGATGTGACAGTTGATCTATGGTCGGCTATATTTGGAGATCAAGTCATTATAAAAGGTCTGTTTTTCAAAAAACCCGACATCAAACTGTACGCCCTGAGCAACGGACAAGCCAACTACGACATATCAAAGCCGGAGGATGCAGCCGATGCCGCCGGCGCTGAGGAGGCCGCACCAGTCAAACTGGAAAGCTACGGCATCGAAGACGGTAAGATCCTTTACGACGACCGTGGTCTGGATATGAAAGCCGAAATGGAGGGGGTGAACCACACCGGCAGTGGCGAATTTACGGCCACGCTCTACGATCTGGTCATGAAAACAGCTGTTGAAAAACTCTCTGTCAATTACGGTGGGGTTCAATATTTGAGCAACGCCCAGGCGGATTGGACCTCCACCTTGGGGGCTGATATGGCGAATATGAAGTTTACCTTTAAAGAAAATGACCTGAAAGTCAATGATTTAGCGCTACTGCTTGATGGCTGGGTGCAGACGCCTGAAAACACGGAAGACATCCACATGGACCTGAAATTCGGCACCCCAACCAATACATTTAAAAGTCTGCTGAGTATAATTCCAGGGGCCTACACCAAAGATTACGCGGATGTTCAGGCCAATGGAACTGTGCAGTTCGCGGGTTTTGCAAAAGGAACTTACAACGAGAAAACTTATCCTGCGTTCAAACTCGACTTCAAAGTTGGGAATGCCGATTTCAAATATCCAAGCCTACCATTGGGGGTGACCAACATTAATGTGGATGCATCTGTTGCGCTACCTTCTTCAAAACTCAACGACCTGACGGTAAATATTCCGAAGTTCAGTTTGAAGATCGGTTCAAATCCGCTTGAAGGATATTTTAACCTGAAAACCCCCGAAAGTGACCCGACCGTAGACATGAAACTCAACGGGACCCTTAATCTGGGGGAACTTTCCAAAGCATTCCCGTTGGAAGGCGTGCAGGAACTTGCCGGTATCATCAAAGCCAATATGACCATAAAGGCTGCAATGAGCCAGATCGACCAGGCCAAATACGATGAAGTGAACATGGCCGGCACCTTTGGCATGAGTGGTATCACCTATAAATCTGCCGGTACTCCTACGGTAAAAATAAACACACTGGCCACAAGTATCACGCCCCAACGGGTTGATATTCAAACCTTTGATGCAAAACTTGGCAACAGCGATCTCCGTGCTTCAGGCAGCATAGACAACCTACTGGCATACTTTAGCACAACCAAAACCATGCGGGGCAATATCAAATTTGCGTCCACCTACTTTGATGCAAATGAGTGGATGGAACCTGCACCTGCTGATGGCAGCGTGGTACCAAACGATGTGGAAGAACCTGCCACCACAGCCGCATTTGATCGTTGGGACTTCACGGTAGATGGAAAAATTGGCAAATTAAAATACGACGCTTACGATATTTCAAACCTTACTGCATCAGGCCATTTCACGCCCAATAAGATGGAAATTTCAAGTTTTGGGTTGAAACTCGGCGGAGTAAGCGACCTGAGCGGAAGCGGCCAGATCCTCAACGCCTGGAATTATCTGTTTGACAATCAAACTATTGCGGGAGTAATCAATCTGAATTCGAAGTATTTTGATCTCAACCCGTTCATGGCCGAACCAGTCGCCGTTGCTACGACCAAGGGAGGAACACCTGCCCCTCCACCCGCAGAAGAGGTCATACCTGTGCCTGAAAACATGGACATGACGATCAATGCTGATTTTGCCAAAATAAAGTACACCACTTATGATCTGAACAACCTTACGGGACAGATCATCGTAAAAGACCGGGTAGCAAAATTGAAAGATTGCACTGCAGATGTATTAAGTGGGAAAATTGGTCTCACGGGTGACTATAATACCCAGAATCTGGCCAAGCCAACGTTCAATATGGACATGGCCGTGATGGATATGGGCTTCCGTGAAGCGTACCAAAACTTCGCTACCATAAAAGCCCTGGCACCGGTGGCACAATTGATCGATGGCAAATTCAACACCAAACTTTCAATGTCCGGTGGGTTGGGCAAAGACATGATGCCCGATTTCAGCACCCTTTCGGCTGCGGGATTCCTGGAAACGGTTTCTGCGATCTTCAATAATTTCAAACCGATGAATGCCATTGGGGAAAAATTGAACGTTGGCGCGCTGAAGCAATTTCAGTTGAAAAACACCAAGAACTGGTTCGAGGTCAAAGACGGTAAAGTGATCGTCAAGCCATTCAATACAACAGTCAGCGACATTGCCATGCAAATTGGTGGCTCGCACGGTATCTCCAGCGACATGGAATACCAGGTATTGACCAAGGTACCCCGCAAATTATTGGGCGGCGCAGCCAATACGGGGATCGATTTCCTTTCCAAGGAAGCCTCTAAAGCTGGTGTGAACCTTGGCCAGGGCGAATTCATCAACGTCCGATTCGACCTGACCGGAACATTATTCAATCCAAAAGTTGCAATGAAAGTCCTTGGATCAGATGGCCAAAGCACCATTCAGGAACAAGCCACCGGTGCAGTCACAGCAGCTGTTGAAAAAGCCAAAGACTCCCTGACCAACATGGCAAACCGCGAGATCGACAAGGCCAAGCAAAAAGCCCAGGAAGCCGCCGACAAAGCTACAGATAGTCTGAGACGCGTGGCGGACAAGAAGTTACAAGAGGCCACCGACAAGGCAACTAAAGAAGCAAAAGACAAAATAGGCGAAAAAGCCGGCGAAGTACTCGGAGACCAGGGCCAGAAAAAAGTGGATGAGGTAAAAGACAAACTGAACAGTTTTGACCCATTTAAGAAGAAGAAAAAAAACTAAATAATGTATGATGTATGATGTATAAACCTTGATGTATCCAGTAAAAAACCTACATCATACATCATACATCATACATCATACATCATACATCATATTTGTGCATATACCTTTTTGGAAAAAATGGCTTTCACACCTCACTCCGATTACCCTGGAGGAGGCTGCTACAGAGCAAAACCCGGAATTAAGTGTGGTGTTATCCCGGGGTCGGGTTCAATTGCTGAGTGGCGATGCCATTTACTCCTGGGATGATCTGTACAAGAATTTTCTGGTTGCGTTCGATCAACTAAAAATTGACGAAAGAAAAATAGATGATGTGCTGTTGCTCGGACTGGGTCTCGGTTCCATCCCGTTTATGCTTGAAAAAGTTTTCAATCGCCACTTCCACTATACGGCCATTGAATGGGATGAAACGGTAGCGCATTTTGCAGCCAAATACACCCTTTCCAGACTGGAAAGCCCTGTTGAAATAGTTACTGCCGATGCTGAGATTTTTGTACAAGTCACTGAGGAACAGTATGATATGCTCATTATTGATATTTTTGAAGACGAAATCACCCCCCCGCAATTTTGTACTGAAGAATTCCTGGATACCTGTTCGGCGCTCCTGCGCCCGGGTGGATTGCTACTCTTCAATCGCTTGCATGGTGAAGACGTTAGTGTACGTCAGGTGACAGAACGTTTTTTTGAGCGAAGTTTCAAAAATGTTTTTCCTGAAGCCTGGGCTATTGATACAAAGGGGAATTGGATACTTTGTGCCGAAAAAAACTTCACACAGACTTAACCGTACGATGCAAACTCCTGACTTTGAGCCGTCTCTACCTTTGCCGGAAATGCAAAATGGTATGAAGGACGGATTACAAGCAAAGAAAATCCTCATCGTAGACGACGAGCCTGACATTCTCGAATTCCTACAATATAACCTCCGAAAGGAAGGCTATCAGGTGGTTACCGCCCCGGACGGCTTACAGGCAATTCAGGTGGCAGAGCGGGAGAAACCACACCTGATCCTACTAGACATCATGATGCCTGAAATGGATGGCGTCGAAGCCTGCCGACTGCTTCGTTCCCGAAAAGAATTTGACGATACACCCATTGCTTTTCTTACCGCCCGTGATGAGGATTTTTCACAAATTGCTGCCCTCGATGTGGGTGGGGATGACTATATTACTAAACCGATCAAACCCCGCGTGCTTGTCAGCCGTATCAATGCATTGCTCCGGCGCAGCGGTCGCGGTTCAGAAGAAGAAGCCCGCACCATCAGCCTGCACGATTTGTTGATCGACAAAGATAAAGTATTGGTTTTCAAAGGGGATAGTACCATTGAACTTCCCCGCAAAGAATTTGAAATTCTCTGGCTGTTGGCATCCAAGCCTGGTCGGGTGTTTACCCGCGAGGAAATTTTTGACAAAATATGGGGCGCAGATGTCATTGTAGGTAACCGAACGATCGACGTTCATATTCGCAAGCTGCGTGAACATATTGGCGAGACCTACATCAAGACCATGAAGGGAATTGGTTATAAATTTGATTTTTAAATGTTCAAAAACCAAACCCCCCAACAACTATCTTTCTTTATCGCTGGTATTTCTGCAGGCGCGATCGCAGTATTGCTGTTGCTAGTAAAAGCCACCGGACTACTGAGGGTGACCTGGCCCGAGGTTTTGGGCTTGTTTGTTTTGGCTTTTGGGGTTGCATTCATTGCGAACTACTACCTGGTACGCTATTTTATTTTTCGGCGTATCAAGTTGATTTACAAAATAATACACCGGCAAAAACTTCCTGCAGAATTCAAAGCCAGTAATCTGGACATGACCAAACGTGTGTTGGAAGATGTCGAAAAAGAAGTGGGTGAATGGGCCGACAAACAGGATCTTGAATTAGAGGAACTGGAACGCCTTGCTACCTACCGCCGTCGATTTATTGGCGATGTTTCGCACGAGCTTAAGACCCCCATTTTCAATATTCAGGGTTTTATTCATACCCTGCTCGATGGGGCGCTATATGATCCAAAAGTAAACCTCCTTTATCTCCAGCGAGCAGCCAGAAACATAGAAAGGTTGCAAACCATTGTTGAAGACCTGGAGACGATCAACAAATTGGAGGCTGGGCAAATGATCCTGGATCTTCAGGAGTTCGACCTTCACGACCTTACCGACGAGGTATATGCCGATCTTGAAATGCGTGCCCGCGAGCGCAATATCCGGCTCACGTACAAAGAAGGGGCAAGCCAAAATTTCCGGGTCCGCGCAGACAAAGAAAGCATCCGGCAGGTACTGATGAATCTTGTACACAACTCCATCAAATATGGAACAGAAGGCGGGCTGACCAAGATAAGTTTCTATGACTTAGAGACTTATGTATTGGTAGAAGTGAGCGACAATGGTATTGGTATCACAAAAGAGCACCTAAACCATGTGTTTGATCGTTTCTATCGGGTAGATAAACACCGCTCCCGGGAGGCAGGGGGCACCGGACTTGGGCTGTCCATTGTAAAACACATTGTAGAAGCCCACAAACAGACCATCAATGTACGAAGTAGCGAGGGCCAGGGGAGTACGTTTGGATTTACACTGGAAAAGGCTTAGAAATTTTAAGCCCTCCCAGAGATTGAATCTTTAGGAGGGCTATAAATTTTCACGGAAACACGTCGTAAATATCTTTCCGATGGACGACTCTTGCAAAAACCACCAAATCCTCCTACCAGGCCTTAATTCTTAAAATAAGAACTGGAATTGGTTCCACCTTTCTTCACAACCTCAATACGTTTTTTGAATTCCATATACAGTGCATCGTCCTCAATACGACTATAAGCCTGCACCAATGCAGCGAGTACATTCGGATCATTCGGGTCCAGACTTTCTGCCTTTCGGAAATATTTAAGCGCTTCATCCACATCGACTGCCATCTGCGTTTTCAATTCCTTGTAACGTTTTTGCCCTGCAGCCGTAGAGAAGCTGGTAGCATTCATTTCCTGGGCGATCAGGTTGGTCTCGTTATACAATAATGCACCAAAGGAATAATTGAAGTCAAGATTGTTGGGTTCTTTCTCCAGCGCGATCTTGAAGTTTTTCTTGGCAGCATCCGCGTATTCTTTAATCTTAGGCGCTTTTTGTACATTGGTCTGCGTCGAATCTTCCAATAACACGGTGAAAAGGTTATTGTAGATATCGCCAAGCGCACGGTAGAGGCTTGCATTATCCGGCTCCTTTTTGATCGCCTGCTCGAGTGAACCCGTCAGTTCACTGAGGCGGCCTTTACTGATGAAGTAATTGATCTCAGCAAAAAGCAGCGATGATTCTTCCGGGAACTTTTTGCGTCCTTCCTGCAAAATCTTCAGCGCACCAGCCTCATCCTTCAATTCTGTTCTGATGTTAAAAAGTCCTTCGTACACCGCGATGCTGTCAGTGCCCTTGTTGTAAAGGGTCTCATAAAAAGGCAATGCATCACTGTAGCGTTTTGCCAGGCTGCCTAAAAAGGCCGTGAAAAATATCTGATCATTGTATTCCTTCGGATCATCCAGCACACTTTTCTTGTTGGCAGCTTTCAATAAATCGTGCGCTTCAAGCGAGGCCTTAAAGGAAAGAAATGCGTTATCATAATCTTTCGCATTGTATTTGCCTACGCCAATATTGATCAACAAAGACTGCGTTACTCCAATCCCATCAATCGCTTGCCCTTTCTCGTACTTCTTGGCTTCAGGATTTTCATATGCCATTTTATAGGCGTTAAATGCCACCAGCGCATCATCTTCGCCCGACAGTTTAGCGTTTGGGTTTACGCTTTGCATTGCCATTTCGTTTTGGAGCCGTGTGCTATACACATCGCCCTTGATGAGCCAGGCAGAAGCAAGTGCCTGAGCCTCAGGAGCTTCTAAGGCCTGATCGATCTTGGTTTTAGCTTCGGCAAGTTTGGAACTGTTGCCGGATGGATCTTGGTTGTAAGCAGCTAGAGACTTACCCGCCGATTTGGCAAGTTTTGCAGCATCTTCTTGCGCCTGCGCCGTTCCGATGCTAAGGAGGATACCCAAAAGGGCATAAATTACTTTTTTCATGGTCTTCGACAAAAATTTTAAGTTTGAAAACACAGTTCAGACGCAGTATGACCCCAAAGGGTTTATAATGCCTTGTTAAAGTTACCCGGTGTGCCTTTCTTTTGTAAATAAATTGTGAGCAACAACAAGTTAGTGCCGCAAATTATTAAAGCATTACAGCTTATTCCACTCCATTCACTTCTTCCGAGGGAGCTCCGGCAACGCCATCCATGTCTTCCAGTATTTTGATCTCCTCCGCTTGTGCCACAACCGTCACGTCAGCAATTTGATCATCTTCGTCGAGGCGAATTAGTCGGACACCCTGTGTGGCCCGACCCATTACGCGCAGATCGTCTGCTCCGGTTCTGATGGTAACGCCAGAGGTGGTCGTTATCATCAGATCGTCATTGTCTGTCACGGATTTTATGGCGACCAAGTGGCCTGTTTTGGCGGTAACATTGATTGTTTTCACCCCCTTTCCTCCACGACCTTGAATACGGTAATCTTCGAGTGCCGAGCGTTTGCCCATACCTTTGGAGGACACGACCAAAATGGAGGTCGTTGTATCCTCAGGGTCAATGCATACCATACCAACCACCGCGTCGCCGCCTTCATCATCGACACGAATACCGCGCACCCCGGCAGCACCCCGACCCATGGAACGAACGTCCTGCTCGTTGAACCGGATCGCTTTACCGCTCTCAATGGCAAGGATGATCTCGTTTTTGCCGTTGGTGAGTTTTGCCTCGATCAGTGCATCCCCTTCCCGGATATCGATGGCATTGATGCCGCCCTGACGTGGACGCGAATAGGCTTCAAGGGGAGTTTTCTTGATCTGCCCCTTTCTGGTGCAAAAGGTAATAAAGTGGTTGTTGAGGAATTCCTCATCGTCAAGTCTCCGCACTATAATAAAGGCCCGGACCTTATCTTCCTTCGGAATGTTGAGCAGGTTTTGAATAACCCGGCCGGCAGTAGCTTTCGCACCCTCCGGAATTTCATACACTTTGAGCCAGAAACAACGACCGCTTTCTGTAAACAGCAACAGCGTTTGGTGGGTGGTTGCGGTGAACATGTGTTCTACAAAATCCTCGCCACGGGTTCGTACCCCTTGCGCTCCCCGACCGCCACGGCCTTGTGCCCGGTATTCTGAAATTGCGGTGCGCTTGATGTAGCCTGTGTGACTGATGGTGATGACAACTTCCTCATCCTCAATTAGATCCTCAATGCTGATGTCTGCCTCGTTCATTTCAATGGCCGTACGCCGTGCGTCACCAAAACGATCTTTGATGTCCGTAGTTTCGGATTTGACAATATCGCGGCGCAAGCCTTCGTCCGCCAAAATAGCCTTAAATTCTGCAATTTTCTTTTGCAGCTCCTCGTACTCATTTTTCACTTTATCACGCTCCAGACCAGTCAGTTGCTGCAAGCGCATGGCCAGAATCGCTTTTGCCTGTAATTCAGAAAGGCCGAATTTTGTCATCAAACCTTCTCTGGCTTCGTCAGCATCTTTGGATGCGCGAATAAGTTTGATTACCTCATCCAAATGGTCGAGCGCGATAAGTAAGCCTTCCAGAATATGCGCACGCTCTTCGGCCTTACGAAGCTCGTATTTGGTACGACGCACAATGACGTCAAGACGGAATTTGATGAACTCATCCACCATATCCTTCAAATTGAGCAACCTGGGTCGCCCGTTCACCAAGGCAATATTGTTGATACCGTAAGAGGTTTGAAGCGGGGTCATTTTGAACAGTTGGCTCAAAATCACATTGGCTGCTGCGTCGCGTTTGATTTCAATTACAATGCGTACGCCTTCACGGTTCGACTGGTCACCCACGTCAGAGATGCCCAGGATTTTCTTTTCGTTGACCAGGTCGGCAATTTTTGAGATCAGCATCGCTTTATTCACCTGGTACGGCACCTCGGTTACGATGATACTCTCGCGGCCTTTCGCGTCGGTTTCGATTTCAGTTTTTGCACGAACTACCACACGACCACGTCCGGTACGGAAGCCTTCTCTTACCCCGGACATGCCGTAAATAATGCCGCCGGTTGGAAAGTCTGGCGCTTTCACAAACTCCATCAATTCTTCTACGTCAATCTCAGGCTTGTCTACAGCAGCCATGATTGCGTTGCAGATCTCCGTGAGATTATGGGGCATCATGTTGGTAGCCATACCCACGGCAATACCGCTGGCGCCATTGACCAGTAGATTGGGGAATTTAGTGGGCATCACGCTCGGTTCTTGGAGCGAATCATCAAAATTGAGTTGAAAATCAACCGTGTCTTTGTCCAGATCGCCCACGATCTCGTCGGTTACGCGCCGGAATCGTGCCTCAGTATAACGCATGGCCGCAGGACTATCCCCGTCCATGGAGCCGAAGTTACCCTGGCCATCTACGAGGGGGTAGCGCAGGCTCCATTCCTGGGCCATACGCACCATCGTGTCATAAACAGAGGAATCACCGTGCGGGTGGTATTTACCCAGCACTTCACCGACGATACGAGCGGATTTTTTGTAGGGTTTGTTATAGCCAAGTCCCAGGTCAAGCATCCCGTAAAGGACGCGGCGGTGAACGGGTTTCAGGCCATCGCGCACATCAGGCAGTGCACGGCTGACGATGACGGACATTGAATAGTCAATGTACGCGATTTTGAGTTCGTCTTCAATGTTGATGGAAATGATTCTCGAATCTGGCATGTGCGAATCTTATGCGGAATGATGTTTTTGTGTTATACTCAACCTGGTACGAGTTGAGCAACTGTATAAAATCGTTGAAGTCGGGTGGAAGTATTAACATAATTGGCTAGGCGGGATCGGAGCAATTCGAGTGCAGCGAGTCGCTCCAGGGGCGATTTGGTGAGCCAGTACAGCGCTTCTTCCTTTGGATTTTGCTCTGTGAGCGTGCCTACGGTGACTATGCTGCGGTCTACACGCAAAAGGTTCTTGCTGCATGGAAAATTGTTTGCTTTTTTACCTAAAAGATCTGCGCGAAGGTACGAAACCCCGCTCTTTTGATGGCAAAAACGGCGGGTTTCTTTTCCACAAAAACGAGTTATAAAACGCTCTAAAAGATGATGGCCATTAATTGTAATTCAACTACTCCCGCTTCTTGACAGTCAACTCTTTATAGCTTGTTACCGGATCTGTTTCCTGATGAAAATGGAGTTGTTCCGCTTCGCCAATGACAATCTCGGCAGTCGTGAAAACCTCGTTCCCTTCCAGTAGATGTCCACCGATAGTAGCGCCCACACTATCTGAAAGAGAACTGTGCAAAAAAGAGCCATCTGGTGAAAGTGTGCCCAGCAGCAAATGATTTGGTGCATCAGAGAAAAAATTTTGAGGTGGCAAATTTCTCTATTTTTACCGCAGAATCATTGCCTTTCCAATTCAATTTTTTACCGAAAACATACCATGAGAATTAACCTTACTATTCTGTCTCCATTCCTTTTCTTGCTTTTTCTCTCCATTTCACAAAACATTTTTGCACAAAATGCCACCATTCGTGGAAAAATCACGGACGCCCTCAATGGCGAAGCGTTGTTGGGCGCCACCGTTAAATCTGGCACCACGGGCGCTATTGCCGATGGGGAGGGTGTCTTTTCCCTTTCCCTGGCGCCCGGTAGTCATGAAATCAGCGTTCTCTACACCGGCTACACCGCTAAAACACTGACAGTACGCCTCGCTGCGGGTGAAACACTCGAGCTGGAGATCAAACTTGACAATTCCGACAATCTGCTTCAAACGGCGACCGTAACTTCCGGAAAATTTGAAAAACCGCTCGGGGAGGTCACCGTCTCCATGGATGTCATCAAGCCAAGGCTGATTGAAAATACCAACTCCACCTCGGTGGATGAGGTGCTGGTAAAAATACCGGGCGTGACCATTTTGGATGGACAGGCAAGTATTCGCGGGGGCGCAGGATTCTCTTATGGCGCCGGAACCCGGGTACTTATCCTGGTGGATGACGTACCCGCTTTGCAACCCGATGCGGGATTGCCAAACTGGGATGATTTCCCGGTAGAAAACATTTCACAGGTAGAAGTCCTTAAAGGGGCAGCCTCTGCATTGTACGGCTCTTCTGCCATGAACGGCATCATCAATATCAGAACTGGATACGCCAAGGACAAGCCTGAAACAGAGTTCGCCGTATTTGGAAAAACCTGGGGAAACCCCCGCGATGAAGGCAAAAAGTGGTGGGGTACCGACTCTTCCGGCATAACTCAACCTGTAGAAACCGGATTCAGTTTTGCGCATCGCCAAAAATTTAATCGCCTGGATTTTGTGTTAGGGACTTATGGGCTTTTCCGTGATAGTTACAACAGAGACTCGTACAGCCGATACGCACGGGTTACCCCCAACTTGCGCTTTCGGGTGAACGACCGCCTTAGTCTTGGATTGAATACAAATTTTAATTTTGGCCGCAGCGGCAGCTTCTTTATCTGGGGCAACGACAGCACCCTGGCCCACCAGGCAGGACAAGGTTCTGCGTCTTTCACAAGAGGCCGATTGCGCTTTAATATTGATCCTTCCTTGCAGTATTTTGATAAAAGTGGCAACCGCCACAAAATCCTCAGCCGGTATTTTTACATCCACAACAACAACTCTGGCAATCAGAGCAACGACAGCCGGCTCTATTATGGAGAGTACCAGTTTCAACGCAACATGGAGCGCATTGGATTGGTGACGACTATGGGTCTGGTAGGCATGTACAATACGGTGGACGCAGAACTTTACAGCAATGCTGATTACCAGGCGCGCAACCTGGCCGCATACATTCAGGCAGACTACAAAGTTTTTAACCGCCTCAATCTTTCTGCAGGATTGCGTTATGAGCAAAATGTATTGCATGGTCCCGACAGCATTCGACTGGGCAATGAACTGCTGGGAGTGATCCCCCATGGCGTTACCAAAGAGGCCAAACCAGTATTACGATTTGGGGCAAGCTACCAGATAGCGCAGGCCACCTACTTTCGGGCTTCCTGGGGACAGGGTTATCGTTATCCTACCATCGCAGAAAAATATATCAGCACTGATTTTGGTGTAGGAAACAACGTGGTACCCAACCCAGCCCTGGTATCTGAAACGGGTTGGACGGCTGAATTGGGTATCAAACAAGGCTTTAAACTGGGCGCCTGGCAAGGGTATTTTGACCTGACCGGGTTTGTATCTGAATATCAAAACATGATGGAATTTGTATTGGATACGGTTTTGTTTAGTTTTAGCGGTACCACAGCCCGGTTCCGCTCAGAAAACACGGCGGATACCCGTATAACAGGCTTCGAAGTTTCTCTGGTTGGTCAAGGGAAATTGGGGCCTGGTACGTTATCCTTGCTCACTGGTTTTACTTCAACCAACCCGAGTTATAAAGTTTTTAATGATTCATTACGTGTCGTTTATGGTTCTTCCGATAGTAACAATGTACTCAAATATCGATATAGAAATACCTTTAAATTTGATGCAGAGTACAGCGTTGGGCGTTTTTCTTTGGGTACCTCTGTTCAATACAACAGTTTTATGCAGGCAATTGATGAACTATTTGAGGGGTATGTACGGTACAAGGGTGTACTGTTACCCGATGTGTTTGCACCAAAAGAATTTCTTGCGGTGCGCAATTTCCGTAAAACACATAAAGGCTATACCATTGTAGATTTACGGGCTTCCTTCAAGTTGAATAAATCTATAAAAATCAGTGCTTTGTGCGGAAATCTCCTCAACGAAGAGTACTCGGTCAGACCCGCTCTTTTGGAAGCCCCCCGCAATTATACTTTGCGCCTGGATTGGAAAATTTAATATGTACGCAATAATAGACGTTGAAACGACCGGCGGTGTAGCGCGTTACGAACGCATCACCGAAATCGCCATTGTGCTGCACGATGGGGAGCGGATCGTGGACAAATTTTCAACGCTGCTGAACCCTGAGCGAAGCATTCCGCGACAGATCACGCAGATCACGGGCATTACCGATCAAATGGTGGCCAATGCACCCAAATTTTTCGAGGTCGCGAAGCAAATTGTACAGCTGACCGAAGGGAAAATATTTGTGGCCCACAATGTCACTTTCGACTATTCCTTTGTACGGGAGGAGTTTGCAAGACTGGGCTACGATTTTCAGCGCCGTCAACTTTGTACGGTCCGGCTGGCACGAAAAGTCTTTCCCGGGCTGCCCAGTTATAGCCTGAGCAATTTAAAAAATCACTTCCAAATCCACGCAGACAAAAGCCACCGTGCCCTGGATGATACCCTGGCCACCACCCGGCTCTTCGAGATGATCCTTGGGGAACAGGAAGGAAAGCAGAACATTCGCTCACTCGTCAACCTTGGGGTAAAGGAGACCAAACTGCCGCCCAACATCACGCTCGAGCGGTTGCATGCCGTACCGGAAGTCTGTGGCATTTATTATTTCCATGACTCCAACGGGCACGTAATATACGTCGGGAAGAGCCTGAACATCCGCAAACGGTTGTTCGAACATTTTGCCGACCAAACCGGTAAAGGGGAAAAAATTCGTGTCGGGGTGGCCGATGTCAGCTGGGAAGTGACGGGCAGTGAGCTTGTAGCCTTATTGCACGAAAGCGCAGAGATCAAACGACTTCAACCGGCGGTAAATCGCGCCCAGCGCACGCGACAATATGCCGGGGCTATTTTCGCTTATACGGACTTGCAGGGTTACCGATGTCTGGCTTTTGGAAAAAACACTGTCAAAAACGCCAAAAATCTCGAATTGATCGCCGAGTATCCTAAGCCTGACAACGCACGCAATTACCTGCAAAGCCTTGTATATCAACATGAACTATGTCATCGTCTCACCCATTTGGATAGTTCCGATCAAGCTTGTTTTCATTTTAAAATCAAAAAATGTTACGGCGCTTGTGTGGGGGAAGAATCTCCTGAAGACTACAATGTTCGCGTAGAAGCGGCCATTGGCAGGATCTCGCGGCGACTCTCCGGGAGTTTTTTCTTTGTTGAAAAAGGTCGTTCAGAAGGCGAAGTAGCCGTGGTAGGCGTTCAGGATGGCCGTTACATTGGATACG
>JAUSMG010000465.1 GCA_030645295.1 Saprospiraceae bacterium | reverse complement strand
TGGGCCGGTACGACCACACTGTGTTGACTGATTTTTTGAAAGTACATGGCGCTTCCATAACGCCTTTGATTGGTCAGTTGCGCTGGTTGCTGCTCGTTTGGCTCATTTTTTCGGTATTTATGAATGCTGGAATGTTGTTTTGTGTCTACTCTGAGGCTAAATTTGGCAAGACATTTTGGAAGGGCGGGGCCAGGTATTTTTTCCCGTTTTTAAAAATCAGTCTGATCATGCTGCTTTTTATAGTGGTTTGGACGGCGTTGATCTTGATACCCATGACACTGTTTTTTGAGCCTTCACTGCAGTATTTTTCTGCTGAAAATTATACTGTGTGGCTTGTATTGATCCTGGTATTTGTTTATCTGATAGGTTTGGTCATATTGTTTGTTTGGTCTGTGATCAGTCGTTTGTTAAAAATCCATACAGGCCATTCGATCGCTGCCTGTATTAAAAATGGATGGCGCATCGTCAGAAATAACAAAAGCGGTTTTCTGGGTTTGATGCTGTGTTTTGTGGTCTTACAAATAATTTTGTTGGCCATTTATTGGGCACTGGAAGCCTTTACTGGTATGACTACATCAGGATTGATTTTGTTGCTTTTTATGGTGCAACAAATATTTGTGTTTTTCAGGATCCAACTCCGGTTGATGATGTACTCTGGGATTGGAAGTTTGGCTATAATTGAAGCTAATAAATAAGATTATGCATCTTTATTACCTGCTAACCATATTCCGATTGATTGTGTTGCTTTTATCGTTTGGTTTCTGTCTTGGCAACGCTTCAGATCAGAACCATCCATTGCTGGATTCGCTCCAACGCGAAGCCCGCAATGCAACTACAGATTCTGCACGCGTCTATTTCCTGGATCAATTGGCCGCCAGTCAAATACGTTATGGCATAAGCCAGGCTGAGGAAACCTTGACTATTTCAAGCGAAGAGGTGATTACCCGGAAGCACTCCGTTTTTACCACGAAACGCGCGAAAAAAGTATACAACATTGTCGGCAAGGAATTGGCAAACATATTCGAGGCCTTTAAACAGGCAGGCGAAAACACACATTTGCAACATGGTGGCACGGGACTGGGATTGGCCATTTCAAAACAGCTGGTTGAATTGCAGGGCGGAAGAATTGAAGTGGACAGTCCCCCCGGACAAGTCTCGGAGTTCCGGGTTTTCCTGCCGGTGGGTCTGACCGATCTGCCTGAACCTTTGAAGCCAACCGTGGAAGGCTCCATACAGAAATTGCCTTCCCGTAAAATTCTTTTGGTGGAAGACAATCAATTTAATCAATTGTTGGCCACCGAGTTGTTACAGCATCTCGTAGAAAATCCACAGATCACCATTGCAGAAAATGGTTTTGAAGCCATTGACCGGATGAGTATTGGACGAATTCCAGATATCGGTTCACTTGAAAAGTAAAAGCGTGAAATTAAATATATTTTTAGCCTTGTCTAAAAATAAAATTAAACTAACTTTGCATTAAGTTTTTGGTATCCAAAATTTAATTGCAAAGCCGGTATATATGCGTAAGTCCCTTTTTATTTTGCTATTTTTGGCCATTTATGGGCCATTTTCTGCTAAAACTCAAGCTATATTTCGCGGAAAAGTACTTGACGCACTCAGCCGCGAGCCCATTGTGGCAGCCACTGTTAGCACTGCTGACAGGTCGGGAGGTGCCTATACGGACACCTTGGGGCATTTTCATTTTCAATCAAAATCCGGCGGTGAACAAGTCCTGCTCAACATCCGCTGTATTGGATACAATCCCTGGGTGGGCAAACTCAGCCGCAAAACGCCGGACCAGATCATATTGCTCGAACCTTCCGAAAATGAACTCGGCGCAGTGGTGATCTCTGCTACTATGAAGGAAGTAAGCAAGGACGCCTCCCCCATTCCGGTAGAAGTCTACACACCGCGTTTTTTCCAGAAAAATGCTACCCCGACATTTTTTGAAGCCCTGACCATCGTGAACGGAGTCCGGCCGCAACTCAATTGCAACGTTTGTAACACCGGCGACATCCACATCAACGGCATGGAAGGCCCCTATACCATGGTCACGATCGACGGGATGCCCATCGTGAGTGGTTTATCTACGGTATATGGTCTGAGTGGAATCCCAAATGGGATGGTCGAGCGCATTGAAGTGGTGAAAGGCCCCGCGAGTACGCTCTATGGTTCGGAAGCTGTTGGGGGCATGGTCAATGTGATCACCAAAAGTGCATTGACCGCGCCGCGTTTTTTTGCCGATGTGTTTGCCACCTCAAATGAGGAATTGAATGTAGATCTGGCCATGGCTGGTCGTCTGGGAAATGCACACAGTTTATTGGGAATCAACTATTTCAACTTCCACAATCGTCTGGATATCAACAACGACAATTTTACAGACGTGACGCAGCAAGACCGTATTTCGGTGTTCAACAAGTGGAATTTCAAACGAAAAAATGACCAACTAGCCTCCCTTGCAGCCCGATATGTTTACGAAGATCGCTGGGGCGGCGAAATGAACTGGACACCTCAATGGCGTGGCACCGACAGTATTTATGGTGAAAGTATCTATACCAATCGCATCGAATTTTTAGGAAAATACCAGATCCCGGTCCCAAAGCGCCGTATGATGTTGGATGCATCCTGGAATCTGCACGATCAAAACTCGGTATATGGCACCACGGTTTATCTCGGCCAACAAGCCGTTGCATTTGGTCAACTGACCACCGATCTACCGTTTGGATCCCGGCATGATGCATTGCTTGGCGCCGCCTTACGCTTTACGAAATACGATGACAATACCCCGGCAACCTCTTCCATCAATGGGTTGGAAAACCTGCCTTCAAGGGTCTGGCTTCCTGGTATTTTCCTGCAGGATGAGATCGAACTGAACGATAAAAATATCTTGCTGCTTGGCTTGCGGTACGATTACAACTCCGTGCATGGCAACATTTTTACCCCGCGGATCAGTTGGAAATGGGCCCGGGATGCGCAGCACATTTTGCGATTCACCGCAGGTTCGGGCTACCGGGTCGCGAATATTTTTACGGAAGATCACGCGGCATTAACCGGTGCAAGGGAAATTGTGATTGCAGAAAATCTGTTGCCCGAACGCTCCTGGAATGCCAATTTGAATTACGTGCGCAAATTTTTCCCGCAAAGAGCGGGCTTTATCGGACTGGACGGCTCGCTGTTTTTCACTTATTTCAGCAACCAGATCCTGCCGGACTTCAATACGGACCCGAACAAAATCATTTTTGCCAATCTGGATGGATATGGCATCTCCACGGGCGTATCCCTCAATCTGGACTTCAACTTTCTCAATGGGCTGAAAATCATTGCGGGAGCTACCGCCATGGACGTGTACCGGATCGATAATGGAGCGCGGATGCAGCAGCTGTTCGCCCCGCCTTTTTCTGGCACCTGGACACTGAGTTATATCATTCCGAAGTGGGAATTGAGCATAGATTATACCGGAAATCTGAACAGTCCCATGCGGCTCCCGGTGTTGCCCAATGACCCACGTTCGGAGCAATCGCCCTGGTTTTCAATTCACAATATTCAACTGACCAAACCCCTGAAAAATGGTTTGGAATTATACGCCGGCGTAAAAAACCTGTTTGGATTTTTCCCGAGAGAAGAGGTCATCCTTCGGGCCTTCGATCCGTTCGACAAGCAAATTGACGTAGACAACCCCCATGGATTGACTTTTGATCCGAACTACAATTATGCTCCGATGCAACGGCAGCGGGTGTTGTTGGGGATGCGATGGACCTTGCGATAATCCTAACTGGACATTTTTAAAAAATGCCAAGCAACATGGCCTTAATCCTGTTCAGCCGCTAACCACTTACGATCAGCATAAAAATTCCCAAAAGGAATCAGCGAGATCAGCAGTAAAAGCCCCGTTTTGGCCCAATCCCAACGGTGCTCGATCTTGGTCAAAAAGACCAGCAATACATACGTGACAAACAAAAAACCGTGTATAGAACCTACCGTGCGGACGGCCTGAGGTTGTTCAAAAAAGTATTTGAGCGGCATCGCGGCAAACAGCAAAATCAAGTAAGAAATACCCTCGATGAAGGCGATGAGCCGCAAACGGCCAATGGTGGTAGTCAGAAATTTAAGCATAAAATTCTAAAAATAACGTGTTTTAGGGACCCGTTCAAACAAAACCGCGTAGCGGTGACATTATGGTAAATACGGGCGCTGGGCCAAGGGCGAAAACGGCCAGGGAATGGCCACGAGGATAATCAGCAAAGCAATGGAAAAATAAAGGAACAGCAACTTAAATTTCTGGTTGTCCTCAGCGACTGTTTTAACCAACGCGGAGCCAATACTGATCAGGATGATCGCAATGGTCATCAAAACAAAATGAACTATCCCAAAAAACAGGGAGTCATTCCATTCAAAAGATCGGTTCACCCAAAAACCCTGGGCAACAGGGCTCCAGAAATAAACGGCGAAACCCAACAGCAATTGTAATTGACTCAGACCGGAAACTGAACGCACCAAAATATGGTCGCTCCTTCGGAAAGTATCCTTGAGTTGCCAGCCTTTAAAAGCCCTGAAAATGCCCCAAACAATGGACAACAGGACGAGCCAACGCAAATAGCTATGAATCAGGATCAGGTCAAACACGGTGCAAAAATGGGAAATACGCCGATCCGAATGTCCATCTGGAAAGAGATTTGACGGAGTAATGACAACATGTCCTACTCCCCCGCTGTCAACAAACGACTCGCCAATTTCCGCGCCTCCTGCTTTGGACTCCGCCACCACTGTGCCGACAATACCGGAACAAAGGAAATGCCCTGCTGCTTGAAGTAGTTCCCCAGTTTTTCCTCCCACTCATAACTGGGCAGCGGCGTTTTGGCCAAAACTCCATCGAATGCCAGCACGCTGCTGTGCTCGCCGCCGCCTTTGCCCTGAATGAAAAGCGGTACACGCACCCCAGCTGCCATGGCCGAACGCTTCATCTGGCTTTGCTCGAAATACGGGCGCAGCGCCAGTTCCACCTCCTCGCCAAATACTGTGGGCTCGAAGAATGAATCCGCATATTTGAGCAACCTTTTCATCTTGTTCAATTGCTCTTCAGCTGCCTCCCGTTCACCGCGTTGCAAAAAATCTGCGAAAGTGACCAGGTGTGAAACAATGCAGGTACCCAGGAAACTTTTGTCTGCTGCCAACACCGAGTGCAGTCCTTCCGGAATGCTGTGGGCGATGTAGAATTTTTGGGTAGCGCGGGTCAGCACAACGTGCAACTGATTGAAACCCAGTTGACTATTCCAGAAATGGAGGTGTCGGGTGAGGGTACCCTGGGCATCGGTGGTGCCGTGCGTGAGCGAGAGCAGGAGCACATCCACGTGCTGTCCTTGCAGTTCGGCAAACTGGTACACTCCAAGTCCGTTGAGGTACAATTGCTGGATCTTTTCCCAGCCAGCCATCTTCTTCTGGCGGATGCGCAGCAATTGTGCCGCGATGAGGTCCCGTTGCTGAACGGTTGCACAGGCAATGCCCACTACGGGATAGGTGTTCGCGGGGGTAGGCTCAATCAGATTCAGCCAGTCGATGACCTGGCGAGCCTCGGCCTCGTTGATCCCGGCAGATTCATCGTAGCGACCTTCCACATTGACCACCACCGTCGAATCAAGCGCGGAGCGGCCCGATGGAATACGTTTGAATGGGGTTCCAAAAGCAATTTTATTGAAACGGATCCAGCCTTCCGGCGTGTCCTGATGCTGGTAATCAAGGTGATGGGTTTTTGCGCCAATTCCTTTGCAGAACTCCAGAATATCATCCTCTTCGAAAGGGGTCATATCCTGACGTTCATCGCCAAAAACCACCAGGTGTTTGGCCAATCCGAACAAGTGGTAACACTCCTGTTTGGGGATGTTGTGGGCCTCGTCTACCAACACCAGATCGAATTGCATGTTGGAAAGTTGCACTACATCCAGTGCGACCTCTGGCGTAGTAAGCAGTACCGGAAGCGTCTCAGTGAGCGGCAAAATATGCTTGTGGAACAGTTCTTCCGCCTTCAAGTTGACTGAAAGTTTACGGTTGTCTTTGCCAAACCAGTTTTTATAATCCGTTGAAAATGTGGATTTAAGGCCCCGCAAGGCCGTGTTTTTGCAATCCTGCCACAGCGTACTGATTTGGGCAGGAAGCATTTGCCGGAGTTCGCGACCATATTTGCTGACATTGGTGAGCGTATCCTCGTCCCATAGAACATCCGGACGAAACTCCTTCTGCAGCAGGTTGTGCAGATACCAGCTTTCAAAGGCTGCCTGCCAGTTTTGGGGCTTGATCTTACAGAGGGTCCGAACAGTTTTTTGAGCAGAACCTGGAAGCGAGAGCCAGTGTTTTTGCCAGATGTAAAAGTCATCGAAGTCGCGCAGGTAGAACTGCGTGTCCTCCAATCGTGCAATGATATCCTCCAGAAACTCCTGGCGTTTTGGCACGGTAAGCATCTCGTGCTTGAGTGCATCCTGATAAAGTCCGGAAGCGTTGAACTCCTCCAGATACGAGTCCAGTGCCGTCTCCAGATCCCGGATCTGCTCCCTGAAGTCAAGTTCTGAGTGAATACTTTTGGCGTTAAGCCTGCGTACATCCTCCCGGACAATGGAAGGAACCCGACGACGCCACATTTTGAGCGCCGCGTCAAAATCCTTGGTCATTTCACTGATTTTCCGAATGTTGCGGTTGTCAAATTGTGCTGGAAAATCAAATTCAAAATAGCGCCGCAAACTGTAGGCCTGCCGCATTTCATCAAAGATCCCTCCAATGTGCTCTTTCGCGGCAACCAGCTCTTTGTACTTGTCAGAGAACACGCCATAGAGTTTTTCCCCACTTGAAATTGGCTTTTCAAAATCGGGACCAAAGCGGATCACCCCGTCTTCGAGGCCGTTTTGAATGCGTTTGATGTAAAGCGCGAGGTCGTTATAATATTGCTCGAAATGATCGTGCAGGCTCTCGTCGTAATCGTTCGTTTGGCCTATAAACCGGTGGTGCAGGGCAGTAGCTTTGGCCAGCAGTGTACGCACCTGGCCTTCAGTCCAGCTACGGCCTTTATCTTTTTCAAAATCGTTGAAAACCTTGTGATTCAAGCGGTTGAGCGGGTGATACAAGGTCGGGAATCGCCGAAACAAGGGCTCGGATGCGTAAATGGCGGCTACGATCTCTTCGTATTCCTTAAGGTTGAAAGAAAAATCAGCGGGATTGAGTTGGCTCAACAAAAGATCTTTGCCTTCCGTGCGGTTGGCCCGCAAAAAGCGGCCCACAGTTTCCGTAAAACTCAGTTCGCCAAAAAATGGCTGGTGAATATCAACCCAGGCCTGGTCGAGTTTCCCTTGTTCCCGTTGGGTCTTGTTGAGTACGGTTTTGAAAAGTTCGGGATTGTAGCTGGATTTGTTTTTCGAATCTGCACTCATGCGAAGCATATCCGCCAGCATGAGTTTGTCGCCCTCCAGATCACGCAATACGAAAGAAAGTTCGCCCACCCCTTTTTCCAGCAAAAACTTCTGCGCCCGGCGCAAAGCATTGATACTTTTAGAGACTACCAGGCACTTTTTCCCGTTGGAAAGCGCGTTCATGGCAATGGCAGATATGAGGTAAGTTTTGCCCGAACCGGAGGAGCCTTCCACCACCGTAAGCGCGTTATGAGGTACTGCGCCCATTACGGAACGTTGTGAAGGATCCAGCGGTAAGAGGGTAAAACTGTGCGCCCAACTATCCGCATCTGCGGGCAGATCCGGCGCAACGGCAGGCGGCTGCGTTACTTGTGTCCGCGGCAAAGAAGGAAAAACCCCTGCCACAGCCGACCACAACAGCCGACCCGAGCTGCGTTCGCCCTCCCATCTTTCAAAGGGTTGGATGCTTAACGGCAAGCCGTCCTCTACCAGCCCGAGACGCAGGCGAATTGCCTCGCAGAGCTCACTAAAATCGTTGACATTCAGGCGTTTACCATCTACAACTTGTTGGGCAATTTTTGAAAACTCAGAATTCTGCAGCGCGTCGAGCAAGTGAAAAAACGGGTAATTGGGCTGGACGGTGTGCGTATCGTTGCGTATTATTTGCCAGTTATCGGCATGTTGTGCGCTGGGTTCAAGGGCTATCTGCCAAATGAACAAGGGTGCGGCAACTTCCTGCCCCCCCATTTTCGCCATCAAAAATGGATAACCGATGCCTAGATTTTTGGTGCCGAATACTTTTTCCCGGTTGCGCGCTTCAAAATAAAAATGGTTGATCCAATCGCCTGCCGGTGGATTGGCCTGTACAGGAAGCTCGAATAGCCGGTTGTCCAGCAACTCGTGTATCACCCGAATGGCAAGGTCATCGCTCAGGGTGCATAGATCGGCACGCACGGGTGGGGCTGGTTGAGCATTCAGCCATTCGAGGGCCGCTCCGGAGTAGGCTGCTGAGGTAACGGAAGACATAATATTATCCGCCGAAGTAATAACGGCGGGAGCATCTGCGGTGGAAGCGGGGATTGTTGTTTCTGGCATGGATACCGTTGTTCGTTAATGGTATATCACCGTATCTGTAGTTTGTAAATTAAGCCACGGCGTGTTGGAGGGGAACCCCGCAAAAGAACGCATTTTGCTCAAAATCAACGGCTTTAGTTTTTTCTTCAGGTTAAAACCTTGCTTATATTTATTGGCCTGAGCGGTTTAAGTTAAGGGTAAATCATTACTTTCGCCATGCAAATTATCCAATCATCATAGTTTATCCATTATGGAAAAAAGAACATTTCTCAAAACCGGCATTTTCATGGGCATTGCCGCTGCCACAACTTCGTTTTTAGAAGCCTGCAAAACGGTGGACAAGAATCCTCCATCTACGGTTGCCCCTACCCTTCCCCCGCCAAAATTACGCCGTACAACGCCATTCACCCTGCCCCCACTGGGATATGATGTTGCGGCCCTGGAACCACATATTGACAAAATGACGATGGAGATCCACCATGGCAAACACCATAATGCCTATGTGAACAACCTGAACGACGCCGTGAAAGATACCGTGTATGCGGAGTACGAACTTGAAGACATCATTGCCAGAATCAGCACCTCCGATACCGACAAAAAAATTCGGAACAACGGGGGGGGACACTGGAATCACTCATTTTTCTGGAAGACCATTGTTCCAGATGGTGGCAATGCGCCTTCTGCCAATCTTGCTGCGGCCATCAACGCGACTTTTGGCTCCCAGGATAAATTTAAAGAGCAATTCAGCAATGCCGCCAAAAGCGTCTTTGGCTCCGGTTGGGCCTGGCTTTGTGTTGGCAAGGACAAAAAACTGTTCGTCAGCAGCACGCCCAACCAAGACAATCCCTTGATGCTCAACGTGTCCAAGCAACCCGGAACACCTATTCTCGGGCTTGATGTTTGGGAACATGCCTACTACCTGAAGTACCAGAACAAAAGGCCTGACTACATCACAGCATTTTACAATCTCATCAATTGGAAAGTAGTGTCGGAGCGATTCGAGAAAGCGGGAGGGTAAAATGTTAACGGGTCACGGTTCACGGTTTACGGTTGACGGTTCACGGTTTACGGTTCACGGTTTAAGGTCTCCGCTCAACAATCTCAGCCGTGAACCGCCAACCGTGACCCGTCAACCGTTAACCGTCAACCGTCAACGACTATTCGCCCTCCAGATCCCCCAAACAATCAACCCAACGAATATCCCCAGCCCGATAAACAGGCTCAGAAAACTGATCCGATCCCTGAAAACGGCCAGGAAAACAATGCCTGCCAACGCGATGGTAGGCACTTCATTGAGCGCCCGGAAATACAAGTGTCCGTGCGCTGAAGTACCCGCTTCCAGTTGTCGTATATGGCTTTGAAGCCAATGGGTGTAGCCCGTAAGCAGCAGGAGGAATGCCAGTTTGACCTGCATCCAGCCTTGCTCGAGCCAAACGGGCTGAATAAAAAGCATCATCACACCAAAAGACCAGGTGATGACCACTGCCGGTCGCAGGATGATCTTGTACGCCTTCCACTCCATGGTCACGAACTGACTGGCTAAAATTTCCCGCTCAGGAGATGCTTTTGCTGCGGCCATGGCATGATAGACCATGATACGTACGAGGTAAAACATCCCGGCCATCCAGGATGCCATGCCAATGAGGTGAAGGGCTTTGGCAATACTGTACCAAGTGGCGGTATCCATATTCTTTATCTTTTATCGCCTGGGTTTACCCGTTTTAGGCCGACAGCTTTCACCGGTTGCAATACGAGGGGCGCCTCTTCCATCTCCACAGAATCGGAATCCAGACCAAACCAGTTTTTAGGCGAAGAAACCCAGCCTTTCACCGTCAGATAAGTGGAAAGGATCAACTGTTCTGCCCAGGGAAGTTCATTTTCATTGGATAAAAATTCCTGAATGATCACAAATCGGAAATCACCCGTGGGGTATTTACTGTCCGTGGAATGGTAACGCGAATAAATCGTAAGTTCCTCATTTTCAACGAGTTCCTGAACGACTTTGTGCATAAATACATTCATGCGCTGTTGCACCCGGAATCCAAGTCGGAAGTTCACTTTGTACACATCATCGGACGCAATGGAATTAACTTCATACTCCATCGTAAATGGCTCATCGGTGGTCTCGATATGCACAAACCAATACACATCGGCGCGTTTGGGCTGGGTCTGAAGTATGGAGTAAAGCACTTTTTCCTCTACCTTTTGAGGATGTTTGGCCGTGGTAAGAAACACCAGATTCGTGGCGTATTTGGGTACGTCCTCGTCGTTACTCAAGGTGATGAGCTGATCCAGATAATCCTTGATCTTCATCTCATCGGAGTAACTCTGCCGGATTCGTCTTGCCCTCACCCACAGGTACATCGTTCCAAAAAGTATGGAAGCAATAATCACCGTTACGTAGCCACCTTCGGAGAATTTCAAGGTATTTGCGACGAAAAAACACCCTTCCCAAGATAAGTAGAACAACAAGAAAAACCAAATAAGTCCTGCTTTGATCCTATGCAATATCATCCAGTTGGAGAGCAAAATGGTGGTACAGATCATCGTACAAACCACAGAAAGACCATAAGCGGCTTCCATTCTGGAGCTTTGTTGGAAATAGAGCACCACACCTACACAACCCAGCCACAGGACAGTGTTGATGGCTGGAATGTAGATCTGGCCTTTCATATTGGTGGGGAACTTTACGGTCATTTTAGGCAAAAAACCGAGCCGGATGGCTTCTGAGGCAAGGGTGAATGACCCCGAGATCATGCTCTGGCTCGCGATCACCGCAGCGCAGGTGGCTATGATAATACCGGGCCAGAGAAACCAATGCGGCATTACGCCATAAAAGGGATTATCGTCCAAAGGCATGCCCTCGTGGTGTAAAAGCCACGCTGCCTGTCCAAAATAATTGAGCAAAAGGCATATTTTGACAAAAATCCAGCTGACCCGGATATTCTCCCGGCCACAGTGCCCTAAATCTGCATAGAGCGCTTCAGCGCCGGTGGTACAAAGGAATACAGCGCCCATCACTGCCAACATATGCGGGCTTTGGCGTAGAAGCTCTATACCCATCATTGGATTGATGGCCTGAAAAACGGATGGCATGTAGGCGATCTGACCAATCCCCAAAATTGCCAACATGGAAAACCAGATAAACATCATTGGGCCGAAACCCTTGCCTACTTTATCCGTGCCAAAACGTTGAATAAAAAATAATCCAGAGATGATCACAATGGAGATTCCCATGGTTGGTATCCCAGGGTATTTGATCGCCAATCCCTCTACAGCCGAAGAAACAGAAATGGGCGGTGTGATCATGCCCTCGGCCAACATCGCCGCCCCGCCCAGCAATGCCGGGAACAGGAGCCATTTTCGCCGGCGACGTACCAGAGAATACAAGGAAAAAATCCCGCCTTCTCCTTTGTTATCAGCGCGCAAAACCAGGAGTACATATTTAATGGTAGTCTGGATCAAAAGCGTCCAAAAAACCAGAGAAACGCCCCCCAACACAGTAAGTCGGTCAATGATCTCGCCCTCGCCAACAATGGCCTTCATCACATAAAGTGGGGAAGTCCCTATGTCGCCAAATATAATTCCAAGTGTAATGAGAAGTCCTGCTTTACTCAGCGCGTGATGTCCGTGACCGCTATGTGTGCCCATTTTTAATTAATTGGTAAAACTGCGGACAAACGTACGGCAATGCATGGTAGCGGTCAAACGATTTTACCCAAACGTCCGCTCCACAGTCCAATAAAGCGCGATGAGCGCAATAGCCGTCGACACCGGAATGACTACCCGAACCCGGTACCAGGTTTCTTTTGAAAACCACCGACCTACGAGAAAATACGCCGCCAGTATCACGGCCAATTGGCCCAACTCTACCCCAACATTGAAACTTAACAAAGCCGATAAATAGGAGGACGGAGGCAAACCCTGCTCAGACAATGCCCCTGCGAAACCCATGCCGTGTACCAGACCAAAAAGAAATACGATGCCCAATCGACTCGGCTTCAATTCGCCCACCAGGATATTTTCTACGGCTACAAAAAAGATGGAAAGTGCAATGATTGGCTCGACCACTGCCGGCAATGGTTCAATATATCCGTACATCGCCAAACCCAAAGTGATGGAGTGCGCCAACGTGAAGGTAGTGGCTTGCCAAATGATGGTCCGCAATCTATTGCTCAGAAAAAATATGCTTAAGACAAACAGAATGTGGTCTACCCCAAGCGGTACAATGTGTTCGAAGCCAAGTTTCAGGTATACCCAGGAAACGTCTGTTGGGGAAAGCTGGGCAAGTTCGTAGTTGATGGTATGGGCCTGACTATCAAAGGCCAGCGCCATCAAAGAGAGCAGGAGGCACACCTTTGCCCCCGCCCGCCAAGGCTGGGCGGGCAGGAAGGCTTCGGTGGGTAAAATGAAGATTTTTTTCATGGCAGTTCTTGAATTTTTTTTCCAGGATATTAGGAATGACTCCTGTAAGTTTTCAATCTAGTATTCCATATAAGGCTTCAAAGCCATGCCTTTGGCGACCAATGCTTCACCTTCCGCTTGTTGCCCAATAGCCATTTTTACCTTCCCGGCCAGGACCAGACGTTCCGGTTTTTGCGAGTTCGTGCGCAATGCAGTCTGTAATAGCGGCGCGGCTTCGGCGGCTTTTCCCATTTTGAAAAGTACTTGAGCAAGTGCTTCACAAGCGTCTATATTTTCCGGACGACGTTGATGTTCGGATTTTGCGTGTTGAAGCGCCTTATCCAACTGGTTGGTTTTCAGATACAATTGAGCCAGTTCAAGGTCAGAATAGTGCCCCAGGCTTTTGTCTTTGGCGGCTGAAATATTGTCGGACAAAAGCGCATCGATCGTGATGCGTACGCATTCATCGGCCTTGTCGGATTGGCCATTGAGGCGGTAGAGGTCGATCAGTTCCTCAAAAAAAGAAGCGTCGGCCATAACCATTTTGGCTTTTTCGTAATATTCGATGGCTTTGGGATAGTCCTTTTTATAGCGGGCAATTTTACCCAAACCTGCCAGAGCAAAGGGATAATCGGGGCGCTCAGCAAGTGCGATCTGATACTGCTCCTCCGCTTTGTCCAGTGCGTTGGAGTCTTCGTACAAATGCGCCAACACCATTCGTGCCCAGCTTTTGTCTTCCGCGCCAGGGTAACCTGCCGTTACTGCCTGTTGGATAGCCTCAATGGCGCCTGGTACGTCGCCATGAATTTCACGGAGATAGGATACACGGGAGTACGAACGGATGTCGGGCCGGGTGCTTACCATTTTGTCGGCAGAAGCCACGGCCTCCGCGTAATTGCCCAGTTCTACATTGGCATCACAGAGCAAGCCATACACGAAAGAGTAGTGCGGATTCAAGAGCTTTGCCTTGTCGGCCAGCGCTTTTGCCTCGGCGAAACGGTGCTGAGAAAGGAACGTCATCGCTTTCAGGCAAATCGCTTCCAGGTCGCTAGGGTCTTTTTTCAAAACTATATCAACCATTTCGAGCGCTGCCTTGTTATAATAGGAGAAATTGCCCGTCACACGGCCTTCCTGCATAAATGTTTTAGCAAGTTGCAGCATGGTCTTCTTGTCCCCGGGTTTGGTTTCGAGTTCTTGAAGCAGTTTTTCATAATTGGCCTTAACGGTTTGCCATTCTGGGTCCTGGGCGAGTACACCAGTGCGGCTTTGGAGTTCAGGGAATTCGGATTTTTCTTTGCCATTAAAGAAAATAAAAACGGCAAAGGCGAGGCTGAATACGGTCAGCAGTGCATAGAGGGTACGGTGAGTGCTTGGTTTCATTTTACAGAATTTTTATTTGAGGAGATCTACGAGCCTCAGGAAAGTTTGGTTTTTTTTGAACGGATAAAAAATCTGTCGCCCATTGTCTCTTTTCAAAAGAGTTTGGCAAAATGCTAAAAAAAGTGTGACATTTGCCTCACAAATCAACTATCTGCTCTTTCAATGAGATTGAAATTTTACTCCCTGCTTGCCATGCTTTCGCTCAATGCGGTGGCAGTCTTTGGCCAACAACCAGACAATTCTGAATGGTGTGGCACCAAAGGAATCACTCCATGGTTCGATTTTTACCGCCTGAACCGGGAAGCCCTTGCGGCTGAACGCGGTGGTGTTGACACGGCTTGGCTTTATGTGCCAGTCACGGTACAGATCACAGGCACAGATTCAGGAACTGGTTATTATCCGTTCGAACAGGCGATCCAATCCATTTGCCAGATGAACGAGCATTTCGCACCCACCCGCATCCGCTATTATTTGCAGCCTGGCGACCCGGTGCGCTACCTCAACAGCACGTACTGGCACAACCACCAATGGGAAGGCGGCGCTGACCTCATCGAGACCAACCGTATCCCCAACCGCCTGAATACTTTCATTGTGGCCGATCCGGCAGGCAACTGCGGGTATTCCTGGATGGACGCTATTGTAATGTCTAAAAGCTGCTCCGGATATGGAAACAGGACCTGGGCACACGAAGCGGGTCACCACCTTTCTTTGCCGCACCCATTCTTAGGTTGGGAAGGTTTTACCTGGGATTATTCACAACCTGCTCCCTTAGCCATTAACACCGGCTGGGATGACCATGAAGTAGAAAAAGCAGACTCCTCTAACAGTTACGTATCAGGCGACTACTTCCGGGATACCCGCGCTGACTATCTGAATTACCGCTGGTCTTGCAATTCCAATTCGGAAAGCACGCTCCTTCAGCATGATCCGGGCGGTGCGCCGTTCCGTTCTGACGGGACGCTGATCATGGGTTATTCTTCAGACGAATGTGGCGCAGTCTTTACGCAAGAGCAGGTGGTAGCGATGCGTACCAACCTTCAAAACAGTGGCCCGGGAGGTCATGCAGAATACCTGCAGGTCACAGAACCTGGGGCGGAAATAGATGACGATGCCGTAGTACAACTCGCTATGCCGATCGATTCGCAGGCGGTACAATACAACGACATCACGCTCCATTGGGATCCGGTGCCCAACGCCACTTTTTACACGGTAGAGATCTTCCTTTTTGCGAACCTGCAGCCGAGACTTTTTTATCAAACCGTGTACAATGCCACTTCCTTAAACATTACAAAAGGTATTCCGAACAACCGCACACTTTACTGGCGCGTACGGGTTGCCAGCGAATGGGATTTGTGCCAACCTGCTAATAATCAGTCCGTTGGCATTTTCAAAACCAAAAACTTTTCAGCTACCAACGACCTCGAGTCCGTTGTACTGGCTGAAGTTTCACCCAATCCAGTAGCGGCCGGATATCCTGCAAAACTGCTGCTTACCGCGGATGAAAGTATGGAGGCCGCGATCACCATCACGGATGCTTCCGGCAGACAATGCCAACGGCAAACGGTGAAACTGTCCTACGGAGAAAATATACTGGAAATCCCAACGGAAGCGCTTCAGGCTGGACTTTACACCCTGAGCATTCAAAACGAAAAAGGTACCATCCTTAAGCGGTTGGCCGTAACGAATTGATGGTTATTTGGTTAATTGGGGATTTGGTTATGCGAGCATCCAGGCCTGGGCACTCGAATAACCAAATCCCCAATTAACCAAATCCTCAGATAACCAAATCCCCAATCAATGCTATCCACCCACATAATTATGGGGCGTAAGTCTTTTCAATTCCTCCTTGACTTCGTCTGTGATGTCGAGGGTGTCGACAAATTCGTGCAGGTGCTCGCGGGTTATGAGGTGGCGGCCACGGGTGAGCGCCTTAAGGGCTTCATAAGGCTGAGGATAGCCTTCCCGGCGTAAGATCACCTGTATGCCCTCGGCGATCACCATCCAGTTGTCTTCCAGGTCGTCAAAAAGTT
Source organism: Saprospiraceae bacterium (assembly GCA_030645295.1). GTDB lineage: Bacteria > Bacteroidota > Bacteroidia > Chitinophagales > Saprospiraceae > M3007. The sequence goes on along the minus strand of JAUSMG010000465.1, from coordinate 5,879 downwards.
GTCCCTCATTGAGCATTAGTTTTCCCAGTCCTTTTTGGATGGATTTTAACGCAATGAGCGTGTGCCCCATCGGGACGCCAATATTGCGCAATACGGTAGAGTCGGTCAAATCCCGTTGCAATCGGCTTACCGGGAGTTTTTCTGCAAGATGCTGCCAGAGCGCATTGGCCAACCCGAGATTGCCCTCCGCATTTTCAAAATCAATGGGGTTTACTTTGTGGGGCATCGCCGAGGAACCGACCTCTCCTTCTACTGTTTTCTGGCGGAAATACTCCATCGAAACATACGTCCATACGTCGCGACAAAATCCGATGAGTATGGTATTGATCCGTGCAATGGCCTGACACTGAGCAGCAAAGCAGTCGTAATGTTCAATTTGCGTGGTGTAGTGCGAGCGTTCAAGTCCGAGGAATTCGCGCACAAAATCGTCTCCAAAACGTTGCCAGTCATAGTCGGGATAGGCTGCATAGTGGGCATTGAAATTGCCTGTAGCGCCCCCGAATTTGGCGCGGTGCGGGATGCTGCGCAAGAGGCCAATCTGCACGTCGAGCCGCTCAACAAATACCTGAAACTCCTTGCCCAAAAGCGTGGGTGAAGCCGGTTGTCCGTGGGTGCGGGCGAGCATGGGTACACGTGCCCAATCCTGTGCCACCTGTTCCAGCATATCCCGCATTTGTTGTAAAAGCGGGTAGTAGACCTCTTCCAAAGCCGCTTTGAAAAGCAGGGGCGTGGCCGTGTTGTTCACGTCCTGAGAGGTGAGACCAAAGTGTACAAACTCCCGCAGATCGCTGAGGCCATGTACATCGAAGCGCTCCTTGAGGAAATACTCCACGGCTTTCACGTCATGATTCGTCCTGCGCTCAATGAGTTTAATTTGTTCGGCATCGGCCATATTGAAGCGCTCAAAAATAGCGTTCAGTTCGTCGATCTTGTCTTCCTCAAAGGCGGAAAGTTGCGGCAGCCCGTATTGGCAAAGTGCGATAAAGTATTGAATCTCAACAAATACGCGGTATCGAATGAGCGCGTATTCGCTGAAATATTCGGAGAGTTCACGGGTCTTGTCGGCGTAGCGACCGTCGATGGGAGAGATGGCTTGTAAGGACATGCTGGCTGCTGTTTTACCCGCCTTAGCCTTTTATCCGCCCTGAATTTAACGAAGGTGGAGCGCGATGACGAGTTTGAAATTAGTTTGCGCGGCAAAATTCGTGTTTTCCTGCCAGTAAAAGCAGTTCAGCCCTACCTTTGCTCGCTCTTTTTCAAAACGAAATAATTGATATGAAACAAATTGCTTTTTTACCCGCTTTACCCGCCGTAGCCTTGGCGAAGGCGGGTGTATTGCTCACCCTCTTCACCCTCCTTCTTTTCACCGGCTGCGGCGACGATAAAAAACAGATCGAAGCCCTGACCAATGAAACAGAAACCATTCATGACGAAGCCATGAAGGATCTGGCCGACATGAACCGTGTGGCGCGAGACCTTAAACAAACCCTGACCGTTGCCACCATGACCCCGGAGCAGTCGGCCGTTTATACGGAAACGCTCGCTGCCATCGGCAAGGCGGAAAATGAAATGATGGATTGGATGAAAAACTACAAATCCACCGACGGGATGTCTACCGCCGATGCGATGAAATACCTGCAGGAACAAAAAACGCTGATCGAAAAAAACCGGGCAGACATCAATGCAGCGAAGGAGGCCGGAATGAAGCTGCAGGGGAAATAAATTGTAGGATATTCTTTCTTTCCGTTGATTCCAAGTACCGACAAGAGTCATCCGAATTTTTGGGCTCAAAGCGTCCCAGAGGGACGGCATCTTGGTAGAATGTTGTTTCGAGGAAAACGCGTGCCATAGGTACGCTATCTATGGTTTTCAGATGGCGTACCTACGGCACGCCAACCCGTATTTCCTGCTATTTGCTACCAAGATGTCGTCCCTCTGGGACGTTTTGAGCCCAAAAATTCGGGATGACTCGCGTTTCTACTGTTTAATAATCTTGCCCGACCCTAACCGTATGCCTGATGCAGTATTTACCTCCCATAGGTACATCCCGCTTGTCAAATCTTCTACCGACAAAGTGTAGGTCTCGCTCAGGCTTGTCACGGCTACCTGTTTTACGATTTGTCCGTACATATTCCGCAATACAATACGCTTTTGCCCCTTTTCGTCCTTGAACGCAAAGGTGAGCAGCCCGGCTACCGGGTTGGGATACACCTGCAGATTCAGGTTCAAACTGCTTACCGGATTGTTCACTGCAACCGTAGCCGTACACGGCACTCCCGGGTTATCAATAGGCCCCAGGCGATAATTGGGAAAATACGGAATACTGGCCCCGCTGGGTGTGGGAAGCACCAGCCCGCGCTGCTCGAAATTACAGGCGAGGCCCTGCTCATCGGGATTATGGATGATGTGGTAGTAGCGGGTATCGCCACCACCGATAATATAGATTTTGCAATCTGGGCCGAGTTGACAAAGCCAGAAAGAAATAGCGATTGGGTCAACAAACCCGTCCCATGTAGCAATGGTGGTTTGGGTTGAACTTATATTCGATGCTAACAGATCAAACTGGTAAACCTTCGTTACAGCTGTGATGTATAAAAAACGCCCACTGGGAGAAACTGCACAGCCTCCATCAAATGAAATAAAGTTGCCAAAGTCAATATGGATCGTATCAAAATCTGTAAACAAACCAGTTGAACGATCAAAATGGTATAACCCAATCGCTTCATGCGGGTAAAAGCGAATCATTTTATCTCCATTTGACGAAAAAGTTGTCTGGCCATACCCTTCCTTGTCAGGCGGGGGTATACTCCCAAGAGTCTGTGTGAGTGTATCGACGATTCCATCTTTAGTAAAGAGGAACATATAGAACTGATTACTATTTCTTCTTGGGCTAATGATCCACCAATCCTTTCCGTTCGCATGTTTCACGGCATTCATTTCGCCGTAAGCCAAAGAATCTTTCATCAAAGTAAGATTTTTTTCTAAAACCGTTGTTTTGTTGCCCTTAACTTTCACAATACTAAATAATAGCCTATCAACATAACCGTCTTCATTGGGTGGAGGAATATATTTTATGCTTTTATGGAATAAAAAAAATAAAGAGTCATTGCTTGGAACAGGCAATATTAAAATGCTTGGGTAACCTGCCGCGTAACCCCTACCAATATCATCACAAAGAGTAGTGTGATAACTACCCGGGTTTATTTCGTTACCATTAAATAGTATTCCTCCGTTCTGATTAGCGATATCACATCCATTTGAATAGAACAACAGATTTCCTGTCGAATCAGAAATGCTCGTATTACACACAAACATATTCATATTAACATCCCCAACAAAGTAGTCTACGGCTGGTGGAACAGTATTAAAATCAATTTCTACCCGGCCATATAAAGAATCATCAAAATTGTAGTCATGGCCGACCACCCACACATAATTCTCCTTTTGTGCCATCAGGCTATAGCTAACCAATGTTATCAAGCAAATAATTATCTTTTTCATGCCAGTAGAAAGAATACCCAGCCTATCAGAACACTTGCTCCAATAGGCTGGGGTATATAAGAAAAATTAGTGCGTTATAACCAGATTACCTTTTACCGTAGAATTGGAAACAACAAAATGGTAAACACCAGATGGAAGAGAATGAGTAGATAATGTTAATTCACCCTCAGAGTTCGGTAAAAGGACATTTGTAACCTGTTGTCCAAAAACATTGAACAATAGCAAGCGTTTCTCAGTACTAGTAGAACCAAATGCATAGTAAATAAATGCCATGTCAGATGCCGGGTTTGGTCGCACTTGTACAAAATCATCCACCAATACCTGATCTGTACGGTCTCGAGATGGCCTCAAACTTCCACAAATAGTTGCGTCATTGTAAAAAGTTGGTGCATCCTGAGCCAACGCAAGCATATCGCGTGCGCGTAGTACCGCTTCGCCACCAGAAAGGGGACATTGTGCTGCAATGGCCTGCAAGTAGGTAAGTTGAGCGCTGGAGTAAGCCGTGTTGCCAGCGGCAACGGTTTCAAGATAAATACTATTTACGTTTTTCTCGTTGATCCTGAAGTCTACAGTTCCGATCAAGCCATTGTTTTGTGATAGCAGGGCATTGGCAATGCTCAGTTGCGCAATGGCCAGATTGTTGAGTTTGGTGTCCCGTAGCGTGTTCAAAGAATCAAGGGTTTGCTGGGTGGCATTGCGCATAGCAGCCACGTTGATGCTATCCTGCTGGCTGAGGCCAGAAGTACCAAGGTGTTCCTCTATTAGAGTCAATTGATTCAAGCCTTGTGCAATCTGTGTTTCGTAAATATCTAAATCAGTTCGGTCGTTGATATTGGTTTGAAACATCTGGCGAATACCAATTTGCAGGTCAGCATAAGCTTTGATGCTGTTGGTCTGAGACGATGCCAAAAAGTTACTGATGTCTACATCACCAGGGTAAGGGTTGCCTTCTTCGGTAAGCCTCTCATATAGTCTTCGTTGAGCTGTCCAAAGTTGGGGAGCCTGATAGGTTAGTCCTGTAAGTTGACCTGTAGCAATTTCCTTCTCACGCACATAATCAGACGAAGCTTGGACGATGGGGCAATCTGTGCCGCCTGGAACGCACTGATAAGTCGTAGATGGTGTAGAATTATCGATAAACCATCCAAACGGATTTATAAAGTCTGGCAAAAAGTTAGCGTTTTCGTTGGCATCCACAGTGAACTTTGATCTCAAAGCTGATGCTATTCCACCTAAGTGTCGTGCTATTGTGAATCCGGATCCAGTCCATGTGTTCCCCTGATGCAGCTGTTCTCCAATTACAGCATCTGTCCCCATGAGCAAACCATCTCCAGCATTGTTTTGCATAGTATTGCCCGCTACCCGAATGCTGCCTTTGCCCACAAATACCCCTTCAAAGTTCAGGCCAATTCCGGTACCGGAAGCCGTATTGCATACGAAGTTGCTACGGCCAGCCATAATGCCATAAAGACCCTTTTCACCCGTTCCGTGAATCGTATTGCAATTTACCGCGTTGAGGTCGCCGCCAGATATTCCAATACCGTAATGGGTGCTGCCATTGTTCAGCGTCACATCGTTGTTGGTTACTTTTAGGTTAAGAGAGGCCCCTACATCGATACCCGCAGCACCGTCCGTCACTGTTATATTATTTAATGAAATAAAGCCCTCCTGTTGCCAAAAGTTAGCCGAACCGCCCGTTTTGATGCCTACACCCTGAGCATTACCTATCATACTAATGGTGTTGCTAAGTACCTGACAACCATTCGGCAAGGCCAGTGCGTGAAAAACTGCAATGCCTCGGTCTATAGCTTGGATGTTGTTGCTTGAAATGTATACATTTTTGTGGATGCCAATGCTACTTACAATACCATTATTGACGCCCGTCATCTTGTTCTCGGTCATGGTAAGGCTTGTCTGAACCGCTTCAACGCCTGTGTGACAATTTATGAATGTCGAAGGGCTAGCTGTAACAATACCTACTCCGAGCACTGAAAGGCTTCCATTCCTAGAATAAATTCCTTTACCAGGAGAAACCAGCGTACCAGGAAGGTTAGGCGCACCAGAAACCTTTAATATATCCTCAAAAAAGGAATGGCTAACAGAAAGGTTTGTGTTAGAGGCAATGATACCATTATGTAAATTTTTAAACTGGCTATTCATTCCCCCGGCTCTACTGATGTTAAGGGATGGTACTCGATCTATGACGACTCCGGCATAGCCTCTATCGCCGAATGGAAGCGGGGACTGACCCGAAAAAGTAGATTTAAATGTTGCAGTAGTGATAAAGGTGTTGCCCGACAAGGTGATGCTCGGTGGCACAACATTTGTCGGGATCAGCGCATGGAAACCAAAATTATTATTTTCAAAAATGGTTTGGC
>JAUSMG010000216.1 GCA_030645295.1 Saprospiraceae bacterium | reverse complement strand
AGTATCCAATGTAGTGGGCACGTTCAGTTCATCGTTCATCGTTCATAGTTCATCGTTCATCGTTCCCCATGTACGCATACCTAAAAGGAGAGATTACCTATCGTTCCCCGGCCTTTATCACCCTGGAAGTCAATGGAGTAGGCTACCATGTGAACATCCCCCTCAGCACCTACACGGCTTTGCAGGGGCAGGAGCGTTCCACGGTTTATACGCACTTAATTGTAAAGGAGGACTCCCACACACTTTATGGTTTTGCCACACAGGTGGAGCGCGGAATGTTTGTGCAACTCATAGGCGTAACGGGTGTAGGCGCCACCACAGCCCAACTCATACTTTCCTCCATGACCGTGGACGAGGTTCGGGCAGCCGTTATTGGAGAACAGGCACATGTTCTGCAAAAAGTGAAAGGAATTGGCGCAAAAACGGCCAAACAGATCATTCTGGACCTAAAAAGTAAACTCACCAAAGAAGCGCCTGATGCGCCTTCGCTTCTGCCTTCTATGGTTAACAATACCGTACGCGAGGAAGCACTCTCTGCGCTCATATCATTGGGATTCAACAGAATAGCAGTTCAAAAAGCCATCGACGCCGTGATACGCGACAATCCAAATGTCGCCAGGGTGGAGGATCTGATCAAATTTGCATTGAAGGCGTTGGCGGTTTGAAGTTACAAGTTACAAGTGGGGAGTTTCAAGTTAATTGTATCAAGTTGAAAGTTACAAGTTTCAAGATTGGGCGCTACTTGTAACTTTCAACTTGATACTATTAACTTGATAATTAGTTTCTTATTACTGAATCATCCGTAGCCGCCTCTCCAAAATCATTGACCAGCAGGAGCACTACGCGGCGGTTCCATTTGCGGTTTTCAGGAGAATCTGTCCTGTCATCGCCTTCGTCCTTGTTTGCCAAAATCGGATTGCCCTCGCCAAACACTTCCATCAGCATACGATCCACCCGGATCCCTTTGTAAGTCAGGTAATTGCGTGCTGAACGGGCCCGATTGGCAGAGAGTCGCAGATTGGCCTCTCTGCTCCCTATTCCATCTGTAAAGCCGTGAATCTTTAGTTTGAGTTTGGGATTGTCCCGCAATTGATCATAAAAGCGATTGAGTACTGCTTTTGAATCAGGGGTCAGGCTGTATCGACCAAATTCAAAATAAATGGTATTGGTAGTTTCCTGACGTTGAATGTCTTTCACATACACCGTGCCATTTCGGAAATAGGGACAACCTCCGCCGCAAAGCACACGTTGTTCTTCCAGGTCAATGATCAAAGCGTATGGAAAGCCTTTTGCGGCCACTTCTTTACGAACCACTTCGGCCTCGTCGCGGGTTTTATAGGCCCCTGCGAAATAGCGGTATAGCCCGAGCTGATCAGTGGTTTCTACATAATTTTCGATGCCACGCTCCTCGAAAAAAGAGGGTTTCATACGCTCTCCATAAGCAGCGATCTGCACTCGAAAATCTTGCGCAATCAATTGATTGTCAAGCGTAAAAAAACCAGCCAGGAAAATAGCCGCAACGGAAAATCGAGTCATGGGTTAAGTTTTTGCGGTGAAAAACAGCACAAAAATAACGCAGTTTCGATGCCCGGATACAATTCAATGTTTGGGCATCTAAAAATGTCCTGATGGGACGGAATTTTGATGGAATGGTCACCGAGGCATTTATCACAGCCACCTTACCAACCCAAAATCCTGTCGGTGTTGAAGCAACTTATGCTTCGGGAAAAGCCGGAAACCATATTCAAACACACCTGCTGTTTGCGGCACAAAGGAACAGGCAAAAACCACTTCCCCGCCCTTCTCACTTTTCACTTCCATTTCCTGCACCAAAAGGAATTCGAGTTCTTTTTCAGACTGCCGTTTGAAAAAAACCACCTCTACACCTACATCTTCCGCACTCAAATCCTGAAGATTCAGCGTGGCACTCGCTTCGAATTTTTCACCCAGGGGCAAGGAGCGGTTGAAGGTATCAGGCGCTTCCATATCAACCAGTTCCAGGGCTTGCCAGCTGCGGCGAACCCGTATTTTCCAGTCGGCCAGTTCACGGGCAAGGGCGTAATCTTTTTGCTTGAGTTGCTCGCTGTGTTTGGCGAGTTTGGAATAAAAACGGGTTTGATAGTCTTGAAGCATCCGGCCCATTACAAACTCCGGTGCGATCTCAGCGATGGTATTTTTGATGTGGCTGATCCAACGCTCCGACACGCCGTTTTTGTCCTGCTCGTAATAGCTCGGTACAATGTCGTTTTCGAGCGTATTGTAGATCGTTTCTGCGTCAAGTTCATTTTGAAGCACGGGTTGATCGGGATAGGTGTCCTTTTCAGGCAAAGCCCAACCTGCACCGGGGCGATAGCCTTCGCACCACCAGCCGTCGAGCACAGAGAAGTTCATCACACCATTCATCACGGCCTTCATGCCCGAAGTGCCCGAGGCTTCTTTGGGGCGCGTGGGGTTGTTGAGCCAGACATCCACCCCTTGTACCAGCAATTTGGCCATTTCCATGCTGTAGTTTTCGAGGAAGATGACTTTGCCCTTGAATAGCGGGTTTTTTGTAACGTTATAGACCAGTCGGATGAACTCCTGACCGCCTTTGTCCGCAGGGTGCGCTTTGCCGGCAAACAGAAAAATAACGGGGCGATCCGGGTTGTTCACGATCTCAGCGAGGCGTTTTTCATTGCTAAAAAGCAGTGTGGCGCGTTTGTAAGTGGCGAAACGGCGCGCAAAACCAAACACGAGCGCATCGTCTTTGATGGCATTTACAATTTCAAAAGTGCTGCGCGGGTTTTCGCCCCTGCGCATCAGGTCTTCCGCCAGGGTTTTGCGAACCCAGTCCAACAAACGTTTTTTCAATAGTCGGCGAATCGACATAATCTCAGCACCTGGGACTTGGTGGATCTTGGCCCAGAGTTTTTTATCCGTCTGGTTTTCTAAAATCCCTTTGCCCAATTTCTGCTCGTAAAAATCCAGCCATTCACGGGCGACCCAGGTCGGGAAGTGCACCGAGTTGGTGACATATCCGATGTTGCTTTCTGCGTAATTATAGTCTGGATTGAGTTCCTCGAACATCCGCTGGCTTACTTCGCCATGCAGTCGGCTTACCCCGTTTATTTCCTGACTGGTGCGAATGGCGAGGTGGCTGACATTGAAAAGTTCGTTGGAATCTTTCGCATCCAGCCTGCCGAGACCGACCAGATCTTCCCAGCTGAGGTCAAGCGCGTAAGTGTACTCGTACAGGTAATCGCGCAAGAGTGCCTCTGAAAAAGTATCGTGTCCGGCAGGTACCGGCGTATGCGTAGTAAAAAGCTGGGTAGAGCGTACGACTTCCAGGGCTTCTTCAAAGCTTAAACCCGTGTCTTTCATGTAGTTGCGCAGACGCTCCAGGCCCAGGAATGCCGCATGACCTTCATTCAAATGATAGAGATCAGGATTGATTCCGATGGCCTTCAGTGCGCGCAGTCCGCCGATGCCAAGCAGTATTTCCTGACGGAGCCTGTTTTCATTGTCCCCCCCATAAAGCTGGTGGGTAATGCTGCGATCCTCCCAGGTATTGTCGTCAATATCCGTATCGAGCAGGTAAAGCGGCATACGTCCCACTGGCAATTGCCAAACTTTACCCCAAACAGTACGTCCGCTGAGGTTGACGTGTATCTTTATCCATTCGCCCCGTGCATCGCGGACGGGTTGAAGTGGTAGTTGTGTGAATTTGGCCGGGTCAGAATGGTGCAGTTGTTCGCCATTGTTGGAAATGCCCTGCTGAAAATAGCCGTACCGGTAGAGCAAGCCTACTGCCACAAAATTGGCATTGCGGTCACTGATCTCTTTCAGGTAATCACCGGCCAGCACACCGAGTCCGCCTGAATACAGCCGGAGACTTTGGTGCAGGCCATACTCCATGCAGAAATAGCCGATTTGCGCACCGGTTTTGGCGGGGGCCTTGTCGATGTATTCGCGGAACGTTTTGTGGACGCGTTTCATCCTTGCCACAAAATTCGGATCGGCCAAAAGTTCCTGTGCCCGTTCGATGCTCAGCTCTTCCAGCAGGGCTATTGGATTGTATTGGTGTGCAACAAATTGCTGAGGATCAATGCTTTGAAAAAGTTCGGTAGCTTCGTGATTCCAGCACCACCAGATATTTTCAGAAAGCTCAGCGAGCGGCGCGAGGCCTTCAGGAAGTTTTGGTTCGATGAAGATGCGCTTGAGTTTAGCGCCGCCTTGGGTCAGATTACCCACCATATTGTGAGAGATGTTTGAGGTTTGAGGGGTTTGAAGGGGAGGTACATCTTTTGTCATAACGGGCGCAAAGTTAGGGCATTGGGCGGACTTGGTGTGATTTTGACACGAGGCAACTTTGCTTATTCTCTCAACCCGTAAGGTTTGAAAAACCTTGCAGGTCTCGAAGCAAATTGAAAGATTTTTTAATGCCGACTCGCCCACATCCCTGCCCGCGCAACACTGACCTTGCCCAGCAACTTCAAACCCTTGAAAGTCAACAATTTCCCCGCCAATCGCGCCTTGTGCAAGTACACCGAATTTACCGTCCAGCGTACCGCAAAATCATAGTAGCGGCGCGGGTAGGTCCGTCGGAAATCCAAATCACGGTCCGTGCGTTTTTCCCAAGGCAATTCAGCAAAACTACTGGCTTCCACCGCATCATATAGTCCCGTACCCTTAATTGGGTAGGCTACGGTGATGGTAAACAGGTCGGGATTGGAGTCTTTCAAATGCTGCACCGTCTCGCGTATATCCACCTCTGTCTCCCCCGGATAGCCGAGCATAATAAAAGTACCGGCTTCGATACCCGTCCGGCGTGCCGAACGAATCATTTCCCGTACCTGCGCCACGTCTACCCTTCGATCCATGGCATCAATGATGCGCTGCGACCCACTTTCCGCCCCGATCCACACCCGGAAGCAACCCGCAGCTTTCAACAGTTCCAGCACCCCATCGTTCAGCCGGTCCGCGCGCGTAATGCATTCAAATCGGACGTTCACCCTGCGCTTTTGCAATGCATCGCAGAATTCATTCAGCCATTTATGGCTCACCGTAAACACATCATCTACAAACCAGATCAGGTCAAATGCATAGTTTTTTTGCAGCCAAACGATCTCGTCCACAACATTTTCAGGACTTCTGCGGCGATAACTCTGGCCGTAAACCGCTGTGCTGCACCAAC
>JAUSMG010000458.1 GCA_030645295.1 Saprospiraceae bacterium | reverse complement strand
CAGGATGATATCATTACAGTGTCATTTCCAGAGGGAGGCTCAACCAGTGTCGAAAAAGTGACTTGGGAACGTATTAAGTACGAATGGGATGAAAAAGAAAAGAAAGTCGTAGAAAAAGTAGAGGGCACTTTTACCCAATATCCATTAAAACTTGCATGGGCTATTACCGTACATAAAAGCCAAGGGCTCTCCTTGGATAGAGTATTTGCGGATGTAAGCAATGCCTGGGATTCTGGGCAGGTTTACGTGGCTTTAAGCCGATGTACCACATTTGATGGATTAAAATTGGCAAAGGCAATTGAACGGCGTGCGATTCGGGTAGCCCCAGAAGTAGAGGAATTTTACGAATGGGTATTGAAAGAAACCGAATTGCAAGATAAGCCCCCGGATATTGCATTTTTCGAATCTGATTTGACCCTTTTATCTGGTCCGGTTTCAATACAGCTCAGATGGTCTGTCCCAGATGCGTCCAAAGTGATAATTACCGGGTTAGGAGAACAACCTTCTAGTGGCTCTGCAACTGTCACCCCCAAAAGGGCTACCAAGTATCAGATCACCGCTTATAACCAATACGGAATCTCATCCACCAAATCGATTCAGATCAACGTATCAGACAAACCACCTTTAATTCTCAACTTCACCTCAGACCGTCTTATTCTGACCGATAAAACACCTGCAGTGCTTTCCTGGCAGATAGAAGGTGCTGAAAATATCTACATTGAACCGGGTCTTGGAAAAGTGTCCGGGAAGACTTCAATTGAAGTTTCCCCCAAGACGGATCAGATTTATACATTACGTGCTGAGAGCTATTTTGGGACGTCCGTAACTAAGCAAATCGAAGTCCAGGTTTCAAAGGAGCCTCCCGTAATTGAATTTTTCAATACAAGCCAAGAGTATATTCTGGCAGAAATGCCTGTGGAACTATCCTGGAAAATCACCAACGCTGAAAGAGTAGAAATATCACCGTTTACTGGAGAAATACAAAAAGTTGCAGACACGATAACGATCAATCCCAAAGAGAGCATTTCCTTTAAACTCACCGCCTACTCACCTTTTGGAATTGCCGCTTCAAGAACACTTCAAATATTCACGATACCAGTGCCTATCATCGAATCGATCCTGGTTCCAAATGTAGCTTTTGATGCTAAATTAAATATTGCGTTTGATCGCCCAGTCTTGCCGGATTTTTCTAAGGATGGAAATTTGAATGAATTTCCTTGGGTAGGTTTAGAGGTTGAGCATCTCACTAAAATAGATGTACATATTCCACCTAGAGCGTCTATTTGGCGGTTGCCTGATTTTGATTCTGTTTTCGACCAGATTCGTGCTCAAGTATCACACAAACTTCAAGAACTCATTGATCTACTAAAAAGGAATTAATCATGAAAACACTTCAACAGATTCTTTGGTGGTGTGCAGGAGCACAAGTCTCTATTTTGGATAAGTATCCAACGGAGTGGGGAAAATACTTTGGTATTGGGGGGACTATACTCTTTACTGCCTTGATGGCAGGTTTTGCAGGTGGGTATGCTTTTTATACCGCCTTTCAAGATGTACCACTCGCATTTTTCTTTGGGGCATTTTGGGGAGCTTTAATCTTTAATTTAGACCGATATATAGTATCAAGCATTGGCAAGGGCGACGGCACATCAAAAATAACTTGGGATGAATGGAAAAATGCTTTCCCCCGTATTATATTAGCAATTCTAATTGGATTTGTAATTGCGACGCCGCTTGAACTAAAGGTCTTTGAGAAGGAGATTACCGTTGAAATTCAAGAGATGATCAATGAAAAGAGGCAAAAAATGACAGCTGGCTTGAATGATTTACGAGATGAGCAACAACGGCTAAAAGATAGGATTGCTGAATTAAGAGGTCAAGAAAAGTCGCTGGCAGAAGATATGAAGGGGCACGACCCAAGAATTGAGCTCTCCAATCAAAAGATCTCATCCTTTTCAGCGCAAGAAAGAACCTTACAGCAAAAACTGACAAAAAACCAGTCTCGCCAGAGTGTTTTAAATACAGATATCTTACAATTGCAAAATAGTTCCCGTTCAGATAGTTATTCATCCTTATATAAAAAGCAACTACAGTTAAATAGTCTGGAAAAGGAAGCAAAGAATTTCAAGCGTGAAATTGATCAAATTCGCTCTGGCCAACAGGCAGAAAGCAATACGATATCTACGGTGCAAGATGGCCTTAAAAAAAATTATGGCGCACTTCTAGCGCAAAATAATAACGCAATTCAAAACCTCAATGACCAGATTCAAGAAATTGACACCCTTTATCAAAAAAAGGTCAAATACTATGGAGATGTATCTGTCCAGTACAATGGTTTTATGGCAAGACTTGAGGCTTTAAACCGTTTAAGCTACGAAGTTGATACAATATATAACAGAAATTACTCAGTTTCTACGGAGAAAACTGGTGCTGCCGATTCGACCTCTCTATATAACGCAAGAATGACAGCAATGCAACCAGGGAGCAGCCCAATAATCAATAAAACCTGTTCGGTCGTTTGGTATGCTAAATGGATGCTTACAATACTTCTAATTGCGATCGAAATCACCCCAATACTTTTTAAGATGATGGCAGAATCGGGTCCCTACGATGATCGGGTTGAGGAAATTAGGTATAAAAGTGAAGTAGATAAAAAGAAATTTATTTCTGATGTTAATCAGAAGGTAAACACAGAATTGAGGATTGCACAAGAAATAAATGATCAAAAACTAAATGCAGAATTGATAGCCAATAAAGAACTGTTGAAAACCATCTCATTGGCACAGGCTGAAATCATTTCAGTTGCAATCGAAAAATGGAAAAATGGTGAGATTGAGCGTGCAAGACAAAGCCCTGATGAGTTTATTAAGATCTCTGCTCCTGATGGGACTGGAACATAGTTAATGTCCACTCCTTCAGGTGTTCACCCAAGCATAAGTATGGTATCTTCCCACCACGCCCTTGTCTTTGACCCAAGGTCACTTCGGCAATTATTGTATTTTTCCGAGAGTATTTACGCACTCAAGGATTCAGTAAAATCTTCATTTTGAATATTCCGGTGATACTGACCCCCTCTACCGGGTCATGTTGACCCCCTCCGTACCGGACTAATCTGACCCCTCTGTACCGGGTCATGTTGACCCCCTTAGTAGGATCGGCGATTTGAAGGGTTAAAACTACTATGTTTTGGGGTAAGATTTTTTCCGGAGCGATTCTCCTTTTAGATCAAATCGATGTGCGTTTGCCAGAAGCCGGTCGAGGATAGCATCTGCCAGGGTTGGTTCTGCGATGTAATCATACCATGCAGAGACAGGGAGTTGTGATGCAATGACCACTGATTTTATTGCATATCGATCTTCCAGTATTTGAAGAAGGGCTAATCTGGTGTTTTGATCCATGGGCGCCAGTCCGAAGTCGTCCAGGACTATAAGGTGGATTTTTTCAAGGTGGTTGAGCAGTTTGGTAAAAGAACCGTCGAGTTTGGAGAGCATGATTTTGTCTGTGAACCGGTTCATGTTGAAGTAAAGTGTTCGGTATCCCATCACACATGCCTGATGCCCGATGGCACAGGCCAAATAACTTTTTCCACTTCCGGTTGGCCCTGATATGAGGATGTTTTCCGCCCGATCTATCCAGGAACAATCAGCCAGCGGGATTATTTGATCTTTAGTGAGGTTGCGCCCAGAGGTATAAGAGAGTTGTTCTAGCAAGGCGGGGTATCGAAGTTTGCTCAAGCGGATGTACAGTTGGATTTTTGCATGATTACGATGTTGATGTTCGGCATCGGTCAGTGAAGCGATGAGGGAATGCGAATCGGGGTGCTGGTGCGTGGGGAGTTGAAGAATTGACTCGTAATGCCGGGCCATTCCGCTCAGGTGGAGGGAGTGAAGTTGGTCGAGTGTTGCTTGTGTATTCATGATGTGTAAGATTTACGGTGAACGATATTGGTTATTGATAGGAGTGTGGCCCGCGGACATTTTCGTGTGGGGCTATGGGTGATGCTTCTTCCCCGAACAACGTCTGTGCGCGATCCAGATTTTTTTCCAGTATGCTCTGGATCACCGAGTAGTTGACGGTTGAAGCGGCAGCAGCACGTCGGCAGGCGGCTTCCATGCGGTCATTGCCATATCGCTGGGCGAGCTTGAGCAGGCCCAGGCAGGAGTTGTAGGTTTGTTCATAGAAAACCTTGGATGTCAGCACCCTATGGAAGACAGCGCGGGTAGCGCTCCCGATTTTTTCAGCTTTTTCCAAAAAATAATCAGCGTTCCAGCCCTGCCTTGCGGCGATGTGTTGATGGTTGGCCGGCAGATGCGTTGCCAGGGTGGTATACCCGTGAGCAAGTTGATTGCGGCGGTGAACAGCCACCCGCGCAAGGTTGTCATACATCTCAACGGTATCTTCACTGTAGACTATTTTGAGTTTTTTGCCGATGAGTTGGAAGGGAACGCTGTACTGGTGACGGTCTTCGCCGAGGATGACGTGGCAGTTTTTTTGAACTTTGGCCCACGTCACATGCTGTAAGGTGTAAGGAGTTGGGGGCAAAGGGCGCAGCACCCCTTTTTCTTCTTTATCAAAAATATCGCGGCGGCTGTAGTCTTTTCCTTTAAAATTCAAGGAGTTGTGCCAATCTAACTGTTTGCGGATAGCAGCGTTCAGTTCAGCCGGGGAATGGAATGTCTGATTGCGCAGCGGCGCAAAAATGCGCTGATAGACTTTGTTGACGGCATTCTCCACACTGGCTTTGTCCCGCGGCCGGAAGGGCCGGGCTGCCATGATGGTGGTGTTGTAATGGAGTGCCAGGCTTTGGAGCGCTTCGGTGATCTTGGGCTCATACCGGTTGGGGCGCACAATGGCGGGCTTTAGGTTGTCAAACTTGACACTGAATGGCACGCCGCCCAAGTATTCAAAACCACGGCACAGGCTCGGCAGCAAATGTTCCTGGCGTTGAGAAGGGAGCGCTTCAGCATACGTCATGGAACTGAACGGAAAGGTCAGAACAAGTATGTCGCACCGGTGCTCTTCACCGGTAAGAAGATCGACCCAACTCATTTTGTCACCCGCAAAATCCGCCATCATCTGCTCTGCAGGGCGGTGCTTCAGGTGCATAACCGCTTGGGAACGTTGCAAATACGCGCTTAAATGATAGCAAAATTGAGAATACCCGTACCCTTGGGGATATTCCCGCAGATATTCTTCCCACAGGATCTGCTTGGTGACACCTACGCGTTTTAGTTCCGCAGCAAAGTACTCCCGGCGCTTCTCAAAATCAGACCGACGAGGATCCAGACTGCTTTGAGGCGATGGATCACCTTGTAAAATCCGGGATAGGGCGTCATCGTCGAGCGCGATCAAATCGCTCAACATAACACTCGTAGCAGCGGCTTTGCGAAGATAATCGCGCACCGTATTCCGGGCTGTATTGCTAAGCCGGACAATTTTTTTGATCGGGTAACCTCGTAACTTGAGGTCGAGAATTTGTCGAATTTGATGCATTGTTTTGGTCGCGGCTGCCATGTGTGTTTTCTTTTTTGAAAACAGAACATAACAGGTTTTGCATCAAATCGCCGTTCCTAAAAAAGGGGTCAACATCGTCCGGAATCCGGCTCTGTTGAATCGATTCCAGAGGGGGTCAACATGACCCGGTACAGAGGGGTCAGATTGATCCGGAATGGAGGGGGTCAATATCGTCCGGTACAAGGGGTCAGATTAGTCCGGTATATTCACATTTGCAGCAAACTTTTGATAGTCTCCCAAAAAGTGTGTCAAAAAAACCAAAAAAGTTCTTCATCTTAGTATTCGCAAAACACTACCAATAAGACGGTCCAATGCGGTATGCAAGGCACCCTTTCGTTGAAACTATCGAATGTGGCCCATTTTTGGCTAATATTTGGACGCCCTCACCAAACCCATCCCTAAAAATGGACATCGCCTTCCTAGATACCGAAATTGATCCTACCACCCACAAGGTGCTGGACATCGGCTGCATCCTGGAGGATGGGAGGCGTTTTCATGCAAATTCGATTACTGCATTCACAGACTTTATGAAAGGCGCTGCATTTGTTTGCGGCCATAATATCCTGAAGCATGATTTGAAATACATCCACGCTTCGGTAAGCGCGGCAGGTATTCCACTGTCCAATGCCCTAGATACCTTGTATTGGTCGCCCTTGCTGTTTCCGCAAAAGCCGTATCACGCTTTGGTGAAGGATGATAAACTGCAAACGGAGGCGATCAACAATCCGCTCAATGATTCCATGCAGGCCCGGGATCTTTTTCATGCCGAAGTAGCAAGCTTTCAGCAATTGCCATCGTACTTAAAGCAACTTTATTGGTTGCTCCTGCGAGAAAAGCCGGAGTTCAGCGCCTTCTTTCAGTATCTTGGCTATAAGTGCCGCCGGAAAACGTTCACTTTGCGCCGGATTTTTAATCCAAATTCAATCTGAAAAAAGTGTTCAGTTTGCTCCGGAATAATGATCGCTTTTAGCCCTGAGTTTACTGTTCACTTTCACCGGCTATGACTGTCCACTTTGCGCCGGATTATGCACAATGGATATCCCGCTCGATTCAATCGGGGATACCTGGACGCTGATCAACCCCGTAGGAATTAAGATCAAGATTAAATCTGCGGCTTCCTTACAGCATTGAGCACAGCGCGGTTATTTAAAGATCGGGTTTTCCATAGCACCCCGGCTGGAGTATGATTTCATACCTTTTGAGCGAAGGGCTTTGAAACCTAGATAAGAAGGTGAATCTTTGAGAAATTTTAAGCAGCCATCCAAAATACATGGATTGAAGATTTTTTTTAAAAAGCCTCTGCCTGCTGCGAAATCACCTTTAATCAAATCCTGATTTTCAAAACAATGCTTTTCAAATGAAAATACCCGCAGCCATAATCCTAACGGTTCTCTTTCTGAAGGGTAGCGCAGTGCTTGCCCAGGATCCCGTCCTTTCTCAGTTTTTCGCCAATCGATCTTACCTGAACCCGGCTTTTACAGGACTGGAGGATGGGTTACAACTGAGTGCTACAGCCAGAAATCAATGGTTTGCTGCAGACCGTGGCTATAGTTTTGTTACCACTACGGCAGAGTGGCAGGAACCATTGTGGAATTCTGGTTTCGGTGTTGCAATTTCTCATGCCCAGGAAGGGTTAGCGCCACTGGAATCGTCTTCAGCGGGACTATTGTATAGTTACGTCATACCAGGAGCCCGCAGCAATTGGCATTTCGGACTGAAATACTCCTTAAATCAGAAACGGCTTGACTGGAGCAAACTCACGTTTTCCGACCAACTTGACCCTGTTTTTGGCAACATCTATGCCTCCGCAGTAGCGCCCGGGAGAGAGTCCATACTTTTTCATGATTTCGCCTTTGGAGTCGTCCGGCGTTGGGACAGTTTAACGCGCAGCAATCGTAAAAACAAATACAGCTGGCGCTCGCATATTGGTCTTGCAGTCCACCATTTGGCTAGTTTGTTTGGAGATGGTCCGGATGAATCTTTTCTGAAGACTGGTTCGGAGGTGCCCGCCAGGATCACCCTTCATGGCGGAACCATCATCCCCCTTGAGTTTTTGCAAGGCGTTGGACGTCGTATCACGCTCTCCCCCAATTTTCGTTTTGAGACCCAGGGTCCCAACCCGCTGAACCCTGGCAAAAGTCTCACACTTTTCTCCGGCGGGCTGTATGTTATTTTCCTCAACCAGTTCACGGTTGGGACGATGTATCACAGCAGAGCACCTTTGGCTGGCGCAAAGCATACCAATGCGATGAGCATTTCGGCAGGATTTTCCAGTCAACCTCAAGGCAAGAAAAAGGACAATTTCTACCTCGGTCTCAGTGTGGATGTCAACACCAGCGGTCTGGGTATCCGCAGTAACAATATCTATGAGCTCAACCTTCGCTACGCTTTCCGGGGCATGAAAACCTTCGGTGAACGCGGGCAGGGTAGCGGCCGGAAAAGACCCCGCGGGAAAAGTTTGGATTGCCCGCATTTTGCGTATTGAATAAACGTTTTCCAGGTTATTGCTCTTCATACCTCATATATTATTAAATCAATTTTCACCATGAATCCCATTATCAAGAATTGCGCCTTTATAGTATGCCTTGGGACGTTTGCACAACCGATTTTCGCTCAATGTAATTTCACTTTTACTCCAAATATGCCTTGTCCCGGGGAGGTTGTTACGTTTACTGTGACCAATCCTGTGATGGGCTCTACTTACAAGTGGGATTTGGACGGAGTAGGCGGATTCAATAACGGTATGGGAATCACCCAGACCTTCATTTATCCGTATGCTGCGATGGCGACTAATTTTACTGTGAAAGTTGAAAGGGATGGTAATGCATGCCCTGGATCGCAAACGGTTATGGTGAAGGCTGGGCAGCAGCCAACGCTGTATGTGAGTTCAGGGCAGGGGCAGCCGGTTGGAGGTATAATAAAAATTTGTGGCAGTGGCCAATCAAACGAAGTGACTGTAAGCAACAACACGCCAGCTGGAAATCCTGGCGGGACAATTTACACGATTCAATGGGAATCAAACGGCCCGGTTGAGCCATTTCCTGCCAATCCGCCTACAGCCACCGTTTCGCATACTTATACGGGTGCAGGCTATCATACCATCACATTAACTGCTACTTTGCCTAATGGTTGTATTTTGACCAATAATTATAAATGCTTCAAAGGTGGGACGCCCTCGGCTGGACTTGAGAGCGACAGCTTTCCATCGGTATTATGCGCTCCTTACCAATTACTTTTCCGTGTTACCAATTATATAAACAACCCTCCCGGCACTACCTACAAATTTACTAAAAACGGGCAGACAGTCAGCCCTATATTTCTCCAGGAGGCCTTGCCAAATCCTTTTACATTTTCCTATAATTTTATTGAAACCACATGCGGGGAAACAACGCCTAACGGAACGGGTGGGCAATATCAGAATGCTACCGCTATCTATTTAGTGGTTTCAAATCCATGTGATGAAAAGACCTTCTTTGTATCGCCGATCAGAGTTGTTACCAAGCCTGTACCTGATTTCAATATTCAACACCCGTTACATGACTGTCCGAATGAGGAGTTTACCTTCACAAACATTTCTACCGATATTTATGAAATAGTGAATTTCAATGGCCCTTGCGTAGAAGAACTAAACGCCGATTGGATGATTTCGGGCAGCTTTGGAGTTGACTGGACGGTGGTAAGCGGCAACCTACTGGGCGACCAAACCATCAAAATCAAATTCCTTAAACCTGGAACCTACACCGTAACGATGACACTTAACCCCACTCCAATTTGCGGGCCAGCCACCATCTCCAAAACCATTACCGTCCTCGAACCACCCACTGCGATCGCCAATGCCCAGTTCAGCAACCCCAATGGCTGTTTGCCGCTTTTAACGGTCAATTTTAACAACCAGAGTACGGGGTATCTGATTTCCTATAATTGGCATATCTCGCCCTCCACGGGTTGGAGCTGGCAGCCTGGAGGCGGG
This sequence comes from Saprospiraceae bacterium, assembly GCA_030645295.1. Classification (GTDB taxonomy): domain Bacteria; phylum Bacteroidota; class Bacteroidia; order Chitinophagales; family Saprospiraceae; genus M3007. The sequence continues at coordinate 838 of JAUSMG010000458.1, read as the reverse complement.
ACGATCGATACCAGCATCCAAAACCCAACGGCCCTTTTCACGGCAGCTGGCACTTATACGGTTACCCTAACCGTCACGAATGTGTGTTCAACCTCCACATGGACGCGAACCATTGTGGTAAAGGACAAACCTACCGTTACACTTCCAACGCTTGGGCCATTTTGTCAGTCGGCCACCCTGAACTTCACCAGCCCCAATGCCCCGATTTACTCCACCGGAAATGGAACCATTTCGGCCTTTTCGTGGTCATTCCCGGGTGGCTCGCCGGCCACTTCTACGCTTCAAAACCCGACGGGGATTCAATATGGACCAGTAACTGTAGCCACAAATTTTATTTATACGGCATCTGTCACAAATGAATGTGGCACGAATACATCTACCGGCACCTTCGAGGTACAAGTACCTGCCACTATTGTTTTGCAGGCAGATATGAGCCTCTGCATCAATGCCCAACCATTTCAATTAGCACCCATGCCGACAGGCGGCACTTGGTCTATCAGCCCAGCTGGTGGCGTTACGCCAGGGGGACTTTTTACTCCAGCAAATGCCGGCGGCCCAGGGGTAAAAACTTTGACCTATACCTATGGCGTTGCTGGAAGCCCTTGCACCGCCACAAAAACAATGACTATAACCTTGCTGCCCTTGCCCATAGTTGATGTGCCTGCAACTGCAAAAAGTTGTGTGAGTCAAACAGCAATCACCCTCACAAGTAATCCTGTAACAGGAGGAATCTGGACGTCCAGCGGCACGGGACAGGTGTCGGGTGACATCTTTAACCCTGCTGCCTCAGGAGTCGGAACTTATACGCTAACCTATTCATTTACAGACAATAATGGCT
>JAUSMG010000448.1 GCA_030645295.1 Saprospiraceae bacterium | reverse complement strand
CGCCATTTATTATGAGGGCAATGCTCCCGGAACCATTATGAATGGCTTCTTTTCTGATGCAAATACCGGCAACCTCGATCCATTTGGCTCAGAAATGGCCACTAATGCCAATGCAATCTATGAAGATGTAGATGGAAACCTGACCTATGATTTTGCCGGGAATGAAAATACAAACGTGAACCGCTCGCATGCTGTCACCACATTTGGGCGCATGAACGAAATGGCCATCGCTTTTGCAGGCAATTATGATGAAAAATTGATGGTGGGCGCTACTGTTGGGGTTCCATTTGTCAACTACCGCATTGAGGGTGAATATATTGAGAGCGACCCGACTGAATCCATTGATTATTTTGACAAGTTGACCTATACCGAATACCTGCGTTCTACAGGGGTGGGCGTAAACCTTAAGTTGGGTGTGATCTACAAAGTCAGCCAGGCCTTTAGGCTCGGTGCAGCCTTCCATACCCCCACTGCAATGAGCCTTACGGACTCCTACAGCAACACTTTTTCTTACGACTATACGGATGGTAGTGGTTCCACAAAAGGGGAAATACAAAATTCTCCTGATGGCACTTTTGACTACAAGCTCCGCACTCCCTGGCGTGCCAGTGCTAGTGCTGCCCTGGTGGTGAAAAAAATGGGTTTCCTGAGTGCAGATCTGGAGTGGGTGGACTACGCCGCCAACCGCTATAATTTTACTGCCGATGTGGCCAGTCAAGACAATCAGCAGTATGAACGGGCGGTGAATGCAGACATTCAACGCAACTACCAGCAAGCCATGAATGTGCGACTCGGCGGCGAATTGGCCCTTGATGAGTTCCGGCTTCGCGGCGGATTCAACCTTTTGGGTAAACCCGAAGAAGGGGTGACGGGCTTTAATACCGGTTTCAGTGCCGGCGCTGGCGTGCGGGGGAAATCTTTCTACCTTGATTTTGGCTGGCGGCGTGGTGTTGGAAAAGGTTCTGTCCAAGCGTATGCAGATGCACCAGCTGCAAGCGCTGAATTTGTGACCAATGATTTCTTATTGACCCTGGGCTTTAAGTTTTAATGCTGTATCTGGTATTTTTGTACCAGTACAGAAAAAATATTTTGAAAAGGTTGTTGCAAGCGGTAGTCAGGCTATCTTTGCAGCAACCTTTTTCTTTTAATCTGCGGCACCCTGCCGAATTTACGCTCCCAACCGATAGTTTTTTCGATTTTAAAGTACTTACTTTTAAATCACTACCACTTCGACCGTAAGGTTACAAATTGTGGTCCGGTCTGTTGCCGCTTTGTCGGTTTCAGCAACCTGCTCCATGTTTTGTATCGATTATAATCTCATGGTTGCCCCTTCCGGTTAGGCTCGCGGTGAGGGGCTTTTTTTAAAAAACGCCAGCTTTTGGCCTTCAATATACACTTCAAAAGGACTTAGGAAACTCCCGACCGATAAGAAATCGAATTGAACAATGGCCCTCGGCCTTTCGGTATTCCCGTATTAATCGGGGTTTTCGATCATCTTCCTCCCCCCGCAAAGAGGCCCGCCATAGCGGGTCTTTTTGTTTGTGCAAAAAAATAATCCCGAGTATCAATTGCACTTCCGAAAATTGCGTCTGGCAACCCAACACCAACCCTCCAATGCGACTCATTTTTCCTGATGGTTTTTTATGGGGTACTTCCACTGCAGCAGCGCAGGTGGAAACCGCAGGCGAACACCCCTGGCGTGGGTTTCGTGCTCTGGATGGTTATGTTTTTGAACGAACAACCGATCATGAATTACGCCGCGCGGAGGATGCAAAGATCATTGCGCGGTTTGGTTCGATCTATCGCTGTGGCGTAGACTGGAGCCGTTTGCAACGGGGACCTTTTGCAAAGTTTGAGAAGGAAGTGATCGCAGAATACCGCCAATTTTTTGAGGATTTGCGTTCGCGCGGTGTCGGGCTAATGTTTGTGTTGCATCATTTTGCGCATCCCAATTGGTTTGATCAAAAAGGTGGATGGACCAATGAAGACAATATTCCAATGTTCCTGGATTTTGCGCGACAGTGTATAAAGCATTTTGGGGAATATGTGAAGGTCTGGAACACCTTCAACGAGCCGAATGTGTATGCCATGAACGCCTACATCTTAGGCAATTTCCCGCCCCGGAAAAAAGGCAAATATCTGAGCGCCAACACGGTACTTGACAATATGGGCAAAGCGCACGACATTGCTGTGACGATGCTGCGCGATAAAACGGACGCACCGATTGGAATTTCATTGAATACAGCGTGCTTCGAGGGTCGGGGCATATTGGGGAAATTGGTAGCAGCTTTTACGCGCTGGTGGTTTATGACGAGGGCGGCACGACCATTTGAGCGATGCGACTTCTGGGGACTGAGTTATTACGCCTACATGATCTTTGACCCCTTCCCGATGGATGCGATCTCGAGAAAAAAGGATTTGGAAAAACTTGGAATCCCACATGATAAGATGTGGGGTTACCGACCAAATGGATTGGGAGAAGTCATGCAACGTTTTCACAAAAAATACGGAAAACCGATCATAATCACCGAAAATGGCATTTGCACGGACGATGCACAACAACGGATCGGAGCGATAAAGGACTACCTGAAAGTCTGCCATACTGCCATTCAAGCCGGGGTAGATCTAAAGGGCTACATTCATTGGAGCACCTGGGATAATTTTGAATGGCATCTGGGGCCAACTTTTCGGTTTGGTCTCGCCCGGGTAGATTTTGATACGATGGACCGTGAGCTGACCCCAGCCGGAATTTTTTATGAAAAAGTAGCGCGGGAGAATGGATTGGAAATTTAGATTAAAGCAATGGCTTACTTAAAAGTATGATTATCTTATGCAAACCCAACTTCACTTCCGCGTTTTTGCGATGCTTCTGGTCTATGGCGTGCTCAAATTCATGGGCGGATCGTTCGGCACATTACTGCTTTATCCAGTGACGATGCTGGTCACGTTTATGCATGAATTTGGCCATGCAATGGGGGCTATCCTGACCGGCGGTTCTGTGGAAGGGTTGCAGGTTAATTCTGATGGAAGTGGCTACACCGCAACGCGGGGAGGCAGTCCGGGCTTCGTCCTTATCGGTGGATATCTGGGCAGCGCGATCCTTGGAAACATTCTTTTCCGCATCGGAGCGCGGCATCACCATCTCGCCCAGGCTACTTTGCTGGTGATGGCAGCATTTATGGGACTGGCGGGTGTGGTGTGGTTCGAATCTTTTGAAAGCACCGGGATATTGTGGCTTTTTGCGCTTACGCTTACATTTATAGCGCTTCGAACCCGCGCTGATCAAGACGTTTTGATGTTCCTTGGTCTGGCAGCAGTGTTGTACATCATCCAGGATTTCAATGTAGGGCCGAGCAGCGATCTGGCGATGTACGAAAAAGTAGTAGGATTTTTTCCCGCGAAGGTGTGGATGTATATCTGGCTGGGGCTGGCAGCGGTTTTGTTTTATTGGAATTTGCACGGTGTGTTTAGAAAAAAACGAAGTGCCGTTTAAAGCGTTTTAGCTTCATTCCACAGGACGTCCATTTCGGCTAAAGTCATGTCTTTCAAGGGTTTGGGCGCATTCTGTTCTATGTGCTCAAAACGCTTTTTAAATTTTCGGTTCACGCGCTCCAGCGCAGTTTCCGGGTCTACACCAATGAATCGGGCATAATTGACCAGGGAAAAAAGCACATCGCCAAACTCTTCTTCGATGTCAGCCTGGGGGGCATTGTTTTGGATATTTTCCTTCAATTCACCGATCTCTTCTTCCACTTTAGCCCACACTTGCTCCGTGTTTTCCCACTCGAATCCCACCTGTTTGGTCTTTTCCTGCATCCGGTAAGCTTTCACCATGGCGGGTAACCCAGCAGGCACTCCTTCCAGAATAGATTTCTTGCCCTCCTTGAGTTTGAGTTGTTCCCAGTTGCGTTTCACCTCTGCTTCATCGGCCACCTTTATATCG
>JAUSMG010000215.1 GCA_030645295.1 Saprospiraceae bacterium | reverse complement strand
TAGCCCCATTTAGCGCCGGTTACAAACCAGGTTGTAGTGTTTTGGGCAAAAAGAAAATCTTGTTGAAAGGCGCAGTAAAACAAAAATATAAAGGAAAGTTGTTTCATAAAAGTGGATTCTGTTTCCCGCAAATCTAAGCTTAAAGGAGTCCTTTACATCATCCGAAAGGGTTGTTTGACAAATTTGAGCAGAATATCTTGGCAAGCCAAACTTTATCTGATTTTAAACCCTTTGCCTCCAGCAGGGTTTCCTATTTTTGGGCCAGAAAATGCTCCATATCCCTCAACGTCTATCCCAAGCCAACACTATTTGTTAATGAAGCACCTATCTGTAATAATACTCTTTTTGTCGCTCCTCAGCTCCTGCGGGAAATCGGACAAAAAAGCGGGCGCTCCCAGTGGAGCAACCTCGGGAAAAGCAGCGCTCAGCGTCACCGCCGTGGAAGGTTTTGTGGCAAAGCCCAGTGTGCTCACTGAGCGCGTAACGGCCAGTGGCAACCTTATCCCTGCCGAAGAAACTGAATTGCATCCCGAGGCATCCGGACGAGTTGTACGACTCAACCTGCCAGAAGGGCGATTGGTACGCAAAGGCGATCTGCTCCTGAAAATTTTTGATGGCGACCTCAAAACGCAGCTCAAAAAACTAGAAACACAGCTCAAACAAGCCGAAATCACGGAACAACGTCTTTCCGAATTGCTCAAGGTAAAAGGGGTGGCCCAACAGGAATACGACCTAGCCGTGCTGCAAACCCAGACCTTCCAGGCAGACATAGAATTGCTTCGCGTCAATCTCAGCAAGACAGAACTGAGAGCGCCCTATGACGGCATCCTTGGCTTGCGGCGCATTAGTCCGGGGGCGTACGTCACGCCGGCCACGGCCATCACCACGCTCCGCTCCGCTTCTGCGCTCAAACTGGATTTCGCCGTGCCGGAAAAATACAGCCAGCTACTCCGCATTGGTCAGCCGCTTGAATTTACCGTGGAAGGCAATGATTCCAAACACAAAGCCACCGTGCAAGCCACCGAACAGCGCATTGCGGAAGGCTCGCGTGACCTGCAAGTGCGTGCAACAGTGGCCAATAGCAAAGGACTTTTGCCCGGAGCATTTGCCGAGGTCAGCCTTGCGCTTGGCAACAAAGCCGAGGCCCTGCTCATTCCAAGTCAGGCGATCATACCGCAAGCCCGCGACAAAAAAGTGATCCTTAGCAAAAACGGAAAAGCGAAGTTTGTGGTCGTCAAAACCGGCGTTCGTCAGGCCGGAATGATCGAAATTACCGAAGGAATTCAAGCCGGCGACACCATTTGTACTACAGGAATGTTGTTCCTTCGCCCTGATTCAGGCGTTACGTTTTCGAAAGTGGAATAAAGTTTCAAGTAGCAAGTTAAAAGTAGCAAGTTTCCAGCGTTGTGCAGACTTGCTACTTTTAACTTGCTACTTGAAACTTTTAACTTGAAACTCAAAAAATGATTCAATCCTATTTCCAGGCAGAAAAACTGGGCGGGTTCATCGCAATGGCGATTGGTATTACAGCCTGTGCCGTAGGTGGCGGCGTTTTACTGAGTGCAGGTGCTCCATTTTACACAGGCCTTTCTATTCCATTGGTTGTGGTCGGCATTGTGCAAATCATGGTGGGCGCCACGGTTGCACGACGCAGTGACTTTCAAGCCGATGATCTGGAAAAATTGCTGTCAGATTCTCCTGCCGAGTTTCGCAAACTGGAATCCCCGCGTATGGAGGCGGTTTTGCGCAACTTTATTCGGATCAAATGGCTGGAAGTTGTTTTCATTGTGCTTGGCCTGGCCATCATCCTGCTGAATCCGGAACTCAGTTTCACCAAAGGATTGGGCGTGGGAATGTTTGCACAAGGGCTGATTATGCTTCTGTTTGATTTTTTTGCAGAAAGGCGCGGCAGGGCATATGCTGATTTTATTAAAAAACAATAGTCGCACGTCTCTCACCCCTCTCACGTCTCTCACCCCTCTCACCTTTGTACCTAACCAACCGTTTTTTCTGGCTTTTTGGCGCATCGGCGGCGATGTTCGCGATGGCCTATCCGTTTGGATGGCTTTTCCCGCTGGCTCAAACGGCATTTGTCGGCTTTTTAGGGCTGGTTCTGACGGATTGGATGCTGCTGTTTTTGCGAAAACCAAAAGTGATCTGTAAGCGGGAACTCAATCCCGTTTTTTCCCTTTCCGACCCAAATCCAGTGCGATTGTTTGTGGAAAATCAAAGCAATATTTACCTGAAACTCAGCATCGCCGACGAGCTTCCGGTACAGTTTCAAAAGCGCGATTTTGAAATAAAAATATCCCTGCCTTCCGGTCAGCCGTTTCTCGCAGAAAACAAACTTGTTCCGCTCACCCGTGGCGTTTATTCCTTTGGCAATATCAATGTTTTTGCCTCCACCCGCCTCGGTCTGGTGGAGCGCAGGCTCATTTTCGAGCAGCCACGGGACGTTGATGTGTACCCCAGCATCATCCAGATGAAACGCTACGAACTCCGGGCCATGCGCCATATCGCGCACGACACGGGCATCAAGAAAATGCGCCGGATCGGCCATTCTTATGAGTTCGAACAGATCAAAAACTATGTGCAGGGCGACGATTTCCGCAGCATAAACTGGAAGGCCAGCAGCCGCCGTGCTACGCTGATGGTGAACCAATACGAAGATGAACGCAGCCAACAGGTATATTGCATCGTGGATAAAAGCCGCGCCATGCGAATGCCGTTTGAAGGCATGAGTCTGATGGATTATTCCATCAATACTACCCTGGCGATCAGCAATATAATCCTCAAAAAGCAGGACAAGGCGGGCTTGCTCACGTTCTCTGACGTGATGGGCGCAACGCTCAAGGCCGAGCGGGACACAGGTCAACTCAACCGTATTCTGGAAAGTCTTTACCGGGAAAAAGAGCGCCCCGGCGAATCCAACTATGAACTGCTGTATGAAGCGGTGCGGCGACTCATTGGCGCACGTTCCCTGCTGATTCTGTTCAGCAATTTTGAAAGCAGTTACGCGCTGGAAAGGGCATTGCCAACCTTGCGCAGACTTAGTCGCGCCCACCTGATGGTGGTGGTCTTTTTTGAAAATACCGAGATCCGAAAACTTGCCGTCGAAGCCGTACACACCACCGCAGATGTGTATCGCCAAACGGTGGCCCGGCAATTTCTGCAGGACAAGCGGGAGATGGTGACAAAACTCCGTCAATACGGCATTCAGGCCGTGCTGACCAAGCCTCAGGATTTGACCTTAAATACAATCAATAAATATCTGGAATTGAAATCGAGAGGATTGATTTGAACTAATCTAATTTTAAAATTATGGACATCAAAAAAATACCCTCCCCCTGTTTCGTTCTGGAAGAATCGCGTTTGCGCAAGAACCTCAACATTATTGATCGAGTACAGCAGGAGGCTGGCGTGCAGATCATCCTGGCTTTCAAAGGCTTTGCGATGTGGAGCGCATTCCCCATTGTCCGCGAATATGTACACGGCGCAACGGCCTCTTCCCTCCATGAGGCGCGACTTTGTTATGAAGAAATGAATACCGAGTCGCACACTTATGCAGTGGCTTATATTCCCAGAGAGTTTAGTAAAATACTACATTATTCGAGCCATATCACCTTCAATTCGATCGGACAATACCGCAAATATCAGAAGCGCGTGCTGAATTATATCGAGAAAGTCAGCCCCGGCATTCGGGTCAATCCAGGCTGGTCGCCCGTTGGAACAGCGCTGTACAATCCGGCCTCGCCAGGTTCTCGCTTGGGCGAGCCTTTAGAAAATTTCACCGGAAATTTGCCGGATGGCATCGAGGGCTTACACTTCCATGTACTGTGTGAAAGCACGAGTCAAGACTTGGAAAAAGTGCTGGAACACTTTGAAAAACAATTCGCTGCGTTTTTGCCGCAGGTGCGCTGGGTGAATTTTGGCGGCGGGCACCTGATGACCCGCGAAGGCTACGATGTGGCGCATCTGATCCGGGTTTTAAAAGCGTTTAGGAAGCGTTGGCCGCATCTGCAGGTGATCCTTGAGCCTGGCAGTGCTTTTGCCTGGGATACCGGCGTTTTGGTCTCCACCGTGCTTGATATTGTGAAAAACGGGGGCGTCCGCACCGCCATTCTGGACGTTTCGTTCACGGCCCACATGCCCGACACGCTGGAAATGCCCTACCGTCCGCGCATTCAGGGCGCCAAAGAAAATGTAGAAAAAGGCGATAAGAACATGTACCGCCTGGGAGGTGTGAGTTGTTTGAGCGGTGATTTCATGGAGGAATATGCCTTTGAAAACCCCTTAAAAATCGGTCAAAAGATCGTGTTTGAGGACATGATCCATTACACCATGGTAAAGACCTCGACCTTCAATGGCGTGACACACCCGAGCATTGCCATCCTCCGGCCCGATGGTGAATTGGATGTGGTGCGGCGGTTTTCATACCGGGATTACAAAAACAGGCTTTCGTAGAGGCCCGGTCGCTGTAATGGTGACCGGGCTTTCGCGGGGTCGTAAGACCTACGGTTTGCACACAATTATTTCCCTACCACCAACTGCCCAAACCGAATAGCCCCTTCATTTTCAATCCAATAGGCATAAACTCCCGCGGACAAGCCTTGCAACGACAGCGTTCCATACCCCTCGAATTTCAACACCCGAACCTGATTCCCTTTCGCGTCGTAAAGCCGGAATGTGTTGTTTCCGGCAGAAGTTGAGGAGAGTTGTAAAATGCCGCGTTCGGCAATTGGATTTGGGAATACGCGGAAATCCTCAGTGGCTGTATCGGCGACTTGAGTCGCCGGTATGCTCAAATCTTGCCCGTTTCCATATCCTGCGACTAAAGTCGCCGGTACATTTTTTGTCTCCACCAACCCTGGCAGTTCCAGCCAGAATTGCCCCGCCGTTTTCAACTGAGTATTGCTGGTAAAGCCCAAAGAGGCATCCGGGCCCTCTTTCAGGTCATCCGCAGCATCGATATTTTGCCAAACAGGCCCGTGCGCAATCGGGCCGCGGCGCCAAAGTTTACAGGCAGAGGCGGGTAGATCTGCCGGCATGGCGCCGATCCTGGAGAACCAGATTTCCGAAGGCGCAATGAACGTCGCATTCGATCCGTAGTTCTGCAAAATCCAGTAATCCGTTGATTTTGAATGTACTATGCCGGGAATTGTATCCGGCACAACGTTCAGACGCGACACTACCACTTCGCCATTCGGATACGTTCCAGTGGCCGGAAATACCATCGTTAGTCCTGTGCCATCAAAGGTGTACCGCTTTTTTCCGGCTGCGATGCTTAGACGGCTGCTTACCCCTTTGCCGACCGGAGCCGTCGATTTTTCCCGCTTCACGGTAGGACCTACGAGCGCGCCGTGACGGACCCCAACCCGGTCAAGCGCAGCTCCGTTTGCTTCATTAAATTGGTAATAACTCACCAGATTCGGGAATTCCTCCGGAACTTTGGTCAGGTGCATGAGCTCACGGATCTCCTCCTGCGTGAGCGATTTATTGAAGATACAGAGCTCATCCATGGAGCCTTTTACGTACCGGCCGCCCCAACCTTTGTAATTGCCAAATCGATTGCCCGAATCGAAATTCACGGCCGCGACATTGAAACTCTGTTTGGAGCCACGGCCATTCACGTAGAGCGTAACGCCGCCTGGTTCTACCACCATGGCTACATGGCTCCACTCGGCAGGCGGAGCGATGAGTCCACTGTTCCACCACCATTGTCCGCCAGGCCAATGGTAGCCGAGTGAGTTATCTCCTGGACGAAAATTAAAGCCTGCCGTCTCTCCATCGTGCATGAAGATCGCACTGTACTCGGGCTGAATGCCATCCGGTTTTATCCAGGCGGTTACGGTCAACGTATTGGTATTCAAATTGAGGGCAGGTGTGGCGACGTAATCCCCAAAGTCATTGCCGCCGATATTTACCGCTGAGCCGGGAATGGTGTCGGCGCGGCAGCCATCGCCAATAGTGATATCGAGCGATTTGGAATATTGTCCGTTCACCGTCAAAGTAGCGGTAAAGGTGCCTGTTCCGCCAAAAACGACCTTCGGATTGCGAATATTGGTCGCGGTGGACCATTGTGGGGCAGGACTAAATGCCCATTCCCAGCTCGCCCCCGAATGATTGACCACGGAATAATCATCGAAGTAGATCGTATCTCGGGCGCAATTTGCCGACAGTGCGCTGGTTATCGGTTGCGCCACCACGGCGGAGGGTTCGAATAAATCAGCTTCCCAGACTCCAAAGCCCCAGCAGCCGTTTCGGATCTTTCCGGTTTTGTAGAATGGTTTCAAACGGTTCGTTTCTGCAGAAATTGGAAAGCCCAGGCTGTAAGGTTGCCAGTCGACATGGCTGTTATTGCGGTAAAAAACGCCGCCATTGGTGCCGAGGTAGATTCCGCCATCGGTGCCATACTGCGCCATGATGTTGGTGATGCGGAAATCGTTCAGGATAGCCGTGGTCAGATTGATCCAGCTTTGGCCGCCATTTATGGTCTTGTAGATTTTTTTGCCATTGGATCCGTAAGTAACGGCGGCCCAGAGCACATTTTCGTTTTCAGCGCTGAGGGCCAGTTTTACTCGGTCATTATTGTTGGGCAGGGGAAGAGCGTTGAGTTTTGTCCAGTTTTGTCCGCTATTCGTAGTTTTCCACATAGAGTCGTCCGTGCCATCCCACTGCGAGCAGTAGATCACATCGGGGTTGCTACGGCTTACTTCAATGTCAAAAACGGTATTGTCGATCGTTCCCGGGAAGGTGTAAAGGGCTGTGTATGAGGTGCCGCCATCCTCGCTTTTCCAGATCTTGTTTTCTTTGCCGAGATATACGATATTCCAGCAGCGCGGATCCCAGGCCATTTCCGAATTGGCGTAGTAGGCATAACTTTCGTTGGGAAAAAGTCCGACAGGGAATGATTTTGCCCCATTCAGAAAGCCCCCCCGAAGTTCGTGTCCTCCAATATCAGAGTGGTACATTTTGCGGTTTTCACCCGGATTCACATAGCCTGTGGGCGATTCTGCGCCGCCCATTCGGTAGAATTTTCCGTCTGGAAAACTTTCGTGCCAGGCCATATTGCCATTGTGGTAGCGGCCTCCCACCAGCACGTCTTCGTTCCAGCCGCTGTCAAACCCCCACATGTCTGAGCCTGAAATTCCGTTCATTCTCGCCTCAATGGTCTGCGCAAAATTGTTGGAATAGTTGATGCCACCATCGCTGGTGATCCAAAGATCATTGCCCGCGGCGGCAATTGCCTGAATATCCGGGTGGCTCCAGGAAATTCCGCCGACATAAGAACCAAGCGCCGTCCAGGTCTGACCCCCATTCACACTTTTGAACCAGGAGCAACCCCCTGCAATCAATTGATTATCATTGTTTGGGTTGACAATGATGGCCATGTCGTAAAAGCCCTGCGTAAACCAGTCCACACCATTGGCATCCATCAAATTGGTATGGTTGGGGATAGAGTAAGGTTGGCCGATGGCATTGTTTGGGTTGGTATTTGACCAGGTTCCGCCGCTGTTGGTACTTCTGAAAACCCCGATATAGCCGCCCAAATTGCCACCTTCTCCACAAAGGTACGCGTACACCTTGGAGGGATTGGATGGACAAACGGCGATCATACCGCCCGTTACGGACATTCCAGCGGCAGGTGTCCACCAACCGGCATTGGAATTTACAAAGCTAGCACCCCCATCAGTGGAGACACGAAAATCCGAGCTGCTACCGCTTTTACGGATCGCAAAAACGGTGAGCGGGTCGCCGGGCTTATATTCCACTGCCCAGGTCTGTTGGGTATGGAGTTTGGTCCAGTTCGCGCCCGCATTGGCGGAGCGCAGCAGGCCTTGGTCGCTGGCCGCCAGTACTACGTCGGGTTGGTCCGGTTTGATGGCGATATCGTTGACCCAAAGGCCATTTTCGCTGTAAACGGTGGCCCAATTCAAGCCGCCATTGATCGTTTTAATGATTTTCCCGCCGGTCGCCGCATAAACAATGTTAGGGTCGCTTGGATGAATTTTCACGGCGCCAAAAGCACCATGCAACACATTGAGTGTAAGCAATTGCCAGTGCAAACCCTTATCGGTCGTTTTCCAGACGCCGCCGGATTCGCCCCCGGCATAAAGGACATTGGGATCGGACGGAGCAATGTCAATGGAATAAATATTGGTCTGCCAGGTGACCTCTGTAACACCATCAATATCGAAGGTCTGTTTGGGCCCAAGGAAGGTCCAGGCAGAAGAAAGGCCTTGTTGCCGTTCATTGGCGCGCTGTGTCAGCAGGGCTTTTTCTTGCGCTTCTAATTCTCTCACGGTCGGTTCTTTCAGCGAGCCATCCGGCTGTACAAAGGGTCTTGCCCAGTGCATCCAGTGCTTGAAGTATTGGGTGTAAGAATTCTTTTCAAAGGGCTGGTCTTCAAAATACTCCGTGTATGCCTTTTGAATTTCAAAGACATTGGGATTGCCTTCTACCAACATTTGCATCCACTCTGGAGCATCATGCTGAACGTATGGAACAGAGGGTTTTTGTTGAGAAAAAAGTAAGGT
>JAUSMG010000212.1 GCA_030645295.1 Saprospiraceae bacterium | reverse complement strand
AGCAGCCAAGGAGGGTATGGGTTGGAATTGCCGGGCAGCAAGCGCAAAGGTAGCCGCAACCGAAAGCGTAGCCGCCGTAGTAGCCGGACCATAAAATCGTCTGGCTTGATCTGCGCTGGGGGGGCTTGCGGAGGCAAAGTTTTGTACACCCACTACACACAACACCGATCCGTTGGATTGCTGCATCCGAAGCAGCCAATCCAACTCGTACTTTATTTCATCCAGCAGATCCGGCACTCCATTGCCTGATTCCGGGAGGCCAAGATCGTCTCCCCAAATCGCAGGATTTTCTTCGTAAGCCATCAAAAGGTCCATCAGGGTCCCATACGGGAACGTGACATACTTGTTGTAATCGCCCGCGTCATGCCAGCCCCCGTGCAGGTCTTTTGCCGTGGCTGGTATGGGATTCAGGATGCTGTAGCAGCTTTCATCCTGCAGGTTGCCCCGGTGGCAGGGCGCTGCGTCGGCCCAATCGGTCTCTGCAAACGGCAACACTTTACCCGCCCCGCAACGTTGGTAATAAAAGGTACGTAAACCGTGATGGAGCGCTTCGGAATAGACGCAATCTGAAATGGTAAAACCGGTGGAGCGAAGGTTGTTCAGACTATCGTACAGGAAGTAATACCCGTTGGTTGTCAGTGCGGAAAAATCGAACCACCAGGCTTTGTCGCCCGATTGGCTATGCGTGCTGCCTCCGCCCCAAGGGGTAATATTGGCCTCCAATACCGTGACATGGTCGTAGCTCCTTTTCACCCGATACTGGGTAGAAGGGCTGAGGTTGGATGGAGCGTTGTAGCCGATTTGCGGACTGGCTATTACGGCCACTTTTGATGCACCGGGCAGGTAGCCAAACTGATCCACATGGATCCGCTTATCTGCCAAAAGGGGGATTTGAGCAAATATTGGGGTGACTGAAAAGGCAAGGAGGAAGACGAGCTTGGATTTCATTAAAAAGGCGTTTGCAAAGCCCAAAAATAATGAATTCCCTACACTCCCAAAACCATGTTCAATGGCTCACTCGGTTTAAGTAGATTCAAAAAATTATCTACAGGTAGACACAGAATACCATCTTTCAACAAGCGGTCGCTACCACGATAAAGCAAAATGCGGCGGCTTTCGGGGTAATCTTTACCAAATTCGCTCAAGCCAACCAAATCAGAGGATCGGATTCGAGCGCTGTTTTTTACTTCAATTGCGTAAAAACCTTCGCTGCCATAGAGGACAAAATCTACTTCTAACCCGCGCAGTGAACGCCAAAAAGAAAGATTGAAGGATGAGTTTCCATAAGCGATCCAGGCGTTGAGATGTTGTGCAACCAATCCTTCCAGTGCTGCACCACCGATTTCTTCTGGGCTGTCTAGCAGGCCTTTGGGTCTAAGTGTCTGAAAAACACCGGTATCGAAAAAATAAAATTTCGGGTGCGCCGACATTTGGCGCGAGGCCTTTTTCGTGAACACCGGGATTTGGAAAGCCAGCATGATATCGAACAGAATTTGAATAAACCCCTCCACTGTTTTCCGTCCTACTCCACAATCTCGTGCAACGTTGCTTATGTTCATTACAGCGCCATGTGAAAAACTTACAGCCTCCAAAAAACGGGCAAAATCGCCAATGTTGCGCACCAGAGCCTCTTGGTAGACTTCTTGCTGCATATATAAGGAAATATACGCATCAAGCGTCGCAGCCTTATCCACAGCGTGGTAAGCGACCGGGAGTAGGCCGTAGTCGAGAATTTCGCCTAATTCCTGAACGTGTGGCAGTTCGGACAGCATGAATGGGTACATGAATTTCCGTACTGCCCTGCCCCCCAAGAGGTCAGCGTCGGCAGATTTCAATTTCCGGGCGCTTGAACCAGTCAAAACAAATCTGCGGTTCAGTTTCATTTCTACCAATCTGTGCACCAATGAAAGTAATTCTGGCACCCGTTGTACTTCGTCTATAACAATATCAGGATATTGTGGATTGGCCAGCACAAGTTCCTCCAAGCGCTCGGGACGGGCTTTGTAGTTTCGAAAGTTTTCGGGTTTCAACAGGTCAATCCAGAGCGCATTGGGCAGTTGGTGTCGCAAAAAGGTGGATTTCCCTGTGCCGCGCGGACCAAAGAGGAAGCAGTGTTGATTGGGCAACTGCAGAAATCTTGGTATATACGTTTCCATTTTTGTCGCAAAAAAGGAATTTGCGTCGCCAAAATTACATAAAGTTGTTGAAGTATGTAAGAATTTTAATTTACTTCTCCACCCGCTCCAGCAACCTCGAAGTGATCCGCAAAAAGTCCATTTCCGTTATAATCCCCACCAACTCCTTGCTTTTTACCACCGGAAGGCAACCGATGCGGTGTTCGCGCATTTTGTTCATGGCTTCCATGATGGTGGTTTCAGGCGTGACGATGACGGGCTTTTCAATCATTAAGTCTTTGACCGTCATTACCTTTTCAGCCTCGTTGTGGTCCATTGAACAACGGGCAAAATGTCGCAACAACATCCGACTGGAGAT
>JAUSMG010000210.1 GCA_030645295.1 Saprospiraceae bacterium | reverse complement strand
CCCATATTTTGGATGATTCTCGAGCAAATAGATAAACGGAGCTGTATCAAAAAATATTTTTCCTGCGGCATTCATCTATCCTCACGTGATTGATTGACGAATTCTTGGGCATCTATCTTCCAAACACCTTTTCCAGCCCCTTTTACTTTTTTCAAGGCGGCCTTTACTTTTTTTAGACGTTCCAACTTTTGTTGAATTTCGCGTACCAAAATCTCCAAATCACTTTGGGGGAGATGATTGATTTCTTGAATGATCAAATCTACTTTTGACATAAATCGCTTTTTTGCAAAAGTAAGGGAAATCTTACATCACTTCCGGCATTTCGATGCCTAAAAGCCCCATGCTAGATTTTAGCACTTGGCCTACAGCAAGGCTCAGTGTAAGCCTGAATGCGCGGGTTTCGTGCGTTTCAGCACGATGATATATTGAAAGGTCATGATAGAAACGGTGGTACTTCTTGGCCAAATCGTAGGAAAAATTTGCCACGAGCGAAGGGTCGTATTCTTCGGCTGCTTTTTGTACTACATTTGGATAGTCGTTAATTGCCACTAGCAAGTCTTTTTCTTGTGGCTGGATACTGGTGTATTGTGAGGCAATTGATAAGTCAATGCTCTCTTTTTCAATCAGATGCATAAACTTGTTTATTCGGACGTAGCTGTATTGAATGTAAGGCCCCGTCTGTCCCTGCAGGTCCACCGATTCCTCCGGGTTGAAGATCATTTTCTTCTTTGGGTGTACTTTCACGATGAAAAACTTCAGTGCGCCCATGCCCACGCGCCGCAGGTTGTCCTGCTTTTCCGCTTCGGTCAAGGTTTCTGCCTCGCCCCGGTCTTTGGACTGTTCGGTGGCAATGCGGATAACTTCTTCAATAAGATCGTCCGCGTCTACCACCGTGCCTTCGCGGGTTTTCATGCGTCCGGTAGGCAGTTCTACCAAACCATAGGAAAGGTGGTGAAGTCCTGCTGCGTAGGGCTCGCCTAGGCGTTTTAGTGTCTCAAAAAGTACTTGAAAATGGTAGTTTTGCTCGTCGGCCACGACATAAACATATCGTTCGCAGCCTAAGTCGTGATGGCGCATCCGTGCTGTGCCGAGGTCTTGGGTAATGTAAAGGGAAGTGCCATCCGCACGCACCACCACTTTTTGGTCGAGGCCGGCGTCAGTCAGATCCAACCAAATAGAGCCGTCCTCTTTTTTGAAGAAAACACCTTTGGCGAGGCCGTCTTCCACAATGTCTTTACCCAGCACGTAGGTGTCGCTTTCGTAATACAACTTGTCAAAGGACACCCCAAGGTCGTTATAGCTTTTGTCAAAGCCAGCATACACCCAGCCGTTCATTTTCTTCCAAAGGGCAAGGGTTTCAGGGTCATGTGATTCCCATTTCAGGAGCATTTCGCGGACTTCTGCGCCAAGTGTGGAGTATTCATTGAACCATTTGTTTTTGAAGTCCTTGAAAAAATCCTTCTCGGACTGTTCTGGTTTTCGTTTGCTTTCAAAAACAGACTTCGCTTCAGCGCTTTGTTGCCAGATCTCGTACTCCGCCTTTGTTTTTTGCTCAAACAAGACGTACCAATCGCCCACAAAATGGTCGGACTTAATGCCCGTGGATTCCGGCGTTTTGCCTGCTCCAAACTTGCGCCAGGACAACATGCTTTTGCAGATCGCCACACCGCGGTCGTTTATGATTTGGGTTTTAACTACCTCATAACCAACCGCTTCCAGAATATTAGAGCAAGACCATCCGAGCAGAATATTGCGGATATGGCCCAGGTGCAAAGGCTTATTGGTGTTGGGGGAGGAGAACTCCACCATCACTTTTTTGCCATTTTTGGGCAGTCGGCCATATGCTGAATCCTGTACGAGAGCTTGCAGGAAACCCAGCCAGTAAACATCGCTGATCTTGAGGTTCAGGAAGCCTTTGACAATGTTGAATCCTTTTATTTCCGGGATGTTTTTGGCTAAATATTCCCCGATTTCCGCAGCCGCAGCATCAGGTGATTTTTTAGCAACTTTGACAAATGGGAAAATCACCACCGAGTAATCGCCCGTAAAATCGGGTGGGGTAGGGTTGACCAGCACTTTAGCGGGATCGGTAGCTTCGCCGTAGAGTTGTTCAACAGCTTGGGCTACGGCGTTTTGAAGGGTGGAGACGATGTTCATAGTTGGAAAAAGAGGTGCAAAAGTAGGGTTTTGAACGTTAAAAAAACTGCCTGCATGCATTATAGCAGGCAGGCAGTTTTTTAAGCGGGAATAAGGAGACTTAAGCCAAAAAAGTTCACTGAACCACCCATTTTGCAACGCCAAACCATTTTCCATTCAGACTAAATTCAATCCAATATACACCTGAAGGAAGCGCGAGGTTATTGATTTTCAAACGATTGCTTTGTAAAATTCCAGATTCCATGTTTTTTCCGCTTGCATTTATCAGTCGCCATCTTGTACCGGTGGGCATTTCTTTGCTTAGGCTCAACTCCGCAGCTGCTTTTGCAGGGTTGGGGAATACTGTGATAGCGTTTTGGCTGGAAACCAACACTTCATGCACCGCAGAAGGATTCGGTACAACCCCAAGTTTATGTTGCGATGTGTTGGTGATCACGGGTGGGTTAAAGTCGAAATAAATGGCGGCGGTGTTGTGAATTTCTGTACCCCAATCCAGGTTTGGTTTTTGATCGATCTGGAATCGTAAAAACCCATGCGACGCCGCTTCGTTTTTGAAACTGTCGACCAATTGGATGTTATTGAACCTGAATACCAGCACATTGCCATTAACAATTTCAAAGTCATAGGCTGCGCTGGCCACTCCGGGGCGTACGCTTTCCACTGCTAAAAACGGGGATAGTGTGTCGCGGACTACAATATTGAATGCAGTATCTGTCCCGGTATTTTGGAACCGGATCAGGTATTCGAGGGAAGTATTGGGCAATATCAGGTGCTCGTCCGTGGCGCCAAGAGGAAAACCTTGTTTGTCGTTCGGATCATAGGAGCCGATTACTTCCATACACTCAATATCGACAGCCTCGTTAGGGTCATAAACCGAAAATTGCAGCGCAAACCCGGTATCGAAGGCTCCAATAGTGCTGCAACCCTCCAGCGTTGCGGAAGGATTGGCTGCTATTGGATGGTTCTGCTCTTGCGTTGCTTCCACGCGCCAGGTGGCGCCATCGCCGGGCAAGTCAATAATTTGAGTCTGCCCGGGGGTAAGTTGGAATTGACCACTTTCTTGTAACATGCCATTCCGGAGGACTATAAAATCTTCTGATTGTGACATGGTAGCAGTTCCAGTGTTTTGAAGCACAAATTGCGGGTTTTCACCGTTGTTGCAAGTGCCTGTGACAGAAACGTTTGCACCACTCCAATTTTGACCGGGCAGGATGCAAAATGTGTCTGGATAAGCATGTGCGGAGAAACAAAGCGTTTGTCCAATGACGACGCTATCACAAGATACAATCGCGGAAAAATGGATGTATGCACATTCCCCAATGTCCATGGTCCCCAACTCGAAGCGATAATCTCCATTGGCATCAAGCGAAAATGGTAAGTTTGCATTTTGAATGGGCTCAAAACCTGGCGTATCCATGTGAATGGCAATATAAGCATTCTCTGCTGCCATGCTGCCATAATTGCAAACCTCCACATTGAACCAGTTTTCAAAACAGCGTCTTAATAATGGAGTACCCATGTTTACACTTAGCTGAGGACAAATCAAACTGGGCTTGGCTGTAAAATCTACGGTTACAGTATCACCTGCTCCACTAATTTCTGCAATTGCAGAAACTGGAGGACATATTTGCCATAAGTCATTGTAAGGGGTTGCAGTGATTGAATAAGGTGAATTGATCGAATCTGCATACAAACTAAAACTACCATCAGAGTGTGTGCGAACAGAGTAGGATTGGTCTGTTCCATCAGCAGTAACCAACCAGTTTCCTAAACCAGGTTCACTTGCATCGGAGCTGCAATTCGCATTTAGATCGCCCGTAATTTTTCCATTGATTTTGCCAAAATGATAAGGAGCAGCTGTAAACCCAACCACCACATTTTCGCCCTGAAATACCGCGGCCTTTAAGACATCTCCTAAAAATTTGGTGACCATAATTACTGGAATGTTTACCATGCTTCCTGACAGGCCCATCCCCATTCCGACGAATGAGTCTTCAAAATTTTGGATAATGACGCCCACGGCGCCTTGTTGCTGGGCATGAAGCGCTTTGAGCCCAAATTCACACTCGCCTCTGGATATAAGCACGATTTTACCAGTAAAGTCAATAAGTGTAGGGTCACAAAATAATATAGCACCAAACTGATCTGCTTCAGCTACCGCTAAGCTCGCCACTACATCACCATTCTGAATACCTGAGCCAAAATTGGCTTGCCCGAATTGAGATAGGGCAGCCTCATATTGCTGAGTCAAATATCCAGGAGATATAATGCTAAAATAGGGAATATTAAGGCTGTCCGGGACTTGAGCAAAAGTTTGAGCGATTGCTACATACATCAGGACCCAAGCAAATAGGAGTTTTCTTAAAGCGTTCATAGGTGAAAAATTTAATGAAAGATACAGTTCTTTCGTTAATTGTTGTCTCGAAAATTATTTATAACACCCTTTTGACCTATCTGATTTTTTCTTGACAACTTGACAACTAAATCATACCTTTGTAAAAAAAAACGCATGAAAATTCTAACCGTTGGCGACCTAAAAACCAATTTCTCTGAAGTTTTGAAAGCCGTCCAGGTGGGCGAAGAGTTTGCTATCGCTTTTGGCAAGCGCAAAGAGGTGGTTGCTTATTTGATCCCTAAACACTCGCGGAAAAATGGTAAACGGAAAATTGGGATTTTGGAGGGTAAAGCTTCAATAACCTTCAAGGACGATTTCAAAATGACCGTTGAAGAATTTTTAGGAGAATGAAATACTTACTGGATACCCATGCGATGGTTTGGGCAATTACTGAAACCTCTAAATTGTCACCATCTGTTCGGGAAATATTAGAAGACCCGAATCATCAAATTTTAGTCAGTCCGGTCAGTTTTTGGGAAATAAGCCTAAAATACTCGCTTGGCAAACTGGAATTGGTCGGTGTCCTGCCCGAAGATTTGCCCAGCGCCTGCAGTGCAATGGACTTCGATATTCAACCACTTGAACCAAATGTGGCAAGTACGCTTCATTATTTGAAAGGTGCTTATCACAAAGACCCTTTTGACAGAATGCTGATTTGGCACGCAATATATCTCAAAATTCCATTGATCAGCAAAGACCCAGTGGTCGCAATGTATAGTTCTGAAGGCTTAGCGGTAGTGTGGGAATAAAAACGCCCCGTCAGTTTTTACTGACGAGGCGTTGGATTTTTCGTGCCGATTGATAAAATCTATCAATTCTCCAAAGCCGCAGCGCCACTCACGATCTCACCCAATTCGGTGGTGATGGCCTCCTGACGCTTCTTATTGTAGAATATTTTAAGTGATTTGAGCAGTTCTTCTGCATTTTCTGTTGCCTTGTCCATGGCCGTCATACGGGAACCGTGTTCAGAGGCCTGGGTGTCCAGCACAGATTTATGGAAGGACAATTGAAGAATGCTGGGTACCATAGTTTCCAGCAATTGCTCCTGGTCTGGCTCAAAAATGTAGTCCGCCTTTTTCTCTTTGGAGCCTGCAGGCACTTCCATTTTGGGTACCGGGAGCCACTGTTCAGCGGTCGGGAAAACGGTTGCCGCATTTTTAAAACGGCTGTAAACCAGTTCAATAGCGTCGTATTTCCCGGTAGAAAACTCTTCCATGCGCTCGCGGGCAACTGCGCTCACGTTTTCGTAGGATACATTTTCATACACCGGAATAAAGTCCGTGATGAACGTGATTTCCCGAAAACGACGACGGAAATAATCGTAGCCTTTTTTGCCGATGAAAAGCATGGTCACTTTGCCCTCCCGGAGTTGCCGGCCGTATTTCTCCGTAACCAATGCGGCGGCTTCCTTACAAATGTTTGTATTGAAAGCGCCTGCAAGTCCCCGGTTGGAGGTCACGACCACCACCAGCACATTTTTCACCTCACGGGCTTTGCCAAAACTGGTATCGCCGCCGCCATCAAGGTTGGAAAGTATGTTCGAAAGCATCCGGTTCAGGCGATTGGCATAAGGGCGCAACTGCACAATGGCATTTTGTGCCTTCCGCAACTTCGCAGCCGATACCATTTTCATGGCCTTCGTGATTTGCTGCGTGTTGTTAACCGACTTGATCCGTTCGCGTACTTCTTTTAAACCGCCAGCCATTATCTATGAAGTGATATAGTGATGAAGTGATTTTTATGAAGTGATTAAGTGATGAAGTGATGGAGTGATTTGAGGCGCCGTTGGGCTTAAATCACTCCATCACTCCATCACTTAATCACTCTATTTATACCCGCCTGCCAGGTCAGCCGCCAAAGCTTTCATTTTGGTGAGGCTGCTTTCTTCGAGTTTGCCTTTGCGGAATTCTTCCAGCACATCTGGAAGTTTGCTTTCCATGCGCTCGAGGAACAGGTGTTCAAACTCCTGAACTTTTTCGAGGGGCACATCGCGGAGTAGGTTATTCGTTCCAAGGTAAATGATCGCAACCTGTTTTTCCACTGAAACCGGGCTATACTGTGGTTGCTTCAGAATTTCCACGTTGCGGGCGCCTTTTGCCAAAACGGCCTGGGTCGTTACGTCAAGGTCGGAGCCGAACTTCGAGAACGCTTCCAATTCGCGGTACTGCGCCTGGTCGAGTTTCAAAGTACCTGCGATCTTTTTCATGGACTTGATCTGAGCGTTACCACCCACACGGCTTACCGAGATACCCACGTTGATGGCCGGGCGAACCCCAGCGTTGAACAGGTTGGATTCCAGGAAGATCTGTCCGTCAGTGATCGAGATCACGTTTGTAGGAATGTATGCAGAAACGTCACCCGCTTGTGTTTCAATGATCGGCAAAGCAGTAAGCGAACCACCACCTTTTACCAAACCTGCTTTCACGAGACTTGGCGGGAGGTCGTTCATGTCTTTTACCACATCTGCACTGGCGATCACTTTTGCTGCACGTTCGAGCAAGCGGCTGTGCAGGTAGAATACGTCGCCAGGGTAAGCCTCACGGCCCGGAGGACGACGCAGCAGCAGCGAAACCTCACGGTAGGCCACAGCTTGCTTGGAAAGATCATCATAAATGATCAGGGCTGGACGGCCAGTGTCGCGGAAAAACTCGCCAATGCAAGCGCCCGCGAATGGAGCGTAGAACTGCAATGGAGCTGGATCGGAAGCCGATGCGCACACAATACAAGTGTAGGCCATGGCGCCGTATTCTTCGAGCGTGTGTGCCACGGTGGCTACGGTCGAAGCCTTTTGGCCGCAAGCAACGTAGATACAGAACACAGGTTCGCCGCGATCGTAAAATTCTTTCTGGTTGAGGATGGTGTCAATAGCGATGGCCGTTTTACCGGTCTGACGGTCGCCAATGATCAATTCACGTTGGCCACGACCAATCGGAATCATTGCGTCAATGGCTTTAATACCGGTTTGAAGCGGTTCGTTCACCGGTTGACGGAAGATAACACCCGGTGCTTTGCGCTCCAAAGGCATATCATACTTGGCGCCAGTGATCGGGCCTTTACCGTCGATGGGTTGACCCAGCGGGTTTACTACGCGGCCCAGGAAACCTTCACCAACTTCGATGGAGGCGATCTGGCCCGTGCGTTTTACCGAAGAGCCTTCGCGAATACCGGTTGGAGAACCCATGAGTACGACACCCACGTTATCTTCTTCGAGGTTTAGCACGATAGCACGTGTGCCATTTTCAAATTCGACCAGTTCGCCGGACTGAGCGCGGTTCAATCCATAAACACGGGCGATACCGTCGCCCACTTGCAGCACCGTACCAACCTCTTCAAGGTTTGTTTCGGCCCCGAAGCCCGACAGTTGCTGTTTCAATATCGCGGAGATTTCTTCCGGTCTGACGTCTGCCATGATTCTTATAAAGTGATAAGGTGATGGAGTGATGAAGTGATTTTTGGAGCAGCAACAAAGCAAATCGCTTCATCACTATCTCGCTTCATCACTTTATTAAAACTCTTTGATATACAGGTTTTTATTGAACTCCGATTTCAGCTCGGCCAGCTTGCTGGCAACGGATGCATCGTATCGTTTGTTGTCAAATTCGAGCACAAAGCCCCCCACCAATTCGGGGTCAATGCTGCTTTCGATTTCGAGATTTGGGTTGGTGATGCCGCTTTTTAGCAGGCGTGATTTTAAATCAGACACAACGCCTTCACTCAATGGCGCGGCAGAGATTATCTTCACCGTAGTGATCTTTTGCAAGGTCCTATACTGCGACACAAACTCGGCAGCAATTTCAGGAAGGTATCCTTCACGCCCTTTATTGACCAACAAAGTGAGGTAAGCCATAGTTAGGCTGTCCATTTGCTTGCCAAACAGCGCGTTCAGTGCAGAATTTTTTCGGTCTGCACTGATAACAGGACTTTTCAGCATGAGCTGCAAATCGCGGTTTGTGGCGGCTGAAGCCAAGGCTTGCACGTCGGTGCTCACTTTCGCGAGTTTACCTTGCTCAACGGCAAGTTCGATCAGCGACTTGGCGTAACGGGTGGCGATGCGAGTGACGCTCATATTTATATTTATGAGGGTTTATAAGGGTTTATGAGGGTTTATATCAACTTGATAAACCTTCATAAATCCTTATGAACCTAATTCAAATTGATGGATTCAGCCAAAGATTTGGCGTAGGCTTCCTGCTCAGGTTTGTTGGCTAGTTCGCGGCGGAGAAGTTTCTCTGCGATCTCGACGGCCATTTGACCCGATTGGTTTTTCAAAGTCACCAGGGCTGCTTGCTTCTGGTTTTCAATATCTTGTATCGCGCTTTCAACTTTGCGCTTATATTCGGCGCCAGCACGCTCCTTGGCTTCGGCGATGATCTCTTCTTTGGCTTCTTTGGCTTCTTTTAAAATAGCCGAGCGTTCTTCACGCGCCTGAGCCAGAAGCTTTTCATTTTCGGATACC
>JAUSMG010000428.1 GCA_030645295.1 Saprospiraceae bacterium | reverse complement strand
TGTCGTCTTAAACAATAAATCCCCCTTCCAAAAGTTAATACTCCCATTCAAAAACACTTTTGGCAGACGGTTGATTTATACCTCGCACGAGCAGCCTTTTGTGTTCCTTCGCAGACTACTGGACATTTTGACATTAGACATTGGATTTGCACTCTAAAATTTTAAAAATCAAGCACTTGCTGAATCGTGTCTAACGTCCAGTGTCAAAATGTCCAGCAGTCTGGCTCCTTCGTCCTTCAGTGTTTTAAAATCAAAACCCACGGTGCGCCCAATTATGTTTCAACGCATTCTTCCCTTCCTGTTTTTTAGTATTTATATTTTTCAAAACCTGAACGCCCAATGCGTGTCCGGCGACTGCAAAAACGGACGCGGCACCTACATTTTCCCCTCCGGGGCCAAGTACATGGGCGATTTCAAAAACGGGGAGATCCACGGCGTGGGTGTCTGCTACTACACCAACAAAAGCAAATACAGCGGCGAGTGGAAAAACCGCTATCCAGAGGGCAAAGGCATCAAAACCTACGCCGACGGCACCACGCGCACGGGGCTTTGGTTCAAAGGCAAACCCGTGGATGAAAACGGTACGGTGCTGGCAGAGTACATTTCCACGAAAAAAGAGGAACGCGCCGACGATGGCACCAACATCCAGTCGGGCTGCCTATCCGGCGATTGCCTGAGCGGTCCGGGCATTTTTGCCTACCCTGACGGCAGCAAATTTGAGGGAAATTTTCTCAATGGGAAATTTGAGGGCCCCGGAACATTTTCTTTCTCCAATGGCGACAAATACGTCGGTAATTTCAAAGAAAACTACCCCGATGGAGAAGGTACGCGTTTCGTAAAAGAATCCGGTGCAGAAGAAAGAGGCGAATGGAGACAAGGCGAATTTTTGGGCCACAGCCTGGTACAAAGTGGACAAGTAGGCTGTATATCAGGCGATTGTGATAGCGGAAAAGGCACCTATGTCTACAAAGAAGGTTCCGCCAAATACGTCGGTATCTTCTCCAATGGAATGCCCCACGGCTACGGCATCTGCGATTACGCCAATGGCGACCGGTACGTGGGCGAATGGCAGGCAGGCGCATTCTTCGGTAAAGGCGTTTTGAGCATTCGCGACGGTACCGTCGTGGACGGCTACTGGCGCGAAGGCGAGTACGTGGGCAAAGACCAACCCACGGATTACGAAACAGTTGCGGTGGCCGAAAGACCTACCGCTCCAAAAGTAGCCATCCCTGAATCAAAAGTTTGGGCCCTGGTGGTTGGCGTAGCCTCCTACGACCACATGCCGGTGCTCCGCTACACGGACGACGACGCTTACCGCTTCTATGCATTTCTAAAAAGTCTGGAAGGCGGCGCTTTGCCCGACGAACAGGTACGGGTGCTGATCGACGAGGAAGCAACCCGCGAAAACGTGCTCAGCAACATGTCAGAACTCTTCGGGATGGCCGGTCCAAACGACCTCATCATTTTCTATTTTTCCGGGCACGGCCTCAACGGCTCCTTCCTGCCCATAGATTTTGACGGATTCAACAACAAGATCGCCCACGAGGAGATCGCTGCTTCTTTCAACAAAAGCAAGGCCCGCTTCAAACTCTGTCTCGCCGATGCCTGCCACTCGGGCAGCCTTATTGCCATGCGCTCTGCGGAGCCGGAGCCGGAGTTGGTAAAGTTCTATACCTCGCTGGCCAAATCGGTGAGCGGAACGGCCCTGCTCATGTCCAGCAAGGCCGAAGAAACCTCCCTGGAATCCGCAGGTTTGCGCCAGGGCGTGTTCAGTCACTTCCTCATTCGCGGCCTCAAAGGCGAAGCCGACACAAACAAAGACAAGGTGGTGACGGTGCAGGAATTGTTCGACTTCATCAACGAAAAAGTGCGCGATTACACCGGGAACAGGCAAAGTCCGGTCATTAAAGGTACTTACGATCCAAGAATGCCGGTGGCTGTGGGGCGCTGAATCGGGTTTTAGGGGCAGGACTTTTGTCAAATGTGTTCGCGTATTAGGGGCGTCAGAAGTTCATTTCCCAGCTCAATAAAAAGAACCGCTGCACCGCCGTTACACGAGATAAGGTTTGAGAAAAAGCATCTGCCAGCGTTTGCTCATACTGCTTACTGCCCAAAAGGTTGACTGCGGAAAACTCAACTGTGCTACGCCATTTTTTCAGTCGCAGATACGCTACACAATCTGATGCGTATGCTATGTTGTAGGGATTTGACCCCGCCAGGGTGGCCACTCGATGGAGGTATATTTTCAAATCAAAAACCTTGTTGGGCCTTACATTGATCTGTGCTGTTGAAAACCAATTGGTAGAACGTGTAGCGGGGCTTCCGATATCATTATGACCCATGATTTGGGCTGCACGGCTGGACAGCACCACGTTTACCCAGGTATCAAAAGCAGTTCCGTAACCGAGATTGAAGGAATAGAGATCCTGGCTCAGTTTGGATGGCGTTTCGCTGTTGAGTTTGGCCGCTTCTTTTAAAAAATTCAACCCAAACCCGACTTCAAAGCGCGACCGTATTTTGCGGATATAATGGTCTCCACCACCGATAAGCGAATAGGAGAACTTACTCACGGGTCTGAATGTTTTCTGTACCGTGAGAAATGGATTAATTTGGTACTGTGTGCCGAACTGGTTTTTGTTTTGGGCCATACTTCCGCCAATATTCCAGGCATATTGACGAAGTTGATGGTTGTATCGGTAGTGCATTCCAACCCGGTGGCCGGACATGAGGTCCAAATTTTGTAAACCCCTTGATACCAATTGATAATCCAAAAAAACAAAGGCAGGACTCAGGTCTGTAATGTTCACACCCATTAAGTTAATCAAACACCAAAACCGAGAGACGACCTTTGTGATAAATACCACTCTATCATGGGGCCGCCTCTCAGCAAATTCTTACGAGCCGTACGGCTCATGGTTGCAAATATAGTCAACTCGCCCG
>JAUSMG010000419.1 GCA_030645295.1 Saprospiraceae bacterium | reverse complement strand
TGCCCAGCCACCAGGTTTCCAGGATTGCCGTGGCGTTTTCAGCAATTTTTGGAATTGTAAGTGGGCGGCCATTCATCAATACCACGATTACCGGTTTGCCAGTTTTGCAAAGTTCCAGCACCAGTTCCTCCTGCACACCCGGCAATCCGAGTTCAGCACGGGAAGCAGCTTCCCCGCTCATCATGGCTTTCTCTCCTACAGCAACGACCACCACATCATACTTTTCAGCCGCTCGGATGGCATCGGCAAACCCGGATTTGTCGGGATTTTCAAAATCGCAGCCGGGGATGTACATAAAATTTGAGGGGTCGACATTGGCGAGGCCTTCGCGCAAACTCACGCAATCATTTGCATTGCCTGCGCCATTCCAGTTGCCAATGAGTTCGCTTTTATTATCCCCCAAAGGACCGACGAGTACGATCTTTTGCTCCCTTTTTAAAGGTAAAGCTTGTTTATCGTTCTTCAGCAGAACAATAGATTTTCTCGCTACATCCCGGGCAGCTGTGCGGTGTTCCCGGGCCAACAGGGTCTTTTTCTCCCGTTCTTCGTTGCAGTATTTGTAGGGATCTTCAAACAGTCCCAACTCAAATTTGAGGCGCAGCACCCGGCGCACGGCTTCGTCTATTTGTTTCTGCGTCACTTTGCCATCTTTTAGGGATTGTTTCAAAAAACGTTGATAAATCCCTCCTTGCAAGTCCATATCCGCTCCGGCATTGAAGGCAAGTTCGCCAGCCTCTTTATCATCGGCCACTACACCATGGTTCACCATTTCATTGATGCTGGTATAGTCTGTGACGACAAAGCCCTGGAAGTTCCATTCTTTGCGCAATATATTGTCTAACAGGTATTTATTTCCGGTGGCGGGCACGCCATCGTAGTCGTTGAACGAGGTCATTACAGTAGCTGCTCCGGCCTTCACCGCCGCTTCGTAGGGTGGCAGGTAATAATCGCGAAAATACCGTTCACTCATGTCCACGGTGTTGTAATCTCGTCCTGCGATCGGGGCGCCATAGCCTGCGAAGTGTTTCACACAAGCCAGCATGGCATCGGTATCGCCTAGTTTTTTGCCCTGAAATCCGCGCACCCTTGCCTCGGCGATACGACAGCCAAGCCAGGTATCTTCTCCGCCGCCTTCCATTACGCGTCCCCAGCGCGGATCACGGCTGATGTCAACCATTGGAGCAAAGGTCCAGGTGAGGCCTGCAGCGGTGGCTTCGATCGCGGACACACGGGCAGCTTTTTCGATGGCTTCCAAATCCCAACTGGCTGCTTCGCCGAGCGGGATCGGGAAAATGGTTTTGTATCCGTGGATCACGTCATAACCAAAAAGCAGCGGGATCTTCAAGCGCGTTTCTTCCACGGCAACTTTTTGAAGTTCGCGGACAAACCCGACGGTATGACAATTGAACAAGTTGCCGCAGGCACCGCTTCGGATATCATTTTTATAGCCTTCGCGGATGGTCGGCCCGGTACTCCCCCAGTCGGTAGTGTAGAGCGTGAGTTGACCGATTTTTTCATCGATTGTCATTTTGGCGAGCAGGGCGTTGACGCTGATCTCGATGCCTTTGGAGGGTCGGTAGATTTGGGCGGTCATCGGACTGAAAAAACCAATGCCGAGTACCATCAATAAGCTTGCAACAAGTCTGAAATGGGTCATTCTTTGTAGGATGTAGGTTTGATCTTGAAGTTTCTTTGGGTTAAAAGCTGTATTTTTGTTCACCAAAATTAATTGTCTATGAAAGAAGACGTGTTGACCACCGCTACGCACCCGATGACTGTTGAGGAATATCTCGCCTTTGAGGAGCGGTCAGAAATCCGCCATGAACTCGTCAATAACCAATTGATTCCTATGCCTGGGACTACTATTTTTCACAATGCGATTTGTATTAACCTGACTTTTCTTTTACGAACCTTACTTAAAAAAGGCATGTTTAGGATTGTGCAGGAAAATGTCAAAATCCAAATCAGTTCTAATCGCGATTACACCTATCCTGATATTGCAGTTACTTGCGATCAAGAGGATTTGAGCAACCAAAACGCTTACTTTGTAAAACACCCTCTTGTGATCTTCGAAGTCATGTCCAAAACCTCCCGCATCGAGGATTCAGCCGACAAATTCATCCGCTACAAAATCATTGAATCCCTTCGCAACTATATTCTCGTAGATTCTGAAAAACAACTGGTTGAAGTCCGTGTAAAACTTGAAAATGGTGACTGGGAATCTGAAACTTACCTGCCCTCCAACACCCGTTTCCCCTTGCCAGCCCTGGGCATTGAATTGTCCATTGCAGATGTTTATGAGGGCGTGCTGTAACCCGGAACGCTGTTCCGGGGCCTTATCCCGGAACAGCGTTCCGGGTTACTTACGCTGTTCAAAAAGCCACTCCAAAACCGCCGGATTGTAGTACGTTACATTCCAGATATCGTGATACATGGTCGAATATTCCGTGTATTTAACCTCCCCGTTTACCTTTTCCAGCGCCGCCACAATTTGCCTCGAACAGCGCGGGAGCACTACATCATCCAGCTCCCCATGGAATATCCAAAGCGGTATGTTTTTAATTTTTTCGGCAAAGCGCGGATCGCCACCACCACAAACCGGCAGGCCCGCTGCAAACAAATCTGGGCGGCGCATCATCAGATCGAAGGTTCCAAAACCACCCATGCTTAAACCCGTGATATACACGCGATTCGGGTCAATGTCCGGGTATTCACGGAGCATTTTTGCTACCAATTCAAGCACTTGACGACCCGCTACGGTGGGCTCTTCCTGGTAAAGTGTTTGCCAGTCTTTACTGCTGCCTCCCCAACGAATGTCGGGCGGGCATTGGGGCACGAGCAAATAGTGCGGGTGCTGTTCCCGTACCCATTTTTCGCAAAAAGCGTGGACGCCATTGCGCATTTGTTCGTGATTTTTGGTACCTCGCTCGCCCGAGCCGTGCAGGAAAATGACGAGGGGGACGTTGGACGTTGGACGCTGGACGCTGGACGCGCCCTGCCACGGAGTCATCAATTGGTAGGGCAGTTTGTATCCTGTATTGTCCGTGTAAATCGCTCTTTGGAAGAAGCCCTGTTGATCCAGCGGAATGGTAGGGTTGGTCGTAGCTTTTTCGCCGTCAGCAAAACTGATCCCTTTGCTCAATTGCTTAAGGTCTGTTTTTTCAAGCCAGCCGCCCGTGAATCCCGCGCGTTTCAGGCCTTGCACGATGTACGGATTGCGTTTCATCAAATCCCAGAGAAAACCGGAGCGGTAGTTCTCCAGCATCAACACGATGGGCCCCTGGTCAATGCCCAGATAGTCTTTGTCCACCCAAAACGGGAAACCGGGTTGAGCCTTTGGTGAACGGTGGATCTCTGTGAATGTCTCGTTGTAGCCATCAAAGAACCCGTACTTGCCAACGGGCCAGCGATTCCACATCGCTTCCAAAGCGGGCAGACAAACTTCAGGTGCAAAAGGCAATGATGCAATCGCCGCAGTAGGCGCAATGGTGCCATCATCTTCCTGATAATCAATGGCAACACCCCGTGCACCGTAACCGGGACAGAAGATTTTTTTACCCTCGTGGAGCATGTCTGCATCAGGGCCATCGCCAGCGGTAAGTCCCCAGATATTGGGGCCATAACCTTTGAACTTTCCAGGATTTTCGATGCCGTACTGCCTTTGGGCAAGGGTGGCGCGGCGAGAATTTTCAAAATAATCAATGCCCATTTTTTTCATGTATGGGTCTTGAATTCCCCGGAAATCAATCCAGCAATGGCTGTATTGGTGACCGAAAAGCGGACCAAAATTCACATGGTCCTGACCTTTAAATTCAGCGCGAAAATAGGGTTCGCACCACATTTCCCAGGTTTTGGCCGGTATGGGGTGGGTGGGTGAACCCAGGGCCATGATATTTAAAATCATGGCCTCATTGTAGCCGCGCCAATCGGCGGCTAAAAATCCGTCGCGTTCCGGAAACCAGCCCATGCTCAGGCGGTTTTGTTCGTTCAAGAACCAGTCGAATTCTACGCGACGAAACAAGTAATCGGCAGTTTTGCGGATGTCCGCTTCAGTTTGAATGTCCTGATCAAAATAAGTCATGCACGACAGTACGCCCGCCATCAGCAGACCTGTATCAATGCTCGAAAGTTCTACTGTTTTGTAACGGAGCGCGGTTTGTGTGTTCAGGAAATGATAAAACCAACCGTGATAACCCGCCACGCCGCTGGCCTCCCGGCCTTGCGGTAAATTTTTTAGAAATTCAAGTGTTTTCAGGACCCGTTCTGCTGCCTGGGCACGGGTAATCCAAGCTCTTTCTGCACCGATCAAATAACTCGAAAGCCCAAATCCTGTGGCCGCGATACTCGAAAAATCGTCGGTAGGATATCGGTCCGGAATTTGGAAATTGGTTTTGTGCGCCAGTTCCCAAAAATAAAGAAAATGCCGTTTTTGAACTTCATCTAGACTAAAAAGCAGTTTCTCCCCACCGATGGGAGCAGGCTGTGTCTGTGCCGAAACTGCATAGTAAGCCAGCAGCACGAGCAAAAAAATAAGGGGGGATTTTCTCATAGAAATGGTTCGGCAAAAAATGAGGTGAAAGGCTGTCTTGTAGCGGTGGTACGGCCTTCAGGCCGTCGGGAAAAGGGGCGTTTACGCCCCTGACTGCTTTATTATACGCTGTAAACAGCGCATTTCCCGACGGCCTAAAGGCCATGCCACCACCAAGGCTTATCAAACTAAACTCACTTTTTTACAAACTTCGCTTTGCCAATCAGCGCTCCTGTGCGGTCGAAACCGTTCAGCAAGTACATGCCAACAGGGAATTGCGAAACATCGAGATCAGTATAGGTGTCACCTGAGGTGTTTGCCACTGCAACGCGGCGGCCAACAAGGTCGAACACTTCAAGACGTACTACACCTTCCATATTCTCAACCAACAGGTAATCTGCCGTTGGATTGGGTGATACGCGCATTGGCGCAGCATCGGCAGGGTTGAACGTACTCACCGTTATGCATTGCCCATCTCCAATTACAATATCATCGAAGTAGGAAGTCACATCTGTGCCCGTAGCATCAAAACCAAGGTCGAAGAACAGGGTGATTCGGCGGTATTCACCATTGTCTGGCACTGCGGCAAAGTTAAACGTGAGTGCTTCCCACTGATTGATCAGTGTGTTGGCAACCGCGATCTCAAACGCAGGTGCGCCCGTAGCGGAACCCTCCACTTTCACGGCGAAGTTGCCAATATGATCCATGAGGACTTTGGCTTTCACTGTTTTTACACCTTTCCAATCAATCGGAGCTTCCAAGTCAGGTGAAGAGTACATCCCGGCAAATGGCGCGCCATCACTGGCCTTCACAAATTTACCTACTTTGGAACTCGCGTTGATTCCTGATGCATTTGGATTGTCAACCACTTCAAATTGATAGCCTTCTGCTTCCAGGTGACCATTTGCAAAATATTTAAAATCAAGCGTTGTGGCCGCTGTCTCGTGGTCGACGATACAGCCATTGTAGCCGGCGCGGGCCCAGCGGATATTGTCAATAAAGTAAGTGGTTTCGGGGTTGTCTTTACCAGCATTGAAAAAGACACAGAGCCGCTTGTGGTCTTGCCCCACTGCTGCGCTAAAGTCAATGTCGAATTTGTGCCAGGTGTTGGTACTGTGGAGAGTGTCCCAAATTTCCATCGCAGGCGAAGAGCCGCCTTCGAGTTTGAAAAGCATAGGCACTTCGGCAGGGCCATACACCTGCATGCTCAGGTGATTGTAAAGCGAGAAGTCAATACCGTCGGGGAAAAGGACGCAAAGCGCCGTCCATGGTTCATTGGCTGGATCTTTGTATTCGCCGACTTTGAGCGAGCCATTGGCTGGCTCAAGGTGTGGGTTGTTTATCACCGAAAGTTGGTCGTTGCCTGCACCGTAACCATAGTTGCGCTGACATTCGAAGTCATCAATAATATTCGGAATCGGCACAACGTCAACACAGGGGTCAATGGTAACTTCTGATTGTCCCAGATTGTCAAAATACCAGGTCTGGCCTGCATTGACTGTACCAGCATTGAAAATGATGCGAACTTCGCTAAAATTGGTGATTCCGCTAAAGGCCGAAAAGTCAAAACTGAGGGTTTCCCATTCGCCAGGAGTGGTGATGGTTGCCTCTGCTTCTTTGTTGCCTTCCGTAGCCGAACTGAGGATGAGCGTAACCGTTCCACCACCTTGTGGGCTGAGTACATCCAGATTGATCTGCCCGTAAACTGACAGGTCAAAATTGGTCAGCGAAATACCCTGCAATGTGGAAAATGCCGACGAGCCTTTGGTATAACAACCCACCTGTGTAGAGTTGTTCACGCCGTTCGGGCTGGGGTTATTGATCGGACCCTGGAACACACCGTGAATGGGTTCATTCTGATCCAATGCCTGCCATCCGAGGTGGATGCCGCCCTGGAAATCTTCAATTGGCGGCGCAGAAGGTTTCGGCGAAAGTTTGATGTTGTCAATGTAATACACATCGCCGGGCTCTCCATTGACGCCGGCGTTGAAGAAGATGACAAATTTCTTGTGGCCTTTGCCGATCTGGCTGCTGAAGTCTGCCGTGTAGGTGACCCACTTGTTCAGTTCTGTAACCTGGGTTGCTACTTCCATCGGAGCATTCGGTCCGCCCTCCAGTTTGATGAGCAGGTTGCCTGCTTTGGGCGCCCATACTTGCACGGAGAATCGGTTACGCACGCTGAGATCAATCGGGTTTTCGTAGTCAATCTGGATGTTGGACCATTCCGTTCCAGGGCCGCTTGGATCATCAAATCTGCCCACTTTTGCCGAATTGTTATCAACCGTAGGGGCCGGATTGGTCACAACAGATAAAAAGCTCCAATCGCCTGTATAAGTTGCGTTACGATTGCACTCGAAGTCGTCGATCATGTTAGGATCGGGGGTGTCGTTCGGGCACGGATTTGGCACTGTGCACACATTGTCAAAGTAATAGGTATCGCTGCTCGTTTCCACACCCGGGTCGAAAAACAGGATGATTTTGCTCAGCCCGGTATTGGCCGCTTGAGCACTGAAGTCTAAAGTGTAGGTCTGCCAGGCACCCGTAACGGCGATGTTTTTGGTGATCTCAAATCCGCCACCAGCGCCTTCGAGCTTGAAAATAAACTGCGTAGGGACAGAAGCCAGCACGTCGATCTTGAACTGGTTATTAACCGAAAGATCGAAGGGCGTACCATTGTCGGCCAAAATAAGGCTGTAGGCATGCATATCCGACTTCACATACTGCGCTACGTTTGCGCTGTTGTTAACGAAATTTGGGGTAGGATTCGGCACCGGAGCGGTCAAGACTCCGTCGAGGCCTAGAAAATTGAGTCCCGGGCCTTCAAAGTCTGCATGACAAATCTGTCCATTGCCAGCGCACACATTGTCAAAGTAATAGGTGTCGCTGCTCGTCTCAACACCAGGATCGAAAAACATGACAATTTTGCTCAAGCCTGGGTTGAAGGCCTGTGCACTGAAGTCAATCGTGTAGGTTACCCATTCACCCGCTACCACTATGTCTATCGTCTTCTCAAACCCTCCGCCTGAGCCTTCGAGTTTGAAAATAAACTGTGTCGGCACAGTGGCGAGTATGTCAATTTTGAACTGGTTGTTCACCGAGAGGTCAAACGGCGCGCCGTTGTCCGCCAGAATGAGGCTGTAAGCATGCATATTTGATTTCACATACTTGGCGCAGTTGGCGCTGGAGTTGATCGCGTTTGGATTGGGGTTAGGCACCGGGGAGGTCAGCACCCCGTCAAGGCCGAGAAAGTTAAGGCCGGGTCCTTCGAAATCGGCGTAGCAAACCTGAGCGGAAACGCCCAGGGTGCCGAAGATCAAAAGCAATGCTGTGATAAAGAAATTTTTCATACGCACTTTTTTTATAATTGGTTATGTGTGAAAATGATTTAGTTACAGGTATGCGGTGTTTGGTTTGCCACGAATTGCACTAATTTACACGAAAATAAATTAGTGCAAATTAGTGCAATTCGTGGCAAAAAACAACTTAGCTAGTCCACCATTACTATTTTTCCCACCCAGACCCCTCCCGCGCCATTTTTTATCTCCACAAAAAAGATCCCTCGCGGGAGTCCCTCAATCCGGTATTGTTCCTGAAAAACACCGGTTGACAGCGCTCTGTTGGCAAACAACGTTTGCACCACCTTACCTTCACCGTCCACGATATGCGCCGTCAGTTTTTGTTTTTCCAACACAGCGCATTCGAGCTGCAGTAGCCCTCCATTTGTGGACAAAGGGTTGGGATAAAGCAGCACATCAAAACCGTTTTTCTCCATAAAGGCCTCTTCTGCAGGCGAACTATCCGGTTGAAAACCAATGGCTTGTAGTGCCGGAGCGATTTCCGGATTTTGCATGAACAATTGCCAGAGCAAGCCTGTACGCTGGTTCTCGATCATGGCGATAATTGGGCCCTGATCGATGGCGAGATAGGAAGTAGCGAACCAGTTTTGGTCCAGGTTGAAAGCATCGTAAAATCCATAGGCCCCCCACAATCGTTCGCCCTGGACCCGGTAGAAATAACGGAGCCCTGCCAGTCCTTCCTGTGGGACATAAGGCATGCTGGAGAGGGCTGCGGTAGGCGCAACCGTACCGTCATCGTTGGACGGGTATATATCGTGGGCGGAATAGCCATTTGGGCCATCGCAGGAAGTCAGCCCCCAGCAATCTGCGGAGTATCCCTCATGATTTTCTGGATTAGCAATGGAGTACGCCTGCTGGATCAGGGCATGATTGCGGTTGCGCACGAAGTAATTGCAGAAAGAATCCTTGCGTCCACGCGGATCGAAACCCAGATAGGAGTAGTGTGCAAAGAACATTGGGCCACCACCGAAGGGACCACAATAGATCTTGTGGCCAAAGTGAATGCTGTTGTTGACGTAATTCGAGGAGGTCCAACCCGTATGATACAAACTTGCAGGCACCGGATGCGTCGGGGAAGCCGCAGCCAGTATGTACACAATTTGCGCCTCGTGAAAGCCACGCAAGGCAAAATTCATCTGCCAGCCGTAGTTGGGCGACCAGTGCCAGTAGAGCACCGAACTGTTGTTTTTGCGATACCAATCCCATTCTACTTCCTCCCATAAATCGGTGATAACATCTCTAAGCGCCGATTCCAGGGGGGTGTTTTGGTCAAAATATTCCCGTGCAGCCAGCAATCCCTGCATTAGAAAAGCAGTTTCCACTAAATCGCCGCCATCGTCGTATTGGCTGAACGGAACCACATTGCCATTTGTACCATTCATCCAGTGCGGGAAAACACCATGAAACCGATCGGAGAACTGCAAAAAAGAAGCAATTTGAATCATTCGATCCAGGGCTGCGTCCCGGGTAACCCAGCCGCGTTCTGCGCCAACAATGATGGCCATGATGCCAAATCCGGAACCTCCGGTGGTCACAGTATTCGGATTTCCATTGGAGCGTTCGCGGGCGAGACCACTGACTGGATGGGCAAAATCCCAGAAATAACGAAAGGTGGCGCGCTGGGTCATTTCTAGCAATTCATCGTCGTTCATGGGATGCGTGGTGGCCGAACCTTCGTCAGAAAAGCCGCTTTCTACGGCGCCTGCCACTGCTGTTATTTTATAATGACGACTTAGATTTTGCCCTTCGTCCCCGGTCCAGTCCGTTGTAATGGGCTCTCTACCAACCAGTTTTAAAAAATCAAACGATGCGCCGCCATTGGTGGAGCGGTAGATTTTGTACCCCGTCACATTGGGCTCCGCATTGGCTTGCCAGTTCAGCTCAATGTGTTGTTCATATCCCGTAGCGACCAAGCCTGCCGGGACAGAAGGAGTTTGAGCCAATGCACAGGCATGGACAAAAAAGAGGAGTAAAAATGCGGAAAAGGCTTGGGACATAATGTTGTTTACACGATTAGACATTCCTTTTTCATTTTCAGGAAATAATTGGGGCGCTTTGTTTTTGGGCAGCATGAAATTATGACAAGCACACTCTTTTCAAAGAAAAACACACCTCACCACTACTACGCCATGACAAAAACTGGCAAAAACACGCACTATACACCCCGATTAACCCATGATTGATTGCACTTTTTGAGAAATTCTGCTGTGCCCTGGTTTTTAATTGTCAGGAAGAATTGACGAAAATCAGCGGGAGAAATGATTTTTTTCATTTGCATATATGGAAGGAGAAAGTACATTTGCGCCTAATTTTTACAAAGTCCAGATAAGCATTAAACATTGATACAAAAATGAAGCCTTCCTTCCTTTTACCCTTTCTGACCCTGATTGATTTACATCCCATCCAAGGCCAAATAAACAGCACGGACAGTCTTATGTTGATTGAGGCCTCCGAAATCACCGTAATCGCCCAAAAAGACCGTCTGTTAAGCGGCGTGCCAGGCTCTGCTTCATACGTCAAACCGATCGAGCTACGGCGGGTCCTTGCCATCAGCGGAAACGAAATATTCCGCAAACTGCCCGGCGTCAATGTCGTAGACGAAGAAGGCATCGGCCTGCGTGCCAATATAGGCATCCGCGGCCTCGACCCGGATCGAAGTGCCAACGTGCTGGTGCTGGAGGATGGTATTCCGGTGCAACTCAATCCTTATGGCGAACCAGAATTGTATTATACACCCTCCATGGACCGCATGTCGGCTCTGGAAGTGGTAAAAGGAAGTGGTCAGATCTTGTTCGGCCCACGGACCATAGGTGGTGTAGTCAACTACATCACGGCGGATCCACCTGCTGCTCCAGAGGCCAAGATTGAACTTCGCGGCGGATCGGGGGGGTATTTTGGCGCCCTCCTGGGATACGGAACGACCATGGGCAATACTGGCCTGGCCGTTCAATACCAGTATAAACGTGCCGATCAGATCGGGGTAACGGGCTTCGATGTGCACGATCTGAATGCTAAATTCCGGATGATATTGAGTCCAAAATCTGTCCTTGGACTGAAATTTCAGGTTTACAATGAAAGCTCCAATTCTACCTACCTCGGCCTCACGCAACCCATGTTCGACCAAGGGGAATATTACCCGGTGATGGCTCCGGACGATCAATTGAAGGTGAGTCGTTATGCCCTCAGCGCTACACACAAGTACTTCATATCCAAAAACTTAAGGCTGACTACTGCCGGGTATCTATACACCATCAGTCGCGATTGGCGTAGGCAAAGTTTTTCCAGCAACCCAAACGCCGCAAATCAAACCGGGGTAGTATGGGGCGATATAAATACTCCCAATGGCGCGATCTTTATGCAAAATGAGACGCTCTATCGAAACCGTTCTTTCCAGGTAGGCGGAGCAGAAACCAAACTGACCTGGGATTATAAAATTGGACAGCAAAAAAGCCAGTTGGACGTCGGTGTACGCGTAATTTCTGAACAAGCACATGAGCAGGAGCTGCTCGGCAAACGCCCGGATGCCAGATCAGGCGCTTTGGTGCGAGATGAAGTGCGTCCAGGTTATGCCGTCAGTGGTTTTGTTCAAAATAAATTCGCGCTGAGCAAACAATTGAGCATTACCGCCGGCTTGCGCATGGAGGATTATCACTTCGAGCGCAGTATTTACTTGTATAAAACGGCCTCCGGTACTTACCGCGACACCAATATCACGGCGCCCAGCCACGTCAGCGCTTTGATTCCCGGCTTGGGTTTCAATTATACTTTCAATAAAAATGCTACCGTTTTTGGAGGATTGCACAAAGGTTTTGCCCCGCCTGCGATCAAAAATTCACTGTCTACTGCCGGTGAGGTTTTCCCTTTGGATGCACAGGAAAGTTGGAACTACGAATTGGGCATTCGCAGTGTTTTGTCTAAAAGCATTGAAGGCGAGTTGACCGGTTTTTACCTTGATTTTGACAAGCAAGTGATCCCGGTATCGGAATCTTCCGGCGGTTCCGGTAATGGTTATACCAATGCCGGCCGGACGAAGCATGTTGGCGCAGAAGCATCTTTGCGCATTGATTTTGGATCCTTGTTTGAGTCAAAATACTCCATTTATTGGCAAGGGAATGTCACTTATGCCCAAGCAACGTACAATTCTGACCGTTTTGTCGGGACAGAAAAGGAAAACCTTTGGGGCAAACGATTGCCCTATGCACCTGAATGGCTGAATACACAAACCATCGGTTTTGTGGCGCCCTGGAACCTTGAAATTCAATTGAGCAGCACTCAGGTGTCCAAACAGTTTACCAATGATCTGAACACCATAACGCCCGGTGCTGATGGGCGTAGTGGCGTAATTCCGGCCTATTTTGTAGCAGATGGGTCTGTCCGTTATAGCATTCCCAAATGGAAAATGAGTGTGTTTGGCACGGTGAAAAACCTGACGGATGCGCGTTATATCGCATCCCGCCGTCCGCAGGGGATTAAAGTGGGCATTCCGCAAATGTTTGTGCTTGGGGTGGAGAAGAAGTTTTAGGGCGCTTTACGGGCGCTCAAAACGACATGATAAATTCTGTCAGATTCGCCTCTTCAGGCAAGCCCAGTTTTTTACGCAGCCGATAACGCTTGTTCTCGATGCCCCGGATAGAAATGTTGAGGAGTGGGGCGATTTCTTTGGAGGAGAGGTTCATTTTCAGATAGGCCGCCAATCTAAGGTCGCCGGGGGTGAGATCAGGGTACTCGAGCATCAGTCGTTTGAAAAAATCGTCGTGTACACGGTTGAACGACTGTTCAAAGATCTCCCAATCGTGGTCGCCCTCCAGGTGAGCATCGATTTCCCGGACGAGTTTGGAGAGTGCGCGCGGCTCGTTTTTAGAATCCAGCAGATTGTCTTTCAGACTTTGAAGGGCCTCGTTCTTCCGAATGAGGTTGAAGGCCGCGTTCGAGAGTTCGCGGCTTTTGTTTTCTACCTCCAATACCAGGATATCTCTTTCTTTTTCGGCTTCCAGGCGCTGACGTTGCCGCTCCAGGCGACGCCGATTGTACAATTCCAGCTGCCAGAATAAAGCCATAAAAAGCAGAGAATAGGCGCCAATTGCCCAAACAGAACGATACCAGGGCGGCTCAATCCGGAATCTGACCACCGCCTCCTCGCCCCCGGTTTCACTTCGCACCCGAAAGGTGTAACGTCCTGGAGGAAGGTTGGTAAATTCTTTTTCGGACATGAATATCCAGGGCGACCATGATCTGGAGAAACCCTCTAAAAACCAGGAAAACCGTACAGGATGTTCGTAAAATGGCTGCGCAAACTGGAACTCCAGACTATTGTTCCGGTAAGCAAATGATAAATTCTCTGCGGGTAAAAACGACTGATTATCAGATATCTTTATCCTAGTTACAACGGTAGCGGGCAGGGCTTGTTGATGGGCTTGAGCAGCCGATGAATCCTTGTTGAGCAATGCAAAACCATTTTCCAGACAGAAAAGGTATTCGCCGTTGGAGAGCGTTATCACATTTTCAAAAGTAGGAACAAGCGCCAGCGGGATCTTTTGAATTCGTCCACCCGGGCTTAAAAGCCAAAGCCCACTCCCGTCCAGTGCGAATCGCTCCCCATCTCGTCCAGGGAGCCATTTTCTTGCCGCAACAGGTTTAGTCAAGGGTTCAAAAGTGGTACTCCCGGAATCCTTGCGCAGTCGAACTGCGGTGGGTAATGCATTGACCACCAACATGTCTTCAGTGCTATCAGCTATAACGCTGAGTCCAAGTTGGAAATCTGTTGGCAGACCATCATTGCGGGTAAAAGTTTTGAACTCCCGGACCTGTGAAAGATCTTCGCTTAAGCGGAGGCGGAAAAGTCCTTTATTGGGGTGCGCGCCCCAAAGATTTCCGGCTTCGTCAAAGGCTATCTTTTTCAAGGGTTCGCCAAAGCCGCCAACACGTCGGGCAAACGCCCAGGATCCGGTTTTTTGCTTTTCAAACAATACTAAGCCAGTATAGGTTGCTTGTAGTAACCTGCCGGACTGTCCTGCCAGACGCACCGCACACCATCCGCCTGTGATGTTGGATATTCGTCGGACAACATTTCTTTCTACGATAAATGTGCCACTGTTATGTCCACAAATCAATTGATCGTCAAATACCTGTAGTTGCCACACCTGTCCCTGAGAACCTTCCACCAAGGTAAAAGCGGCTGGCTTTATGGGCGAAGGATATTGCGTCTTAAAAACACCTTGATTGGTGCCGATATAAAGATTGTCCTGGTGCAAGGCGGCGGTGTATACCGTACCAATTTTACCCGTTTGATCCGTGAAAAAGCTGAGCGGGGATCGCAATGCTGCAAAGTCAATACCCCGATCGAGTCCCAGCCAGAGGTTGCCGTCGCGATCTTCTAAAAGTGCCAGAATGGTATTATTTTGGAGTCCGTTTTCGCGGTGGAGATGACCGCGCAGCTGCCCCGATGGGTCTAAGATGTATGCACCATCGAGAATGGTACCGAAAACCCATCCGCCGCCGCGTAACGCAATGGCTTTATTGAGTTGTTTTTTGCGAAAAACATCGTTAAGCGGGTCGCTCCATGCCTTGCATTGCCCGTGCTGGATCTCAAATATTCCATTGCTGGAAGTGCCTGCCCAAATACCGCCACGGCCATTGGGCACAAGAAATTGAACGATTTTATCCTTCAACAAATCCGAACCAGGCAGTTCCCGAAAGGTATTATCGGGCAATAATTCATACAGTCCGCGCTCAATGACGGGCAATACGACCTGCCCATTTACCGCCTGGGCGAACATGATCGCATTGGGCGGCTTTATTGGCACAACCCTTTGATAATCATACTTGTAAAGCGTAGAAAAAGATTGAAACAAGACGTATTCCGGCAGCACCAGAATATGCCAGATCTCCTCCTTACCTACCTGACCTTCCCCCAATTGTGCGCTTAAGGAAGTATAGATCAACTTTCCCGAAATATCTTTCGCCCAAAAGCCAAACTCCGCAAATCCACCACAAAAAACCTCCCCTGAGCGACCCATGGCGACGGTACGAACGGCTTGTTTTTCTGGCAATGTAAAATTTCGCCAGCGTGTTCCGTCGAACTCCATGAGCATGCCATTGTTGCCTGCATACAACCAGCCTTCCGGCGATTGAGCAAGCGACCAATTCTGGTTTTGCCCCTCATAATCGGTCGGTTGGAAATTGCGCAAACGCGGGGCTCGTTGTGCCCCTACCTTCACAACAAGCAGGCAACACAGCCCCAATAGAATATTTTTAACGTGAATCAGCACCGGGCAAAACTACCTGTTTTGATGCAAGAATAGTTCGGCGTGCGCGACCAGCTCAGGAAAAAAGACCTTAAAATCTTCTGAATAGCCGTCAATTTCCTGAAAGAATGCATCCGCTACGGCTTGTGGGTCAAATGGGCCAGTAATTCGTTGGCTAAATTTATGGAGCACCCATTCCAGTCCTTTCCGTTGGGTATACCCGTGGAGAAATTGGCCCGCAAGCATTTTAGGCAGCCGTTCGCGAAGAACGGGAGGCATTTCTGAAGCCCGATTCTCGAGTTGGGCGTAGGTCTTTTCAACAAAGTCTAAAAACGGCTCTGAAGTATGCTTTTCCCAGTGAATGGCCAGCAGATGATCGTAAAGGATGTCTACAAACGGGGGCGCATAACGTCTGGCAAAGGGTCGGATACGATTTACGCTTCGATCGGTGAGCGGATGGTGGTCGGTAAAGAAATCTATGGCGCGGTGGAGCAATATGCCGCGTTGTACGGGCCTGGGGTATTTTTCCCAGTCGTGGCCTTTCACAAAATCACCGATAAAATTGCCGAGGAGAATGTCTTCATCGCCAAAGGAAAGAAAGCAGTGGGCGAGATGATTCATAAGAATTTGACTCCTTCATACACGTCCTCTATGTTTAGCACTAAACCCAGGGCTGGTATCGGGAAATGCTCATCAGAGCTCAGGTAGGTGTTGGCCTCCCAATCACCTTCGGTGGTTTTGTAGCGCACTTCCACCAGCACTTTTTCAGAGTCTACCAGGATGTAATTCTGGAGTGAAGCGATTTTTTTGTAACGGATAAACTTGTCGGCAGAATCCTCAATACGGGAGGTTTTGGAGAGGACTTCGATAATGACACAAGGGTGTTTAATAAAGTAAGCATCATTACCGTCCAAATCAATCGGGTCATTCGTGACCACAATGTCTGGATAGGTGTAGTCTTTTGAATGCTCAATTTGAACCTTGATGTTTTCAGAAAAAACTAAATAGTTCTTCCCCTTCAATAATTGAAAGAGTAAGGTGCGAAGCAGAAAACAAATAGTGTTGTGAATGCGGGTTGTTCCGGGCATTGGTATCAATTGGTTATCAATGAATTCGTGCCGAATTTCCGAGCGCTCTTCAAATTCGATGTACTCTTCGACGCTCATCGGCTTCGTATCGATCAAAGCATATTCTTTCATGGGTCTAAATT
The DNA here is from genome assembly GCA_030645295.1 of Saprospiraceae bacterium. GTDB lineage: Bacteria > Bacteroidota > Bacteroidia > Chitinophagales > Saprospiraceae > M3007. Next base: position 21,043 of record JAUSMG010000419.1, on the reverse strand, counting down.
TTTTGCATTACTGAAAACGGACACCATCGTACACATCCGAAAAATTTAGGGATATCCCCAGTACTGGAATTGGGAAACGCTCATCTGACAATTGGTAAGTATTGGACTCCCACTCGCCTTCAGTGGTTTTGAAGCGCACTTCCACCCATCCTTTTTCGGAATCTACCAAGATGTAATTTTGAAGAGATTCGATGTTTTTGTAGCGGACAAATTTATCAACAGAATCTTCTATTCTGGAAGTCCTGGAGATAACTTCAAAGATGGCAGTAGGATATTGTTTGATGTATTTGTTTGTTTGGTCGCGTGGATCAGGAGCAATCATCACATCGGGATAGGTGTAATCCTTTTGTGACGCAATTTGCACCTTTACGCTTTCGGTATAGACCCGCAAATTTTTAATGATTTGTTTGAGGGCGTTTTTAATATTGAAACAGATTTCATTGTGGTCGTCCGTTGTTCCGGGCATAGGTATCAATTGGTTATCAATGAATTCGTGCCGAATTTCCGAGCGTTCTTCTGACTCGATGTAGTCTTCGACGCTCATAGGCTTCATATTGGTCAAAGCATATTCTTTCATGGGTCTATATTTTTTGCTGGACAAAAATAAGCAAACACAGCGTACTCCATCAAAGTTTTGAACTTTGCGCAACCGTAACCTATTCTTCACGAGGTCTGAATTCCTGAACTGCAACCGTTTAGCGATCAACTTTTGCTACTATGCCCGACACCTCCGTCCCGACACCCAAACTACTCTGGCAGCCCAGCCGCACACTCCTGCGCGACTGCAACCTGGCCCGCTACACCCAGTGGCTGGCTCAAGAAAAGAATTTGCATTTCGACGATTACCCCGCACTCTGGAAATGGAGCACCGACCACATCGCCGACTTCTGGGAAAGTCTGTGGGAATATTTCAAAATTGAACACCACACACCTTATTCAAAGGTGCTTTCTGGAAATCAAATGCCTGACTTTCAATGGTTTGAAGGCGCTACCCTCAATTATGCCGAGCATGTCTTCCGCCAAAAGACCGACATCCGCCCAGCCATTATTTTTCAAAGCGAACGCCATGCATTGACTGAAATGAGCTGGGTCGAACTGGAGAACCAGACGGCGTCGCTCGCTCATTTTCTCCGGGAAAGCGGCATTCAGCCCGGCGACCGCGTGGCGGCATTTTTACCCAATTCGCCCCATGCCGTGGTGGCTGTGCTGGCCACCATGTCGGTTGGAGCAATCTGGTCAAGCTGTTCGCCGGACTTTGGCGCCGCGAGTGTAGCAGACCGTTTTGCCCAAATTCAGCCCAGGATTTTTATCGCAGTAGACGGCTACGCCTACGGCGGCAAAGCCTTCGATAAACGCGAAACCGTGCGCGAGATCTGTGAACTCCTGCCCAGCGTGGAGAAGGTGATTTTCGTTCCATTCCTCGACGAAAATGCAACGCTTCTAGTTGATAAAGAAGTAGTTATGTGGAACCAGGTAGTTTCAACACGATCCAAAAGTTCATCGTTCATCGTTCATCGTTCTCAGATCCCCTCTGGATCCTCTACTCTTCCGGCACTACGGGCATTCCGAAAGCCATCGTTCACTCCCATGGCGGTAATTTGCTGGAGCATCTGAAGTACCTGCATTTCCACAACGACATTCGGCCCGGCGAGCGGTTTTTCTGGTATTCCACTACGGGCTGGATGATGTGGAATTTCACCGTGGGCGCTTTGCTCGCCGGGGCGACTATTGTGCTCTACGACGGCAGTCCGGGTTTCCCAAACATGAACGTATTGTGGGAGCTGGCCGAAAAAACCAAGGTGACCCATTTTGGTACCAGCGCCCCGTTTTTGGTCAGTTGTATGAAAGCGGGGATTTCTCCAAAGACAGATTTTGACCTGAGCCATTTACGCAGTATCGGCTCTACCGGCTCGCCACTGCCGCCCGAAGCCTTTGGCTGGGTCTATGAAAACATCAAGCCCGATGTATGGCTGTCGAGCATGGCTGGTGGTACGGATGTTTGCACAGCCTGGGTCGGTGGAAATCCGCAACTACCTGTTTATCAGGGAGAAATTCAGTGTCGATGCCTGGGCTGCGCGATGGAAAGTTGGGATGAAGCAGGTCTTTCTGTCCCCCCCGGCGAAGTGGGTGAAATGGTGGTGACCAAACCCATGCCCTCCATGCCCGTCTTTTTTTGGGGCGATACCGATGGCGCGAAATACCGCGCATCATACTTTGAGCATTACCCAGGGGTTTGGCGCCATGGCGACTGGATACAAATCACCGAGCGAGATAGCCTCGTCATTCTGGGTCGCTCCGATGCGACACTCAATCGACAAGGGGTGCGTATTGGCACCGCAGAAATTTACCGCGCACTGGATCAGATCCCTGAGCTAAAAGATACCCTCATCATTAATTTGGAACGCCCTGATGGCTCGGATTGGATGCCGCTTTTTGTTGCGCTCAGTCCCGGTCATTCCCTCACGGATGAGATAAAAACCAAAATCAAAACAGCCCTCCGCACCGCCTACAGTCCGCGCCACGTGCCGGACGATATTCTGGAGATACCCGATGTGCCCTACACCATTTCAGGCAAAAAAATGGAAACCCCGGTGAAGAAGATTTTGCAACGAAAGCCCTTGAACAAGGCATATAACCGGGATTCTATGCGAAATCCGGAATCGATGGAGTTTTTTATCAGGATGGCGGAGAATTTAGTGGACTAAAGTCGCCTTCCAATAACAAGGACTCATTTTCCAGGATATGCATTCCGCTCCATCCTGAGTTTGCGGCTCGAATCAAAGCGGATGCTACTTTAGCCGCCTGAATGCCGCGATACCTCAATCTTTGCGTTGTGCCATAGTGGCGTTGTGTGAAAACACCCATTTCGGCACAAAGCTATAACATCATCCCCCCATTTTCTCCAGTAGCCATTCCCGCTCCGCCACTTGTTTTTCGGCAGCGACCTCTTTCCTGAGAGATGATTTGGCCGCTTCATCATTCGGCACTAGCCTGATTAACCGTTGCATGAAGCGCACAAAATTCAGGTTGAGCTCCTGATGATACCCGAGGTTTTTCTGACGGTTCAGATATGCCCCAAAACTCTGCAAAAGTGATTCAAGTGCATCTTGCTCACCGAGTTCAAAGTAACTGCGCACGAGCATACGGCGGGCATGGAGGTTGTTGAGCGGGTCTTCCATTTCTACTTGTTGGAGCAAGGGCATTGCTTGGGCGTAATCTGCTTTTTGAAAATACAGAAAAGCGCGGTTGTAGCGGTAAGCGTTGTCGCGTTCGCGCGGGTGGAGTGCGTTTCGATGCTGCTCTATAAATTGCTCTGTCCATTCATGTTCGCCCAATGCCGCCCCGGCCCGTATAATGTTTTTAAAGGTAAAACTGGACAGAAAACCATTTTCTGTCAGGAAGTTGCGCTCCAGTGCAGCCTGGTATACTTCAAATGCCTCGCGGATGTAAGCCCGTTTGCCCGAGTTCATCCTACGGATACAACCATTGATGGCCATGAGGTAAAGCCCGCGCATTTCAACTTGTTCAAAGCGGTCTTCGTGTTGGGCCAGCAATTGCTTTAACTGTTCAAAAGGCTGGTCTTCCTCCGGCGATTGCAACATCCGATAGGCATGATAGTAGACCGCAACCGCAGGGGTTTCGAGCATGGGCCCTTGCTCTACCACACCCAGAATGGCTCCCAATAATTGCATGTGGTAGGTTTGGCCTGCCACAGCCTGATGCATGAGCGCCGAACAAGCGTGGCGCAGCATTTCGGACACATAAAAAGTGGTCAGTTCGTCCGGCAGGGGTTGGAGATTCAGGCTGGCTGAACGTTCGTGACGTGCCTTGTGCTCGAGCTTTTCCTGATGGAGTTGGTATTGGTGAAAATGGTGTTGGGCATCCCGAACATTTTGCTTTTCACCCTGGGTTGCTGCCTTGTCCAGTGCTTTATCGAAGAGTTTGTCCATACCACGGTTGCGGAGCGCTCGCACCAGAGTCTGTTGGCATTCCGCTTTGTCTGACTGCCATTCAACCAGTGCTAAATATTGGCGCAAAGCATTTAGTGCATATGACATCCCATGACGCAGGCGGCGATTGTCATAAACCTCGCCGGGAAATGCAGCTTCGAACAACTTTTCGGCGGCAAATGCCTTTTGGGCAGGCTTACCAACATACGCGGCCAGATGTTCGAATATGCGAGTGACTTCCGGGCGGCGGTTGAAGAGTGGGCAGCGCACGAATTCCACTAAAGCTTTGGATTCTTTGGCCGGAAGTTGCTGAAAGGCGCGGACGAGGAGCGATGTGATCATACTTTTTGTTGATTTAGAGGAGGGGGTGCTAATTCAGTATTACCTCCGGCGAATGTCTATTTAAATCATTGTAAATCAATTTTTTAATACAAAAAAAAATCGGCATTGATAGTTTTTTGTATTTGCGGCAAGGGTAGGGGTATTGGACATTTGCAGTGTTGGTTTTATAAAATCACCAATCATACAACCAATCGCCTTTATGAAACAGATTTTCTAGGGGTACTCTTTTATCTTTTCACCCTTACAATTATTACAACACATGAAACTGTATATCAAAAACATGGTAAGCCTTTGTTGCAAAAGAGTTGTGGAATCTGAGATGAAAACACTTGGACTCTATTATGTCAGCGTAAACCTCGGCGAAGCAGAAATAAAGGAAGACATCACAGATTCTCAACGCGAACATCTCAGAATCGCCTTGAAGAGATTCGGATTGGAGCTTATGGAAGACAAGAAAACCATTCTGGTGGAACGGATAAAAAATGCAGTGGTTGAAATCGTATATACTCCAGAGACATCACACAAGATTAACTCTAGCGCTTATATCGCTGGGAAACTGCACTATCACTATACCTATCTTTCCAGCCTGTTTTCGGAAGTCATGGGTACCACCATTGAACAATTTCTAATAGTTAATAAAATTGAACGTGCCAAGGAATTGATTTTCTATGATGAATTCAACCTGACTGAAATCTCCTATATCTTGAATTATAGTAGTGTAGCACATTTGTCAAATCAGTTTAAAAAAGTAACAGGTGTAGCGCCTTCTAAATTCAAAAAACAAAAGGAAAACAACCGTCTTGAGCTCGATCGGATATAAATCCACCAACTTTTTAAGTATCCCTGAATCATTCTAATGGACCCGGTACTGGGTTTTACCCAGAGTCAATTCATCTGGTAGTAGACTCAAGCGACCTGACGCCCGAGAATTTGGATCAAAAAAACTAAGGCCACTATCAAAGCTGCGGTCTTGAACAAATTTATTCAAATGGATTAGGTGGAAACACCCTTTATTATTAGGGGAATACCCTGAAATGTATTAATTATCTATAAAAAAATCAATTGTATAAAAATTTTCGCCCCCCCCTCCCGTTTCTCTCTTTTAACATTTCGACTATGATTTCATTTTTCCATGGCGGGTTCAAGTTTCAAATGCAACAGATTTAGTTTTCATACCTGTCGCTTGACAGAGACAAAAACGCCACCCCAAAACTGTTACTTTGTTTCGACCGCGTTCCTTAAGTTTTGAACGCGTTCTTTAAACTGATTTGCTATGTTTAATTATCTCAAGTCCTTTCTATTTTCAGCTACACTTTTAGTAGCAATGAGCATCCTCACTACTGATGCTCATTCAACAGATCTTTCAAAACTCGGCACGCAAATAACCGAATCCGAGCTTACGGTGACTATCACCTCTTCTACTTCTGTTTCGCTTTCATGGGTTGGTTGGACTGGGAGCAGCAATTATACCGTCTCAGTGTTAGATAAGACGACTAGCCAACTTGTCCAACAATTCACCACCTCCTCAACATCCACGGCTGTGAGTGGCTTGACTACAGGTCATAATTACCGCTTCAGTGTAGAAAAAGATGGTTTCATAATTATTGAAGATGATATCGTGTTGTAATAAATGGAATTTTAATGTCTAGTTTTGCTTTGCGGCACAGCCACTCCGTTCAATGGCAGTGTTGCACTAATTTGCTGGCGCAAATTTTCCAATTCTTCCACAGAAAAAGGCTATTGCCGATTTTCCATTATTTCAGTATTGGGCAGAGATCCGAAATGCACAAGGAAAATTATTGGGGAACGGGAAATTGATCAAGGAATAGACCAGGCTTCAGATAAACACAAAATCACCCAGGATGAAACATGAAAAGCCACCTCGAGAGATCTCGGGGTGGCTCATGTTTTTCAACCAAAATGTCCAGTAGTCTGGTACTTTCTTATAGCTTCGCAGGCCGCTCATACAGGCAGCAACTGTGCAGTTTGTTGTACACTTTATCCTTGGCCCGCACATTGTCGGTGTCATGCCCAACAGCGGCCACAGCTTCGTGGATTTTGAGGGGTTTCACTTTATTTTCGTCAAACCGAACCGTGAGGATCTTAGTGTCCACATCCCAATCCACCGCGGAGACCCCCTTGATCTTTGCTGCTTTTTCTATTCGCTTCTCGCACATGCCGCAGTTACCATACACGGTAAATTTTGCGGTCATGCCCGGTTTTCGGTCTGTTTGTGCATTAGAAGGGCTGAGGTTTACGAGATTGAAGAAGAATATTGTGCTGAAAAATACTATGAATTTCATAATTTTTTAATTTTTGAAAATGAAAAATTAAACTGGAAAATGCAAAACCGAAGAACAGGAAAATATAAAATCAAGAAGCGTTGAATAACGCTCTGGATAGGGTCTCGGGGGTTATAGTTTTATATTTTCCTGTTCTCCTGTTTTACATTTTCCCGTTTTACAAACCACTTGGCGACCACCTTACCCCCAAATACCCCACTTGTCGCATCATCGGCGCCCATACCTGCGAGCCGTTGAAAAACGGGGAAGCCGGATTGCTGTCGCTGATGATGACGTGGTGCTGCTGGTAACCTGTGATGTTTTCGCAGCCGGCATAGAGTTCAAAATTCTGTCCGAACTTACGCGTCACCTGTGCATTCAATAGTGCAAAAGTTGGCGTTGTAGACGGGAAATCGTGGGTCAGTTCATGGGGCAAAAACGAGTTGTCGGGCAAACGCTGCGGGCCAACGATCTGGACATAAGTATTGAACGACCATATCTTGTTGGGCGTGGTATAGTCCACCGAGACCAGACCGCGTTGCTGGGCTACCAAGGGCAGTGTTTTCAATCGGCCATCGGCAAATTCCGCCCGAACGTCGTTCCATTTGAAGGCGAATTTCACATCCAAACCTGGCAAGGGGCTATACTGGAGGTTCAGCAACAGGCTGTTACTGAACGATTTGCCGGTAGAATTGTAAAAGTAAACCGAGAGTTGCGAGTCGATCGGAGGCCGTTCAACATCCACCAAAACTTGTCGAACAAAATCGGTACGGTATAGATCAACACTGAAACTCGCATCCCGCTGAGCGATTTTGAAAGTCTGCGTGAAATTCACGCCATAGTTCCAGGCCTCTTCCGGTCCTAAAATTTCGGTATTCCCGCTGACTGGAGAACCGAAAACAAAATTGCGATTGCTGGCCAAGAGGCTGATATTTTCGGCGATCACATTGGGCGAACGAAAACCTCGTCCTGCGGATACGCGCACGATGCTTTTTTCCGTGAAATTGTACTTGGCGCTCAGGCGCGGCGTTGCTTGCCAACCAAAACGGCTGTTCCAATCTATACGTCCACCCAACACCACCACAAGGTCTGGAATCTCCATCCGTGCGCTGGGTCGGCTGAACGTGTACTCTGCCATTACGCCGGGTACAAACTCGCGACGATCGAGATTTCCCTCGTTTACACTTTCCTGAATATCATCGTATTGTATCGAAGGAGCAACCAGAATTTTGTGGTTCGTGTTGCTGATGATGTCCTGGAAAAGGGTTTGCCAGTAAAGCGATTTTTGCCCGGCCGCGTATGCATTCGGGCCGAATTGCGAACGGGTACGATGCCAGGACATTCCCACTATATTGCCCAGTTCAAGGAATTGTTTGCCTAAAAACTGCTCCTTGCCGTACTTCGCCCAGGCCTCCACACGGTCGTTCTGCTGGTCAATTTCAAACCTTGGCCCCTGATACCCTTCGATGTCCTGAAATTGCCCGCTTTGGCGACGATCGGTCAGTGCCTGAACATTGAATTGGGCGCAACCTGCGGGCCCGTCGTATTTCCAGCGGTACATGCCGTTGAGCTGCTGGCGATTGGGCGAGTCCTTGAAATGGTCGCCATTCATATCCCAGTTGTTTTCTACGAATGAACCATGCAACAGGAGACCGTTTGAAGCGGTTTCCCCCTTTTTATTCAAATGGACATTCACTTCGCCGCGACCCTCCGTGCTGCTGAACACATTGACAAACAAGGGCTTATCCACATCAGGTTTCACAATTTCTGCATTTACCTGTCCGGTAATGCCCGCGTTGCCGTTTTTAACGGTGCTTGCGCCTTTGGCCAGATCTATGCCGCTCAACCAGGTTCCGGGGATATACTCGAAGGCAAACGGCGTCGCAATGCCGGTCATGGTGGGTCGGTTTTCTACCAGGAATTGACTGTAAATGCCCCGCAAACCCAGGAGTTGAATTTCCTTTACCCCCGTCAATGCGTTGGCATAGGTCACGTCGATCGCGCCATTGGTCTGAAAACTTTCGGAGAGGTTGCAGCAGGGTGCTTTGCGGAGTTCTTTGCTGGTAATGGTTTCCACATTGCGGATACCCAGCGTCGAAATGTGCGTGTCGAAACCCTTACCCTGTACCGTCACTTCTTGTAACTGGGTTACCCCATTTACTTCCACCCAAATTTTTTCTTCTCCGGGCAGTACTTCTACTTCTGCGGAGGTGTAACCCACGTAATTGACGACCAGCGTAGCCGCTCCATCACGGGCAGGAAGGCTGAACCGACCTTCTGTATCGGTTACAGTGCCCACTTTTGTGTCTTTCCAAAAGATGGAAGCGCCGATGAGCAGTTCCTCTTTTTCATTTGTAACGATACCGGAAATGATAGAAATTGGGGCTTGAGTATTGGGGGATAGAGGATCGGTCTGCGCGATGCCGGGACCAAATCCTACGATAAAGCCGATTAAGGTGAGGATATTTTTCATTGTCAAAAGTTGCTTGTAAGCCGGAATGTTATTCCGATTGAAATATATTTATTGCCTGAAACTTAGGTTTCAGTAAGCGGGGTAAGGACGAGGCAAAATCTTCGCCTTACTCCATCAACAAGCAATCGGAAACTAACAACGAAAAACACCGTGGCGCACACAGATCATGCGCCCGGACAAGGAGGGAGGCGGTCGTTTAAAACCTTGTAAATCAATTTTTTGAGGCCCTAAAATAGCAGAGGAAAAAGCAAGGAAACTGGGGGTGGTTGACCAGCTTTTGGGGGCATCAAATTTTTTGAATTCTGAATTGGCGACCTCAAATTCAGTCTTAAGCTGGAATACTTTGGTGGTCTTTTTGGTGCAGCCTTTTTTATCTGAATCAGGCTTTTCGCAACAAGCACGTTTCGCAGACGCGACTTTTTTAGCACAACAGCCCGTACCAATATGCTCAGATAAAAGAGATGGAGCAACATCGTCATGGTTTGCCTGACAGGCATCGTCTGCAGCAAAAAGCGAGACGGTAGTTTTTCCCACGCAATAGCAATAAACCTGCTGTACGCTCACGCCCACGGAAGCACTCAATAGTGCTGCCGTCCAAAGCCAAACGAACGATGTTTTTGTGCGGGAAATCATTTTATCAAAAATTGGAACACAAAGGTAATCCCGGTAAATGAAAACAACAATTCAAAGCAATGGTTTGCCAAGTGTTGACACAATATATGTCCAGCGGTCCAACGTCCAATAGTCCAACGTCCAATAGTCCTAAATCCAAAAAAATGGAAGAGAGGATTGCAGGGTTCGTAAGTTTGCGCCCCAAACTTGCACAAACACCTTTTTACTTTTGGAGGGTAGACAATGGAAATTATTCCATTAGATTCAAAAAGAATCAATGCCGAAGGTCCATTGTCCAACTTCCAACAGTCTCAAAACATACCATCACTCAAATTCATGGACACAATTGGCATTTTAGGAGCGGGCGCAATGGGAAGTGGAATAGCACAGGTAGCCGCTGCCGCAGGGCACAATGTGGTGATTTGCGACAACCTCATCATCGCGCTCACGAAGGCAACTCGCAACGTGCAGGCCACCCTCAAAACCTTGGTAGATAAGGGTAAAATGACAGATGCAGATTCTTATGCACTGTTCAGCCGCCTCAAATTCACCGATCACATGAGCGAGTTCCGCGATTGTTCTATTGTCATTGAAGCCATTGTAGAAGACATTGAGCAGAAGCAGATTGCATTCAGGAGTATGGAGGCCATTGTTGACAAGAGCACTATCCTTGCCAGCAATACTTCTTCGCTTTCGATCTCAGCCATGGGCGCGCCGCTCAAGCATCCCGAGCGCATACTTGGCGTGCATTTTTTCAACCCGGCCCCGCTCATGCGGCTGGTGGAAATCATACCCGGCTTACAGACAGACCCTGATGTGGTGGAGCGTGGTAAAAAACTCATCGATGGCTGGGGCAAAACTACCGTTGTCGCAAAAGACACCCCTGGCTTTATTGTCAACCGGGTGGCGCGACCCTACTATGGCGAAGCCCTACGCATTTTTGATGAAGGCATCGCCGACGAACCGACGATCGACTGGGCCATGCGCGAGCTTTGCGGTTTTCGGATGGGACCGTTTGAACTAATGGATTTTATTGGCAATGACATCAATTATGCGGTCACCGAAGTCGTGTTTTCCAACTTCTTCTTCGACCCGCGCTACAAGCCTTCTTTCACGCAAAAAAGACTCGTAGAGGCCCATTATTTTGGCCGAAAGAGTGGTCGCGGGTTTTATGACTATCGAAATGGCGCTGCACTCCCCGAACCCACCAGGGACGAAGCACTTGGCCGGGAAATCGCCACACGCATCCTTGCCATGCTCATCAACGAAGCCGCAGATGCGTTTTACCTTCGTGTAGCCAGTCGCGATGACATCGAATTGGCGATGACACAGGGCGTTAATTACCCCAAGGGACTCCTTTCCTGGGCGGACGAGATTGGCATTCAAAGCATCGTGGAAAAACTGGACTCGCTTTATGTTGAATACCTCGAAGACCGCTACCGTTGCAGCCCGCTGCTGCGGAAAATGAACCGCGACGGGAAACGATTCTTTAATTGATTCGATTAGAGGATTGATCCGATTGATTCGATTAGAAGATTGAAACGATTGATTCGATTTCGGCATCTGCCCGGCATCACTTTATCTCTCCATCATTTCATCACGCTATAATTATGGCTTCCATCTTCACTAAAATAGTACAAGGCGAAATCCCTTGCTTCAAAATCGCTGAAACAGAAGACTATCTGGCTTTTCTGGATGTTCGCCCACAGACATTTGGCCATACGCTCTGTATTACAAAGCAGGAAATTGATTACATTTTTGATGTGGACGATGAGCTCTACGCAGGGCTCTGGCTATTTGCCAAAATCGTAGCCAAAGGATTAAAAAAAGCCGTACCCTGCAAGCGGGTGTGTATCGTGGTTATTGGCGACGAGGTGCGGCATACGCATGTGCACTTGCTCCCGTTCAACAGCATGAAAGATGTGACGTTCAGCGGCAGTGCCAAGGTGCATCTTTCTGCCGATGAGATGCGCGATCTGGCCGCTAAAATTGCGGCAGAAGTAGAGGCTTAAGCAAGATGAAAAACCTCCCACTCCTTGCCTTTTTTACCATTGCCCTGCTGCATCTTTTTGGACTGACGGTCGGGAACAACACCTTGGTTATCAGTACCAAACCACTGCTTATGCCATTGCTTGGGGTTTGGCTTATAGCGACTGCAAGCCTCCGGAAAGAGCAATCTTTTCTTCGCAATACAGTGCTTGGAGCATTGGTATTTTCAACCCTGGGCGACGTACTGTTGATGTTTTCCGAAGCACTGTATTTTCTGCTGGGGCTGGGCTCTTTTTTACTGGCGCATGTGTTTTACATCACTGCGTTTTCTTCCATTTCCGATTTTAAAAACGGGTTTTTGAGCAAAAATTATGGGTGGGCAATCCCGTTTTTAGCGTTCCCGGCATTGCTACTGATCTTTCTCTGGGAAGGCATTCCGGCGGACATGAAACTACCCGTGGCCGCCTACGCAGGGGTCATCAGCCTGATGGCTTTGAGTGTGTTGAACTTGAAAGGAAAAATTGCCGATTCAACTTTTTGGACGCTGCTGGCGGGCGCGGTTTTGTTCCTGATTTCTGACAGTTTGATCGCGATCGGCAAATTCGGGCAGCCGTTTGAAGGCGTGCGGCTGGCGGTTATGGGGACGTATATCGGGGGGCAGTTTTTGTTGGTTTGGGGAGTGGGGGAGGTTTTAAAAAAAACCGATCAATAACATACACAAAAACGACCTTCAGTAAAAATAAATTGGGAATTTATGAATTATTACTGAGGCTTCAGTATGCCAACAACAACATCAAAAACAGCCCGATGTAGCGCATCGGAGATAATACCAGAAGACTTGACAATCAGGTTTTTATCAGCGGTAAAAATCCGATTGGGTCGGATGTTGGAAGGTACAGGCAGTGCACCGCTTGCAAAATCAGGGGCATCAAGCGCGATGGCAAAAGGGTCTTTCGGTGAGTTTTGCGAAGTGATTTGGCAAAGGATGATATCATTCCCGGGCAAGTCGGCCAGCACCAAGGCGGGTCGACGTTTGCTGCCTGACAAATCAGAAAATGGGAACGGGATAACGACAATTTCGCCTTTTACAAATTTTGCCATGCCTCATCCTCAGTTTCGGTGAGCCAATCTTGAGCCAATGCTGGCTCGCTGGCGAAATGGGTAAGCGTGTGGTCTTCTTTTTCGGGTTTATGCCCTAGCAAAAAAAGGAGCAGATTTTTTCGCTCTGAAGCTCCTAATTGTTTTACAATTTCCAGTAACTGGTTAAATTGCAAAGACTGATACGCAGGTTGAAGTTGTGCTGTCATCTGATACACTCGAAATTTTGCCTCAAAAATAGTGGATTTTATTCATGATTTCCCCAATCGAATCAATCCCCCAATCGAAAAATCGAATCAATCCTCTACGCCGGATCCACATCCACCGCCACTTGTACCTGACTCAGGCCCGGCCTGCCCAACATGATCTCCGTGGTGTGCCGGATCAGCGCCTTGGCCCCGGCGAGCACCGGCGCTGATTTTTCCAGTTTCAGCATGATGTTCTGCCCGAAGTAATTTCGGATCCGGGCAATGTTCGGGATCACCGGGCCAAGCACCCGGTCGCCCAGTTTCTGGCGGAGCATTTTGGCATAAAACGCCGCTGCTTCGTTCACAATTTTGGGCTCCTTATGCCGCAATTCCAAGTTAATTAGGCGATAATAAGGCGGGTATTTGAATTCAAAGCGCTCTTTCAGTTCCCGGTCTACAAAGCCCAGAAAATCACCCTGTAATACTTCCTGCACCACCGGGTGTTTGGGGTCAAAAGCCTGTATCAGTACATTCCCACGCTTGTTCTTTCGCCCGGCGCGGCCTGCTACCTGGGTCAGCAATTGAAAGGCCCGTTCTCCGGCACGGAAGTCGGGAAACTTGGTCAGCGCATCGGCGCCAAGCACGCCCACCAGCGCAACATTGTCAAAATCAAGCCCTTTGGTCACCATTTGGGTACCCACAAGAATATCCAACCGGCGCTCCTCGAAATCATTGAGCAGCGCCGTCAGATTACTTTTGGTACCCGCTGTGTCCAGGTCCATGCGTCCGATGCGGGTGTTGGGAAGGAAAATTTTGAGTTCGTCTTCGATCTTTTCGGTGCCAAACCCTTTGAAAGTGATCTTGCCGGAGCCGCAAGCAGGGCAGGTTTTGGCGGGTTCCTGCACATAGCCGCAGTAGTGACAACGCAGTCGGTCGGTGTACTTGTGGTACGTGAGACTCACATCACAATGGCGGCACATCGCATTCCAGCCGCACACCTCGCATTCCAGCATGGGGGCATAACCCCGGCGGTTTTGGAAAAGGATCGCTTGCTCGCCATTGTCCAATGCCTTTTGCAGATTTTCCAGCAGTGGCGTGGAAAAAATGCTCTGCATCTGGCGGTTTTTCATCTGCTCGCGAAGGTCGATCGTCTCCATGGCGGGCAGTTCGAGTCCGCCGAAACGCTCCGGCATTTCCACGAGGCCAAATTTTCCTGTTTGGGCATTGTGCCAGGTTTCGAGCGAGGGCGTTGCGGTGCCCAGCAGGGTTTTTGCCCCGTAAATATGGGCCAAAAAAATGGCGGTATCGCGGGCGTGGTAGCGTGGCGCCGGGTCATATTGTTTGAATGAGGAATCGTGTTCTTCATCCACAATGACCAGTTTCAAATTTTGAAACGGGAGGAAAAGTCCGCTTCGCGCAGCAAGTACAATGGGCTTCCCGGCGGCGGCTGACTTCCAGACCTCCACCCTTTCCTGGGTATTTATCTTGGAATGATACACCGCTACTTCATTGCCAAAAACCTTTTGTAATCGGCTGATTATCTGCGTAGTCAGGGCAATTTCAGGCAGGAGGTAAAGTATTTGTCCGCCTTGTTTCATGACCTCCCGCATGAGTTCGACGTACACCCGGGTTTTACCGCTGCCCGTCACGCCATAAAGGAGTGCTACGTTTACTGTACCAGCGGATTTAGCCGCATAAACGTCAGGTTTGACCTCTGAATCCGAGATCCCTGCGGCTAAAGCCGCCGGTACGGCAAACAACTGCCGCAGTTCATCAATCGCCCGCACTTGCTGTTTGCTCAGCTCATCTGCTTCCACCAAATCATCTTCATAGCCACTCAACCGACTCACTTCGCGTTCGTATTTTTCCAGAATCCCCTTCTTGATTACCGTATTGAGCGAACTTTCAGAAACGTCGGCCTTCGTAAGTACATCCTGTTTCCGGACAAAAGGCTGGCGCTTTTCCAGCGCCAGATAGGCCATGAGGATCTCCAATTGCCGTTCTTTCCCGCTGAGTTCGGTAAAAACCTCCCGAAGCAGATCCGGCTGACTGCGGAAAGGCTCGGCAAGGCGCAGGGCGCTGATTTTACGTGCCTTGAATTTTTCCTGCAGGTCCTCGCGGAGAAACAAGGCGCCTTTATTCAAAAGTCGTTGAATGACTGGAAAAACCGTTTTTTTATTCAGGATCTTCCGGGCATCTTCCACGATGATCTCCTGCTGGATCTGAAGCGCTTCTGCAATAAGGTATTCGTCTGAATCGAGTTCGGAAAAATTATCGCCGTATGCCTTATTGTACACGAGTTTGGTCTCGCTGGTCAATTTTAAATGCCCCGGCAGCGCGGCGGACATCACTTCACCGAGGGTGCAGCAATAATAATCTGCCATCCAATCCCAGAGCCGGAATTGTTGGGGCGTGACGACCGTAACTTCATCCAGCACCGAAAGGATCGGCTTCACCGCATAGGCGGGTGCATCGTTGTGAACGCGCTCCACCAGTCCGCTATAACGCTTACTGCGACCAAATTGGATCTCCACACGGACGCCAGCTTGCATCAGAGAAGCCAATGATTCCGGCACGGAATAAGTGTAGGTGCGTTTGGGCAGTGCAAGGGGGAGAATGATGTCGGCGTAGAGGGGGAGCATTGTTTTTTACAAAGATAAAACAGGCATCTTGGAGTTTACAAAAAATTAGATGCGGACAACTTTTGGCTTTTACCGACTTTTGTGCCCGAACCTGATTTTATGCATAAAATAGACGTTATCCTCGGCCTCCAATGGGGCGACGAAGGCAAAGGCAAAATCGTGGACTACCTCGCCACAGATTACGACTTGGTAGCCCGCTTCCAGGGCGGACCCAATGCCGGCCATACCCTCAAATTTGGTGGCAACAAGTATGTGTTGCACACCGTCCCCTCGGGGATCTTCCGCGAAAACCTGAACAACCTCATTGGCAACGGTGTGGTGCTCGACCCGGTCACGTTCCAGCGCGAATTGCGAAACCTGGAACAAAGTGGCGTGGATTTCAGCCGTCGGCTTTTCGTTTCGCGCAAGGCGCACCTCATTTTGCCCACGCACCGCTGGCTTGACGCGGCCAGCGAAGCGCATAAAGGGAAATCCAAGATCGGCTCGACCCTCAAAGGCATCGGTCCGACCTACATGGACAAGACCGGGCGCAATGGCCTCCGCATCGGAGACGTGGAATCTCCGAATTTCCGCGAGCAGTATGAAAGCTTGAAAACCAAGCACATGGAACTGCTAAAAATTTACGCGCCCATAGATTTTGATCTGGAAACAGCAGAGCGGGAATGGTTCGAAAGCCTGGCGACGCTGCGTAAGTTGCCCATGGTTGACAGTGAGTATTTTGTAAATGATGCCCTTTCCAGTGGCAAAAAAATCCTTGCAGAAGGCGCGCAAGGCAGTATGCTCGATATTGATTTTGGTACCTACCCCTATGTTACCTCCAGCAATACGGTCACTGCCGGTGTTTGCACTGGATTGGGGGTCGCGCCGCAGAAAATCGGGCGTGTCATTGGCATTACGAAAGCCTATTGCACCCGCGTAGGCAGCGGTCCATTCCCAACAGAGCAGGATAATGAAACGGGCGAGCTACTCCGAAAAGAAGGCATGGAATTCGGCGCCACCACGGGTCGCCCACGCCGCTGCGGATGGATCGATATTCCACAATTGAAATATACCATGCTCATCAATGGAGTGACCGAGATCTGTATGACAAAGATCGATGTGCTGAATATTTTTTCGGAAATATCAGCCGCCTCGCACTACCAATACGGTGGAAAATCGACTGACCAGCTTCCGTTCGATCTGTGCCAGGTAGACGTTTCGCCCTTACTTAAAAAATACAAAGGCTGGAATTGTTCCCTCGAAGACATACGTGCATTTGAAAAACTGCCTTCCGAAGCCCGGGATTATCTGAATGATCTGGAACAAATGCTTGGGGTGCCGATCAAAATGATCTCGACGGGGCCGGAGCGGGAGAAACTGATTGTGCGGTAAATGGAGATTGGGTTATTTGGGGATTTGGTTATTCGAGCACCCAAGCTTTGCCACCCAAATAACCAAATCCCCAAATAATCAAATCCACAATTCACATGAACGCAACGATCATCGGCGGCGGCGTAATCGGTTTAAGCAGCGCCTACTTTCTCCAACAAGAAGGCTGGGAGGTGACCGTACTCGAACGCGGCGACGGCTCCGACGGTTGTTCATTTGGCAACATGGGCTATCTATCGCCCTCGCATTTTGCGCCGCTTGCACAGCCAGGAATCATCAGCCAGGGAATTTTGTGGATGTTTCAACAAAAAAGTCCGTTTTACGTGCGACCAGCATTGAGTTGGGGTTTGATGGACTGGGGCATGAAATTCGCACGGGCCTGTAATGCCAGCCATGTTGAACGCAGTGCCCGCCCCATGGCCGAACTCTTGCTGCTTTCCCGTGACCTCACGGCACAGTGGGAAACCAGTGGCGAAATGAGTTTTGAATACGCGGAAACAGGTTGTATCAACTATTTCCAAACTGCCAAATACGAGAAAAGCGAACTCGACAATGTGCGTATGGGCCGAGAACTCGGTCTCCAGATTGAGGTATTGAGTCGCGAGCAATGCCAGGCCCTTGAACCTGAACTTCCGCCCGAAGTACTCGGCGGCGCATGGTACAAGGACGACGCGATGCTGTACCCGAACGATCTCATGCGGCAACTTTCTGACCACCTGGAGAAACGCGGTGCGAAAATTATCTACAACGCAGAAGTAGTTGACCTTCAAAAAGATAAAGGGGAAATCACAACAATCAGGTATCGCAAGGCGAATGAGGGCATGACTTCAAGTCAGGCCCTTACTACGCCGGATCTGGTCGTTTTGGCCGCAGGTTCATGGTCGCAGCCGCTCGCCAAAATGGTCGGCGAGTACCTTCCCATGATGCCCGGCAAGGGCTATTCCATGACGGTCAATATGCCGCATCAACCCCTGCGTCACCCCTGCATTTTACTGGAAGCCAAGGTAGCGATTACGCCCTGGGCCAAACGCCTGCGCATCGGCAGTACGATGGAAATTGGCGCCATGAATGATCGGATCCTGTTTCCACGCGTACAGGGGATATTGGAGGCCGTACCGCGTTTTTTTCCTGATTATGCCAACGACCTGGCATTCCGCGAACTCGCTGATCTCAAAAAATTGAAAGAAAGAATGCAGGAAAAAATCTGGTTTGGATACCGCCCGCTTTCTGCGGATGGGCTCCCCTACATCGGTTTTGCCCAAAAAACAGAGAATCTGATGATCGCGACCGGGCACGCTATGCTTGGCCTGAGTATGGCTGCTGCCACCGGGAAATTGGTGTCGGAAATGGCGGGAGGGAAAAAGACGAGTATTGCGGTGGGGGCGTTTGATCCGGGGCGGTATTGATTGAGTCAGTTGGCAACAACAGTGCCTAACATCTTCTTCTTCATAGGATCCCTACACATGCTGATATAACACTAAAATACCAATATTGGCCTGATGATCACCCCAATATTGCTATAGATATATATGCCAAAAAAACCTTTGAGTTCCCCCATTTCTACTCGAATGTTTTTTTCGGAATAATCAAGAGAATAATCAGAAGGTGTAACACTTTTTCCCAATGAATCAAAAATATGAATGTGTTGAACTGATATTCCAGGCACGTTGGAAACATCAATATTAAAACCTCCGGGAGAAGGATTAGGGTATAATTGAACAGAGATCTTTTTTAGGTCATTTCCTTCCACCGACGAGATGGGGTGCAAATTGGGCAGGCAATCAGAGGCGCCATTAAAGAAATAAGTGCCGGAATTGCTTTCAAAACAAAAGGGTGTTCTGCTGTATTCAAGCCCTAATTCGGGGAAAAGCCCTGATTCGGTAAATCCAATTCCTTCAATAATACCATAGTCCAGATACCAGATATACCTTTTCTTAAAACTATTGCCAAAGGGAACAGAATCTATTTTAGTACAAATAAAAAAATAACTATTGTATTGATTTTTAACAGTATCTCCGACCGAAAGGTCAAATTTATGTATTAGGACTTCACTGCCATCAATTTTCCACCTGTCTACAATCCGTAGAGAATCTTCAACATAACGCAATGCGCCATAATATTCCCTGTAAAACGTGTCCCTTTCATATATAACAGAACCTGATCCATTTGTTCTGGTATACAAACGATTATCATAGAATTTTCGATACGTAATATTATTTATAAGCGTATCTCCATCAATGAAAAAGAGGTAATCATTGATACTGATATCACCAAACCATCCGGAGCCAACATCCCTGACAGACCACTTTTCAGAGCCATCTAATTCGTATTGAGCAGATAGCGAATAAGTTAGCAAAATAAATATTGCAAGCAACTTTATTTTTTTCAATATCAATATCGCCATGAATTATGGAGAATATATGTGTTAAGATGAATCATTTCGAATCTGACTTCGGCACACCATGCAAAGATATGGATAAACTTGAGTTGCTTTTAACTACACCCACTTGTAAAACTATCCAACACCCTTTACCAACCGGTTATGCTCGTCGGGAAACACGGCCGTACCCCGAAAATCTTTGGCCTCTTCCGGAGTCATGTAAGCATAGGAAATAATAATAACAATATCGCCCACCTGCACACGCCGGGCTGCCGCGCCATTGAGGCAAATGACCCCACTGCCGCGTTCCCCGCGAATGGTGTAGGTCTCGAAACGCTCGCCGTTATTGTTGTTGACGATCTGAACCTTTTCGCCTTCCATAATGTTGGCGGCTTCGAGCAGATCCTCATCAATGGTGATGCTGCCGATATAGTTCAGGTCGGCTTGCGTGACACGGACGCGGTGTATTTTACTTTTGAAAACTTCGATGAACATGGTTTTCTTTTTCTGGCTTCAGGAAACAACCAAAGCCTATATTCGGTTGCAAAAGTAGAGCCTCCAGGCAAAGTCGAAGCCGAAAGTTTGTTTTGACAATTATTTCGGACAAGCGAGCGTTTGGGGCTCACACACTTATATCATTTTTACCCGCCGTAGCCAAAGCGTAGGTGGGCAAAATTCACAAACTTAAAATGAAAAACATTCTCCTCCTCCCACTTCTCGCGCTCGTTTGCCAGTCCCTTACCGCACAGGTCATGGGAAATTACGGCGAAAAACAGCAAACCTACCAAAACATCGTCCCCAATGCCCAGTACCGAGCCGTACCCAAGGCTGCGCATTTTATCAGCGACAACCAGATTGAGATCAGCGTAAACACACTTTCCAATCAAAAAGCCAATTCATACACAGCCATTTTCAGCGTCACTCAGGCCGGGAAAACCGCAGATGAGACCAATTCGCTAATCAACAACCGCCTTGCAGGGTTACTTTCAGATCTCAAAAACCTTGGTGTTCCAGATACGGATATTTATGTCGACATGGTGAATTTTCTCCCCAAGTACGAGTATGATGTAAGTAAAAAGCTTTTTTCCCGCAAGACCTATACGGAAATCCCCAAGGGCTTTGAGTTGCAGAAGAACATCCACATCCGTTACACCAATCCCGCACTGCTAGAACGCATCGTGACCGCTGCTGCACGACAGGAAATCTATGATATTGTCAAGGTGGATTACTTTGTCAAAGACTCAGAAGGCATTTATTCTGAACTTCGTGGAACAACGTTTCAATACCTCAAAAAGATTGAAAATCAGTACAAAACGCTCGGAATTCGACTGGACTCAGCCTATGTGGTAAGCGCTGAAAATGCCTGGGTAGCCTACCCCATCGACCGCTACGAAAGTTATCAGGCATTCAGCACCCAGCGGCTCGATCTTGACGAAAACAGCAAGGTGAATGCTGCGGACAAAATCACCTCGCGCTTCTACAACGCAGTGCCTGCCAACGATTACGATATCGTGATCAACCCGGAGATCCTGGAACCCGCGGTGCAGTTCTCCTACAATCTCGTGGTACGTTTTACCCTCCCGGAGCGGGTTCCTGCCCAAAAAACCGTTGTTAAAAAGGAATTTATCCTGGTTACGCCAACCGGAGAGGTGAAGACTTTGAAAATTGAGTGATGGGATCTATTGCTGTTGCGCGCAGTTCTTATTTTATCAGCACGCT
>JAUSMG010000208.1 GCA_030645295.1 Saprospiraceae bacterium | reverse complement strand
TGGTGCAGGCAAACTACTGTCAAACTCTGCATCGAATATATTAGTAGAAAGAAAAACGATCCACGGGATACTGGATGTCAACACCAATTATACTTTTGACGGAACGGTAAGTGACAGGTCCATGCTGTACCTAGGGGCTGGTGCCGAAATCATTGTAAGATCGGGGAGTACTTTAACCCTGACCAACACCGATCTTTTCACTTGCTCCGTACTTGCCCAAGGAATCACCGTAGAACCAGGCGGAACCTTAATCGTTTCAGACTGCACCCTAAAAGATTCCCGATTTGCCATTGATGCTAAACCTGGTTCTACAATTTCAGTGAAGCGTACAGGTTTTTTCGACAACTATATTGGCCTTCATCTCGACATGGGTAGTGCGGCAGAAGCAAATAAACGTGTGAATATCCTTGAGTTTGAGGACAATACGTTTTCTACTGCGCAAACCGCCATCAACACACCATTCTCTGGCATGCCCGAAGCGATAGAATCCCGAGGTTATTGCGGCATATGGCTCAATGATTATCGCGACTTCAACATTTTTGCTCCTACCAATACATTCAGTGCGCTTGCCAATGGCATCATTGCCCGGAAGAGTACACTCAACCTCGGCAACATGACTTTCGACGATATGAACTCCGTGGGTACGCCCGTTTATCCGCTGGAGGGATTTGGCATTCACCTTTGGGGCAAGGGCAATCGGCCGTATTGGGCGCACATCAACGAGATGTGGCATACCATGACTTTTAACAACTGCAAAACGGGGATTTTTGGCAGCCACTACTCCGCACAGGTGGACAATGTAGTGATGACCAATGTGACCACGGGTATTGACTGGTCGCAAAGCATACGAGGTGAGATACGTCTTCGTAGCAATACCATAACTGCCCGCCAATTTGGTATCCGTTCCTTCCAGAATGAACCACTTGCCTCAAGTAGTGCAATATCAGATAACACTATCGTAGTCACTACTGCTGGCGGAGGACTAACGCCCGTCACAGGAATCGAGATGCAAGAGCCTGGATTAGGTACCTGGCTTGGTGGCGGATGGCCAGTTACCAAAAACTCGGTAACAATGAACATTGGCGGTCGTGGCATACTCTACCGCAACGGTGTGTCGGGCGTACTGGATGGTAATTTCGTGACCAATCTCTCCATGCCCAACAGTTACACCGGCATTTTTACGGAAGGTAATTACTTCACCAATGTAGCCCGCAATACCGTTACCCAGAACAGTTCTATAGGCTTGGGGGCCGCTACGGGTATACTCTCCGCATCAGGTACCGTTAATACGTATCAGTGCAATTGTATAGATAATACCCACGTGGGTGCGCAGTTCAATGATTTTGGTGAATTTGTTGATGCGGTGCGCGGCAACAGTTTCAATACCCACACCACGGGCCTGCAAATCGGTCACCCGGGTGCTGGAGGAGCGTATATTGGTAATCAGACCCGCACTGGTAACCTCTGGGACTTGGGCGAGATACCGACAGGAGAGTTTGGGGGGATAAACAACGGCAGTCTAGCGGATGCTTTGAGATCACGATTTTTAGTCCCCGGTGTAATGGGTTCCAACGTGGAACACCCAGATGTTGATCCTAGCCCGGGATGGTTTTTTCAGGGAGGTAGCAGCTCCTTCACTTGTTCCAATGCCTGTGTTTTCCCGCCCACGACCAACATTCCTTCTCGTGTACCGGAAAGCTATGTTCCTACCAACCTAGACTATGCCATTGTTACAGGCACACTCAGTGACAACACCGACATGGCCTGGAAGGGTAATTACCGGCTCTACCGCAAGCTCTTACGCCAACCAGCGATGGAACAGTATGATACTGTGTTTGCCTCATTTAAAGCAGCGCAGGCCACCTTGCCAAGTGGTAAACTAGGTTATATTGCAGAAGAGCGCGCCAAACTGTTCTCGCTTAACTCCACAGACGAGGCTACTGATGCCAATTACCGAAGTACCCTCACCTCGCAAACAGCGAACCTTCGCAATTTGGACAGCCTGAGCCAGTCTGGCACATCCATTAATACCACCACGTACAATACTCTGGTGCAGCAAAAAGCGGCCAACGAAACCAACTATGCCGCCTTTCTATTGGGCATAGACACCATGCGCCAGCTGCATATCCAAACCTTGTTGACGCTTAACGCGAACATAAGCACTCCTACGGTTTGTATTGCCAACCACAAAACAGTAAACAATATCGTGCTGAACATGTTAGCAAACGGGGATGATGAGCCTTCACCGACAAACCTTACCGTACTTTCTGACATCGCAGCACAGTGCCCCATTGAGGGCGGGGATGCGGTATACGAAGCACGGGCAGTGGTGGAACGCTTCACCGGAGAGACCTTTGATGATGCGGTACTGTGTGCCATAGAGGCGCGTCCGTCAAATGGGCGAGATAGCAATGTACGATTAAAAAGGGAAGAAGTGATAGTGTACCCCAACCCAAGCACTGGGCAAATATTCTGGTCTGGCTTAGAGGGCCAATCCCTTTATGTGCGTGTGTTCAATCAATTGGGACAGTTGGTCGCAGAGCGTAACACAACCGGGAACAGTCTTGACTTGAGTAATTTGCCGGAAGGGGTATATCAGGTACAATTCTCTTGCCCCGAAACCAAGCTTCTCTTAAACAGGAGTCTAGTGATTCAGAAACGCTAAACGTTACATTCGTCTTGCCGCTGTGCAGCCAATTGGCTGCACAGCGGTTTTTTCAACTGTATGCTATGAACAAGGTTTATTTATTTTGGGTGTTTATGGCCGCACTCAGCACTGTTGTTGAGGCCCAAAAACAAGACAACATCTGGCTTTTTGGTTATGATTATACCCCAGGGGGTTTGAAAGAGGGTTTTCGATTCCGCTTTGATGATTCATTGGTAATATCCTACGAAGGGCGAGCGATGGATTTTGTCACTACTTCCGCTTGCATTTCGGATTCATCTGGCAACCTGTTGCTGTACAGCAACGGGTGCTACATTGAAAACGCTGATGGGATGGAAGTAGAAGGCAGCTCGGGGCTTAACCCGGGGATACTTTACGATCTCTTTTGTGACCACGGCTATGGTTATAACATTCCAACGGGGATGATGGCAATTCCAGACCCTGCAGATACCGCGCTCTACCACTTTTTTCACTATCCGCTTGTTGGAAATGCATACAGCACGTTCAAAAACCTGTTACACACTTCGGTTGACGTTACAGCGAACGGAGGGCTGGGTGCTGTAGTCACCAAGAATGTGCCCATCGTGTTTGATACCATCAGCCCCGACGGTATGCACGCTGTCAAACATGCCAATGGACGCGATTGGTGGATAATCGTGGCCAAATGGTACAGCAACAGTTATTATACTATATTATTTGCCACGGAAGGGCTGAGTGTCCAGAAACAAATCATCGGAGAGCCAACTTGGAGCGGCGCAGGCGGTCAGATGACCTTTTCCCCCGATGGCAGCAAACTGGCCCGCTTCAACACGCGCGACGACCTGCGCGTCTTCGATTTCGACCGCTGCACAGGCACTCTCTCCAACCCCGTTTTTATCCCCATACAGGACAACGCTGACAACGAACTTTTTGCTGGCTTGGCTTGGTCTGCCGATGGGCGATACTTGTATGCCGGGGAGGTTAAGCGCATCCTCCAGTTCGATATGTGGGCCTCTGACATCGCATCCAGCAAGTCCATTGTTGCGGAGCGCGTAGCTCCTGGGCCTCATTTGGCCTATCTCGAGATTGGTTCTGATGGATACATATATTGCATTCCGCCTGGGGGGCAAAAATTCATGCACCGGATCAAACAACCGGAGCGGGGTGGTCTGGCCTGTGAGGTGCAACAGAGTTATTACGAGCTTGAGTACCCCTACGGTAACCTCCCCCACTTCCCCAACTTCCGTCTCGGCCCAATAGACGGCTCCTCCTGCGACACGCTTGGGCTTGACAACCACCCGCTCGCAGGCTGGCGCTACGACAAAACGGGCGGGCTTGGGGTGGACTTTACTTCGGTGTCCTGGTATGAGCCGGATACCTGGTGGTGGGATTTTGGGGACGGCACGCAGAGCACCGAACGCAACCCCGCCCACAGTTTTCCCGCGCCGGGAGCCTATGAGGTGTGCCTTACAGTGAGCAATCAGTACGGGAGCGATACGAAGTGTAAGTGGGTATGGGTGAGCACGGTAGGCAGTAGCTCTCCTCAAGAATTAGCAGAACCAGTGGTGTTCTATCCAAACCCTACAACAGGCATCCTCCAATGGTCCGGTCTGCTGGAAGCAGAATCCACCACCGTAAGGGTGAATGATGCGCTGGGGCGGCTGTGCTTTGAGCGAGAGACATCGGAAGCAAGCATTGACTTGAGCAGACTGCCGGATGGTGTGTATTTTGTGGCACTATTTGGAAAAGACGGCCAATACCTGACTTCAAAGGCATTGATCTTAGCAAAAAAATAGCCACTCCCCTGAATGTTGTTAGAGCGGCATATTGTCATTTTTCAAAACCTTACAAATTTTAGTGTGTGGGGCTAACTCATTAGCCAAATTACAAAAATGGACCACATTTTTTACGCCACCATTCCTATTTCTTGCTCCTGGAACATGCACAGTCCAGAGTTTTAACAGCTCTGGACTGTACATATACACTGGGCTGAATACCCATGCGCAGTTCGTTGATATTCCTTTAGGTGCATGACCAGGGTTGAGTTATATAGTTATCAATTGCTGTTTAAGGGGCAAAAAGCATACAAATTCTGCATATCCTGCGGAACTGAACACCTTAGGTGATCACCTACGCAAAGCAAGACTTGAACGTGGATTGTCACAACCAGATGTGGCTAAAGTTTTGAATGTTACCCCGGACTCTGTAACTGGCTGGGAATTGAATAGAAATCAACCTACAGCAAAGTTCGCCAAGGCTATCATCGAATTTCTAGGGTATGCCCCTTTCTCCCTCGATGGTTGTTCCATCGGTAAGCAGTTGTACTATGCCAGGCTCATTTCAGGGAAAACTCAAAGACAGGTAGCGGAACTGATCGGATGTGATGCCTCAAATCTGAGGTATATTGAGTTGGGTAAGAGAATACCGAAAAATGGCGTGAAGAGGAAGATAGGAGAGTATTTTAGGAGATCTGTAGGTTTTGGGTCATGAGTGTGGAATCCCATACTCGTATTTTTTATTTCCAACTTGGCTTGGCATATTCTCTGGGTAATACGATGGTTTGGAAAAAAATCGGATGCTCTTTTCGAACAGTACAGCATAGTAAACACCCGGTTGAAAAGAACTCAAGTCTATATCCAGGTCAGAATTAATGTGAAGTACCTTGTAAATTGGCTGTTGTAATGCACTGAAAACCACAAAATACCATAAAATCCTTTATATGGTAGTAAATTGCGCTACATCCGCCTCGGTATTCGGATAGCCCAACAATTCCTGCATCGTGACTGGAAATTTTGTCGCCAAAGTTTCCAACCATATTTCTTGTCAAATAGAATCCAGTCCAAAGTTGTTGCTCACTTGAAGACAGACTTCGTAGATGCCTGCATGCGTAAAGGTGTGTACGGGACAACTGCCCTACTGGTGAATCCATCCCCAAAATCTGGGAAAAGCATTGAATTACCATTCAGGATTCACTCTCCCCACTGATAACTCCTTTCCATTTTTATCATAAATTCGCCAACTTATCAAAGTTCCATTTTTCAGGTAGTATTCCCATCGGCCAATGGGATTCCCATTTTTAAATTTCCCTTTCGTACCTAAATTCCCATTGGGAAAAAATTCTCTGTAATCACCTTCTAAAATATTATTTTTATAATATTGGAGAATGATGCGCTCTTCGTTATCTTGAATATTTGACTCAAGCCAAATACCCTGTTTTAAGGTATACTTGTCAGTTATGTTAATTTTATGAGGGATGTTTTTATATCCACAACTATTGCAGACCAACAGAAGGATCATGATAAAAAACATACTTGGAGTAAAAGCATTATTATTTTTCATAACGAGATTTTGTTCTAGGATTACCACTGGAGTCCAGTCCAAAGTATGCAGGTCTTCCTGCATTAGGAGGAGGGTTTTCATATGAATTCCGTATCGCATCTGTACTGCGACCTTGTTTTTCAACATACTGAGTACGGGTATCGTATTCGGCATTCATTGGTTTCACTTCTGCCGTATTAAGATCATTTCTTGTCTTTCGGCTAGTGTCTAATTTCCTTTGTTCTCCTATGGCGGTTGCATGTACAGATTCATGGGTGCATACGGCATTCAGATATTCTTCCTCGGATGCACCTTGATACCTTCCTTCGTCTGGAATAACCGTTCTAATAGTAATATCTGATGTTTCATATTCACCACTTTCAGTTTTGCCGCCGCTCACAGTTTGAGCATATCCTCCAGGTATCTTCTTTTCTGTCAATGTAATTGTAATCTTTGTTTCTGCATTTTCCATTTTCATATATGCGGCGGCCCCTGTTTCTGTAGCCATCATTGCATTTCCAACTCTTTTAACATCTTCAGTCGCATTTTCAGACCACTCTTTTTTCTCTTGATCAAAGCATATTTCATTTCCATCTGGATCAACAACTTGCATTCCATCTGGATCAATAAATTTTATAGGATTGTCAGCACCATAATTAAAGCCCGACCAAGCTCCATACTTTTCCGCCAATGGATCCACGCTCCACCACCGCCCCAAAGCCGCATCATACCACCTCGCCCCATAGTCGTACAAATTCAGGGCAAAATCCTCATTCAATTCCTTGCCATTGTAAGTATAGTCATTTGTTGGACTGTTAGTTCCCATCCCCTCCATCAGCATCCCAAACGGGTAGTAGTGCATATCTTCCAGATGTGTCACCGCTGTGCCATTGGCTCGAAAGTTTACCCTTGCGTTGCCCAAGTGGTCTTTAATGGTGTAGTCGTAGTAAAACGCTGAAGCCCCGTTTGGCGTACACCGGCCTTCTAAAAAATAAATGGCTTCGAGGCCAGTGCCACTGTACTCAATGCCGGACACATAGCTCTTGGTCGCACCGCCGCCTGTTACTGCTTTGGTCAGTTTCTCTCCATCAGCCGTATAGGTAAGCGGGTACATTCTACCCTAAATTATATTATCCACTCTGGCGGAAACTATACCACACATACCATTTTGTTCGGGTCTACTCATTTTGCAGTGGATACGATATCGCATTTCGCGGATTAGTGTCTTGGCTTAGCTAATTGGTACACATTTGGCGCAAATTGTGGTACACTTTTGGTGATTAGTGACACTGGGACTTACTGACACACTTTGTGTACGGAAGTGTTTGGCCACCGCCATTTGAATAGTAGGATGATTTAGGTAGGGCATAGATACTCACCGAAGTGGCGCTGGGCCAAAAGACCACAGGCGCGGCGGCTTTGCATCAGTTTTAAGCAAAAATTGATGCGTACTGGAGTATGGAACACCACGCGGGGCGGAAATACTCCAAGAAATTAAAATTAGTGTTGTGGCATATCCTTATTCCCAATTGTATTTCTAAACGATGAAATAGCTTTTTCAAATTCTTTTTTACGATTGAAGGGTATTTTAGAATATCCAACCGTTAAATATTGGAGTTTTTTGTCTTTCCAATACCTGCCCGAGCTATCAATCCCTGATAACGTTAATGTGTCATCTGATAAAATAGCATCAAACCTATTATAATAAGTACCTTGATTTCTAATATCATCATAGTTCAAAGTATTGCTGAAAGTAGTAAAGTAAATAACGGAAGAATCAGAATACCAATACCGCTTCTCAAATTCGTGGTCACCCGCTACCCCTTGAAATTTGTATCCTTTTGGGATATTCATTTGATATTTCATCGTGGATCTTCCAACACGAAAACTTACGGTCTTGTAATTCGTACAAGATGTTACTGCAAGAAATATAAATATTAATGTTTTTCTCATCTTAAAGTTAAGTTTTTACGGTTTATACCATAATGGCAACAGAGGCTTATTCGCAGAGGTTATCATTCTTGGGCCGGTTCCTCCCAATACTTTACCCGAGGAATCAACATTTTTTATATAATGAGTCCTTAATGGTAATTTCAATTGGTCCCTTAAAACATTTTCTCGATATACTGCCTGCCATTCGCTTCTATTCCGCCTTGCTTGGTGTTCACAATATTTGCCGAACGCGCCGTGCGTGGTGTTTTCACCGCGCACCACCAGCGGAGTGAGTGATCAAAGTTAGCAAAAAATAAAATCCTGAGATGCTCACCCCGCCCAACCCTCTCTATCCAAACTCCGATAGTGAATCGCCTCCGCCAAATCCTCAATCCGAATATCCGGGCTACCCGCCAGATCCGCGGCTGTCCGCGCCACTTTCAAAATCCTGTCGTAAGCCCGGGCAGATAATTGTAGCCTTTCCATGGCTGTTTTCAACAGAATCAATCCTTCGGGGGTCAATTTGCATACCTCGCGCACCATACGCCCCGGCATTTGCGCATTACTGTACACGTCTTTTAAATCCTTGAAACGCTCGTCTTGCACAGCCCGGGCGACTAGCACCCGCGCTCTAATGGCTGTGCTGTCGAGTTTGGCGCGTTCTGTGTTGGTGAGTTCGTCGTAGCTAACGGGGGTTACTTCTACGTGCAAGTCAATACGGTCAAGCAGTGGCCCGGAGATCTTTGATACATAGCGTTTTACCACACCGGGGCCACAGACACATTCTTTTTCGGGATGGTTGTAGTAACCGCAGGGGCAGGGGTTCGTTGCATAGTTGTCAAATCCAATTACGAGGCAAAAAGCCTGGAAATCCCGCGTATCCTACCAAGTTGAACACCTTGGGTGACCACCTTCGCAAGGTTCGGCTTGATCGTTGGCTGTCGCAACCGGAAATAGCCAAGCTTTTGGAAGTTACGACTGATACGGTTACGGGCTGGGAATTGAACCGGCATGAACCGACCGTACAGATGGCAAAAAGGATACTCGAATTTTTAGGGTATTTCCCTTTCTATAAAGATAGTCAAAGTATCGGTGAGCAGTTGCGGCTTGCCCGGATGATTTCCGGTAAAACGCAAGCCGAAGTAGCGAAAGAAATCGGTGTTGACGAATCTACTTTGCGATGGGTTGAGCTTGGTACACGAAAGCCATTCCGAAAAACTAGGGAGAAAATTGAGAGGTTTTTCGAAGAAGCGGTGCGGGTGCTTCCGGTGCCGGGTTAAGCATTGGGTGTCAGCCTCCCACAAAACCCAATGGAGACTCAGAGATTGTTTTAATGAACGAATCATGATCTATTCAGTTTCTCAAAACGCTGGTTTGTTACTGCTCAACGTGAGCGTGCCTGTCATACCGCTGCGTTTAGCAGGCGTTTGGGTCGGGTAGGTAAGCCCGTTGCCGGGCTTTTCCCCCCAAAGAACCGGACGTGCGGCTTTCACCGCATCCGGCTCAGGCGAATCACGACGTTCCGGCGAAGGAATGCGGCTTATGTGATGCTTTTCGAGCAAGTACAGGTGACTTCAAAGGTATGTTGTTCTGGTGAACTTGGATATGACAAAACGGGTGTAAAATCACAAGATTTTCCAATGTGTACGCCCCGCCGAGGTGTTTTTCCTCGATGTGGTGGGCGTTCATCCCGGTCTGCCCGGTGAGCGGCTCGTGACAGAGTGCGCACTTGCCACCTTGTACTTTCAACAGGGTGCGCAGTATGCCCTGCCCGTAGTGCTTCACCGAATTGGCCTGATAGGCGCGCTCTTCAAAATACTGTTCGTGCGCCTTGTCAAAAGGGTTGGCATCTGCGCGGATTTTGACGTGGCGGCGGATCTGGAACGTGCCGATCTGTATCAGCTTTTCCAGGTTGCCGTGTTCGTCTTTCGCGCACAAAACCCAAGTGCCGGGCGCGTAGTATTTTTCTTTCACCCACATGTTCCCCTTTCTGTTGGAGTGTCTGCGTTTCGCCCATTCCCAGGTCATTTTCCACAGTTTATGGTCTATGCGCTGGAAGGTTTCTTTCGAGACAATGTGGCGATGGTACATCGCCCAACCGCGCAGGATGGGGTTGAGTTTGTCTATCAGGTCTATGGTTTTGGCCGTGCAATAGCGGCGGACAATGTCCTTGACCTTGCCCAACATGGCGTTCACGCTTTTCAGCGCGGGCTTTATGAGCAGTTTGCCCTTGTATTTTCGGACGTTTTGGCCAAGAAAATCGAAGCCGTCGTCTATGTTCGTGATCTTGGTCTTTTCCTCCGACAGCGATAATCCCCGTTCCGACAGGAAGCTGCGGATGGCGGGTTTTATTTGTTCTTCCAACACGTCGCGCCGGTTGGAGGTGACGACAAAATCGTCGGCATAGCGCACAAAATAGATTTGGTACGGGTTGATGGCCCGTTTGCCGTAAAACCTGATCCCACAGACCTTGTTGAGGTGGCTTTCCAGCCCGTCCAAGGTCATGTTTGCCAGCGTCGGCGAGATGATGCTGCCCTGCGGCGTTCCCGCTTCGGTGGGGAACAGCCCTTTGCCGCGTTCCATGAAACCGCTTTTCAGCCAATTGCGCAGCGTATCTTTCGACACGGCGGGGATATTTTGCAACATCCATTCGTGGCTGATGTTGTCGAAACAGCCTTTAATGTCGCCTTCGAGTATCCATTGCGGCGAATTTTCCTTTGCTAAAAGGCTAAAGCACCGTGCAATGGCGTCGTGGCAACTCCGGTAGGGGCGGAACCCGTAAGAGTTCGGGTCGGCCTGTGTTTCGCTGATGGGTTCGAGGCAGAGCAGGTGCAGGGCCTGCATTGCCCGGTCGTGCATCACGGGGATGCCGAGCGGGCGTTTCTTGCCGTTCGCTTTTGGGATGTGGATTCGGCGCACGGGCTTCGCCCGATAACCTCGCCCCGTGAGGCGCGAGACCGCCTGCCATTTTGTTTGGGGCGTTTTCCAGAGTTCACCATCAATACCGGGCGTTCGCTTGCCCGTGTTCTCGGTCACCCGCCGCACGGCGAGCATCTTGGCGGCCAAGGAGCGACGCAGGATATTTTGCAACGCCTTCATCTTCCGGTACCGCTTGTTTCTGTAAGCCTCGGCGATACGAACTTGCAGGGAACGGACCGAGCGCGTGGCCTTGCCCCAATCTGCAAGCAGCCATGCATGTTGCCCGGTGACGGACGCATTGCCTGACCCCGCAATTGCGAGCGACTTGGGTAGCGCGGGGGCGGCATCTGTGTGCTTTCCGTCCATGGTGGGTGGATTATACGTTTGTTTGTACCACGTTCTTCTGCAAGCGCTCTCGCCGGGATTCACCCGACGGAAGTGGGCGCACTTTCGTGCAATGCCATCGCACAAACGCTTCTTGCACAACGTGTTGTGTCCGGCATTTGTCCGGCCCGTTACAGGCCGGCATTCGCTTTTTCCGTCATCCTCTACCCGCAGGGGCGTTGTCGGGGATTGCTCCCTTTCTACTCGTTCTTGGGCTATCTTGCGACCGCCCGCTGGTGAGACCCCTACGGGCTTACCGCGTTCCGCTCCGCATACAGTGGTTGGTTTAGCGACCTTCTCTACCCCGGGGGAGTTTTCGACCCGACTGTCGTCGGGAAGCGACTGCGAGCCCTGAGTGGCCGAACCGGGCTACCGTACCCCTTGATTCTTTATCCTTGGCGTTTCCGCTCCCCAGACAAAAGGGCTGCGTACAATGCTCTTTTCGCCAAGCCTCTGTAACGGGGCATCTGACAAAGGTTCACCTCCGTTTCGCTTGCCAACCGTTCCCTGCCCCGCCCCGCCCGGCATTGGCAGGTTTCGCCGCCCCTCGCGGTTTGGCGTTATCGCGCTGTCCACTTTGCAGCGGACTTTGCAGCGGGCTAATTCTTT
>JAUSMG010000412.1 GCA_030645295.1 Saprospiraceae bacterium | reverse complement strand
CCCTCGGGTTCTTCGCTACGCTCAGAATGACACGCGCTTCTTGATATGCGGAACGGAGGCTCAGCGGAAACGGCACGCACATCTAATTCGTTGATTGCCAATTGTATGAATAAACTGCCAATTTTAGGAATCCTGGTTGCTCTTGCTTTATCACAAAGCTGCTTCCGGATGCGTTGGCCGGATGATAAAGCATACGCCTCTTTTGAGCGGCAAGGTGTTCCTTTGAAAATAATTGACACCCTAATTGAAGGTCACTCAATTCACTTTGCAGTGAGCAGCAGAAACGATTCATTGCCGACTTTGATATTCATTCATGGTTCGCCAGGGAGTTGGTTTCACTACCGGAAGTTTATGTTGGATGCTGAATTAGGTAAAAAATTCCGAATCGTGAGTATTGATAGGCCAGGATTTGGGCATAGCGATTTTGGCAAAGCGCTTCATTTAGAGGAACAGGCGCGCATAATTGCACCCATTCTGGAATCTCTAAAATTAGCAAAACCAATGTTCCTCTGCGGACACAGCATGGGAGGCCCTGTTGTGGTAAAACTTGCAGCAGACAATCCCGAAATGTTCAAAACAATTATCATAGTAGCTGGAGCAATTGATGCTGCGCAAGAGAAAAAAGAGCGTTGGCGGCATTTGATGGGGAAACCCGCATTTCGATGGATGTTACCTGGAGCATTCAGGCCAAGTAACATGGAGCTGCTTTTTCTCAAAAAGGATTTAATTCCTTTGCAGGCCGATTTTAAAAACATTCACTGCAACGTCCGTTTTGTTCATGGCGACAAGGACACCTGGGTACCCATTGAGAATGTTGCTTTTGGAGAAAAAATGATGATCAATGCCCAAAGCCTAAATTCCGATACTTTGCATGGCGCAGACCATCAAATTCCTTGGAAACGTTTTCAAAGTTTGAAAGACATATTGATGGCTTTAGAATAGGAATCTTCAACATAGTATGCGGCAAAAATCACTACTTTTCGGCTTCAAATTAGCCGAATCATGCGCTTAAGTCCCTATGTAATTGCCTTAATCATTTCCCATTTCACCGTATTTACTTCCAAAGCCCAGCCGCAAGAGGCTCAAGTAGGTTTCTACCTGATGAACCTTTACGGCCTGAACATGGATGAGCATTCCTTCTATGCCGATTTTTATGTCTGGTTCAAGTGGCATGGCGACATTGACCCGACCAACATTGAGTTTGTCAATTCGATCGAAAAATGGAGCATGGCCACCGCAGGTTTCGATGGGGACAGCACCCCGGTGGTATTAAAAGATGGGACGAAATATAAGATATTTAGAAAAGAAGGCCGCTTCTTTCACGCCTTTTCCCTCAATCGTTTTCCGCTGGATAAGCACGCGATCGACATTCAAATTGAAAACCCGGAATATCCTGCCGATTCACTGGTCTACTTGCCCGATACCAATGCTGCGCTCATTCGCAGCACACTCAATCTGGTGGGCTGGGAGAATCGCGACTGCCAATTGGCAACACGGATACACGACTACGGCTCCAATTTTGGAAACCCCGAAGAAAATGCCCAGCGATACAGCAACCTGAGTTTCAATATCACACTCGCTCGTCCCTTCAGTTATTTTTTGCTGAAAATGTTGTTGCCGCTTTTGGTGGTCATGCTGGTGGGTATCGGCGCCTTGTTGCTTCATCCTGAACACATTGACACCCGGTCTTCCTTGCCGATCGGCGCACTGCTCACCGCAGTTTTTCTCCAGCAATCGTACAGCAATGCCCTGCCAGATACCGGCTACATGGTGTTGATGGATAAAATTTACCTGCTGAGTTACGCGCTCATTTCACTGGTATTATTGCGAATAATCCGCAGCGGAAATATGACTGCAAAAGGCGGAGGCGGGTTAAAAACCATTGTCCGGCGGGAGCGACGACTGGCTGCGATATACCTGGGGATTTTCTTGTTCGGAGTGGTGGTGTTGAGTTTGTGGTGATATGGGGAGTTGGGGATGTGGTTATTCGAGTGGCCAGGCTTAGGCACTCGAATAACCAAATCCCCACATTCCCGAATCCCCAGCAAAATTCACTTTTCCTGTTGCAACACCTCAATCGTACTCACCGGCAATTGCGCAATGTCCAGGATCATCAACCCATCGAGACAGTTGGAAAAATTTGGGTCCACATTGAAGGCAATGAACTTGGCGTTTTGTCGAAGATATTGACGAAAAAGCACTGGCACCTTGAAATGTGCAGGCTCAATGGTCTCGATCAGACTTTCGAGCGCTTCGAATTCCCCGCGCAGGTTTTCGGCCAAAAGCCGGGTGTTCACCGATTTTATTTTAGGCCGGAAAGCCTTGCGCGGCGCAACCAGCGCAGCGAGTTTTTGGTCATAAAAAAACCTTCGCACAAACTCCACGATGATTCCTTTTGAAGCCTCCGAATAGTCTTTACTTATGCTTACGGGCCCCAAGAGGTAACGATATTCAGGGTGTCTCAGTAAAAAATGGAGTATGCCTTTCCAAAGCAAAAACAGTGGCAACCGATGTTTTTGATATTCGGCAGGAACGTAGGTGCGCCCCAACTCCACAGACTTCTGGAGGATTGGAAAGAAGCCGGGTTTCATTTTAAATAGGCTATTGCTATAGAATCCATTGACCCCAAAACGTTCAAAGATCCTGTCGCCGAGTCCCAGCCGGTAGCCGCCTGCTATTTGCTTTTTTTCCCGATCCCAGATAATGAGTTGTAGGTAATAGAGATCATGCTCGTCCATGTCCCGGGCTTTGCCGGTGCCTTCTCCTGCAGCCCGGAAAGTCAGTTCGCGCAATCGTCCGATCTCAAACATTGTTTGCGGCAAGGCTTCAAACGGCGCGATGAGTACATCAAATTGCCCGCGCTCCGCCACCTTGTGTTCGGTGGATAAAGCGGCAATTTCTGTTGCAATCACCTGTGGATCAATAGGATCTGCGATCTGTTCCGGAGCTTTTGTTTTCCGCTTTTTGCCTGTTAGAAGTTCAGACTGTATATCGAAAGTTGAGCCGAGGGAAAATATTTTGGCCTGAAGAAATTTGCCCCAAAGTCGATTTTTTCCCAGATTAGCGATGTCTTCAGCGGGAATAACCGTTCCAACGCGGACGCTGACCCGCACCGGACCCGGAGCAAGGTGGAACGGCAGTCCAGGGATGGCCCTTCGCAAAAGTCCACCCGGCATACGCTCCGCCTGCAAGTGAACCGGAATAACAGATTGGCCGGATTTGCGGATTTGACGAAGGGTCTGGGTGCGGAGCAGGTTTTTCCCCAGATGGCTCAGCGGATTGTCAGAGAAATCAAGTGAGAGCGCAACCGCAGCGCCGCTTCGGACACGCCGGGTAAGGCGTTTGGCAAAATTGATCCGCAAGAGTCTGTCTTCCAGGCTTTTGCGCGAAGGAAGCAAAACATGCGGTTTCAAAGATTTTGGTGGAGGCGTGGGATAAGGATGGAGAATTTTGACATTTTCAAAATGCTCCGCCAGCAAAGCCAACAGAATCCATTCGTCTAAACCTGGCAGCAGCTGATTGCAAACGAATACTGCGCCTGAAGGGATTTTTCGCAGCATTTTTTGGTCAAAATCGGCGACTTCCAGCGTGATCTTTGACTTGATGAGTTTTGACTGGGCTTGGGAAAGAAGTTCGGGGTTCATATGATTGGTATTGGAAAAGTAATCTCATTTCATCTCTCCCACCAAATGTACAAGCCCATCTACAATGAACTGGACTCCTATGGCAATCACGATAAAGCCCATGATGCGGGCGATGGCGTTCAAACCCCCTGCGCCAAAAACTTTGAACAAAAATGGAGCAATACGCAAACAACCCCACACCAGCACCGCTACGGCCACAATGGCAGCAATGATCTGCCAACGCTCCGTCCAGGCAGAATGCTGATTGTATTGTGTGATAAGGTACGAAATGGAGCCCGGCCCCGAAAGCATGGGCATGGCCATGGGTGAAAAAGCAATGTCTTGCTTGTGTTCCATGGTTTCCTTTTCCACATCCTTGTCGTAGCCCCGCCGTTTGGCAATTCGACCCGAAAGCAGACTAAAGCCGCTGATCAGCAATGTCATACCCCCGGCGATCCGCAGTGCATGGATGGTAAGTCCGAAAAACGACAGGATGTAATTTCCTGCAATGAAAAAACAAAAGAGGATGATTAGAAAATAGAAGCTCGTTTGCAAGGCGATCTTGTTCCGTTCCGGAAGTGGACGGTCGCTGGTGAGCGCCACATAAACAGGGATTGCCCCTGGCGGGTCCACGATGGAAAACAGCGAGAAAAGGGTGGCGAAGAAGAAATCCATACTTATTTAGTTTCAAGTTTTCAAGTATCAAGTGACAAGTTGCGCATCACTTGATACTTGCCACTTGATACTTGTCACTTGATACTTGCCACTTGATACTTGCCACTTAAAACTATTTCTTTTTCAAAAAATGCAAATACACCGGTAAGTGATCGCTGTATCCGTTTATAAAAATATCGCCCACATACGTTCGGAACGGGTAGCCTCTGAATGCCCCTTCGGTTTGCAGGAGCCAGGGCCGCCGAAACACATGGGCTTTATACAATTGCCAGCCGCCGGTAGACTTATTGACCAGGCCTTTGGATACGATCATCTGGTCGAACAAATTCCAGGAATCTTTATAGGCCAAAGTTCCATTCCCGCTTTTATAGAGATCGTACATGGGGTTGTATAAATCGCCTGGCTTCATTTTAAGCGTACTGCGGCGTGCTTTGAGTACCTGAGCCAAACTTCTGCTGTCGGGATCGTCGTTCAAATCGCCCATGAGGACAATTTTAGCGTCCGGGTTAACAGCCTGAATGCTGTCTGTCAGATGCTTACATACACCTGCAGCGGCGGCTCGCATCCATCCTGAGCCAGCCTCTCCGCCCCGGCGGGAAGGCCAGTGACCGACCATAACATGGAGTGGTTCACCATCAAATATACCTGCTACATACAGAATGTCCCGGGTAAAGTCCACCAGCCCCGTTTTGAGATCCTTGAGCGCTACCGGTACGGCGCGACTTCCCAGCACCTGAAAATATTTTGGTTGATAAAGCAGGCCGCAGTCGATCCCTCTTTCATCGGGAGAGTCATAGTGTACGATCTGATAATTGCGCGCTTTCAGGTCTGGTTGCGCAACCAGGTCTTCCAGTACTTTGCGGTTCTCGATCTCAGCAACGCCAAGCAGTGCCAGGCCATCGGGGGTAAGTTCCGTTGCCAGTTGGCTGATTACCCTGGACATATTGGCCTGTTTCGAGGTATACTTTTGAGTATTCCAGTAAAGCCGGCCTTGTGGCAGAAAATCTGCATCATTTGTGGTGGGCGAATCAAGGGTATCAAACAGGTTTTCCAAATTGTAAAAACCAATAGACGCAACTTTGTAATCCTCACCGGGTTGGGCAAAAATCTGTTCAGAAGCACTAAAAAATGCAAGGAATGCAATTGCTTTAAGCAGCAGGAAGGTCGTTTTTTTCATGGAAAAGTTCGATTTTTAGGGACAAAGGAACGTGATTTTAGGAATTTGCCAGGATATTCAAATTGCAAAAGGACAGCACTGTCCTTTTTGCTTGATATGGGCTGCTATCGCCGAACATAATTGTGATGGGGGCAACCGCCTCGCATTCCAAATTATATCTCGAATAGTTGATTTGACCAAAAATAGCAAATCAAAAATTCGGATGTCTACAAAAGGAGTGGTATGTTTGTCAGTACAATATGAAAATCTTGAAATTTCATCACAACACCTCATTTGGGCAGCTTTTGCCCATGCCCAACTACATACATTCTCTTGTTCTTCTTCTTTCCATCTGGGTTCAACCTGCCCTATCGCAAAAGCATGACTATATGTGGCCCTTGGGTGCTGGAACAAACTACAGTGAATATCGCTTTTTCTATAATTTTAACCGTGATACTTCAACAATCACGATAAGGCTAGACACTTGTAGCACCGCAGCATACACAGCTGCTTATTGTGATAAAAACGGAGACATATTATTCTTTTCAAATGGCTTCAAGATGCTAGATAAAAACGGGGCATTTGTAGAAAACGGGGAAGGATTAAATCCTACTGTATCGGAGTGGCCATCACAATTCGAGAGTTATCCAGCAGGCCAATCCGGCTTCTTTCTAGAAAAGCCAAACAACTCTGATATTGTCTATTTTATTAGTATGGATTTTGGCCCCCATCCAGCGCAAGAATGGCCATATATGTTCGTAGGCCAAAACCTGATGGTCACAACCATAGATTTAACCGAAAACAATGGGGTAGGCAAAGTGATTGAAAAAAACAAAATTTTGCTGACAGGCACTTTGATGTCCCCCGCCGCTTGCCGCCATGCCAATGGGCGAGACTGGTGGATTTTAGTCTCCAATGCTGATGAAAACCTACATTACCGTATATTGCTTACACCCGCAGGGTTTTCAGCACCTGCAACACAATCAATCGGAACAAAGCCCAATCCGATACCTTTTGATGGGGGCAACTCGAGCAATCAAAGCGCAGGCAACTGCTTTTCGCCACATGGGAGGTACTATGCGGACATAAATGATATTCTAGGTTTCAGCATTTTTGAGTTTGACCGTTGCACGGGTTTGCTTTCTGCCGAGCGAAGAGTAGAGTATCCCTCGCCATTGCCCACCTATCCAACTTGGCATAGAAACGGGGTTGGCTCTGGTGCTGTTTTTTCGCCCAACGATAGCTTGTTCTACAAAACCACTACGTTTGACCCTAGCATTCAGCCCTGGACAAATGCAGGCAGGATACCTTATCTACTCCAGTATGACTTATCAGCGCCTATTCTTTCTGAAAAAGTGGACACCATCAATACCAGCGATTGGTCCTTCCCATTCAACCTTACGGATGAACGCTTCTATGGTGCAGAGCTCGCCCCCGACGGACGCATCTATGTAGTGCATGAGGGTGTGTCGTATTGTACCGTACAGTACCCGAATGTGCGCGGCAGAGACTGTAAATTCGTCCATAACAAGCCTTATTTCGGGGTTGTCATCGGCTCGGCCATCCCCTATATGCCCAACTATCGCCTCGGCCCGCTCGATGGCTCGCCCTGTGACACGCTGGGGCTGAACAACATCCCCGTGGCCAACTTCCGAGTAGATGACACGCTCAATCAGTTAGCCCGCTACTTCTACGACCTATCGCACCACGAGCCTGCCACTTGGCTTTGGTCTTTCGGCGATGGCAGCTCGAGCTCCGAACAAAGCCCCATGCACAATTACGACAGCGCAGGCATCTATCATGTGTGCCTCACGGTGAGCAACCAATATGGGAGCGATACCTATTGCCGCACCCTCTATCTCGGCGTGTCCAGCACGGGAGAGGTGGTCGAAGAAGAGCATTTGCAGGTATCGCCCAACCCTTTCAGTACGTACTTGTCTGTGTCGCCTAGCAGCCCACAGTTGCAGGGCGGCACGTTCCGGCTCTTCAACCAGATGGGCGAACAGGTCGCCGTGAAGAACTTGACCATCGGCATCAATGAATTGGAGACGGCTTCCCTGCCCCCTGGGATGTACTTTTGGTCAGTGGAAGCGCGTGGTGAGGCGGTAAAAGCCGGAAAATGCTTTAAGATTGCGAAATGAGGGGAGGCTATCTCTCGGCTCGCGATTGGCGTTCTTGCATTAAAATGTGGGGGATAAGGCTCAGCCCCTCTGGCCAATCGGTCTTGAAGCAGGATTGGAACCAATGCCTGTGGGCGTGTTCGGGGTTTCTTTCTCGTCGCGCTGATTGCCATCCATAAAACGCCACGCGATGCCAAAACGCAAAGCGCCAAAAGGCTGCGGGTGGCGGGCCGTTTGATAAAAAACCTGCGTTTTGTCCCACAAGGTTGCGCAGTTTTCATATCGGATAAAGCCCCGGAAAGCCTGCACTTTGAAGGAGGCAAAAAGGTCGATCCAGGGGTACGGCTGCTGTGTCAAAGAATCCTGCAAATGGAATTGCCAGGAAAGCGGATGATAACCATCGGGACGGAAATCGCTGTTGATCCGAAAGTCAACGCCGGCATTCAGCAACATCCGCTTTTTGAACACCTTTCCTGAAAAATACACGCTGGTTTTTGTGAACCATTTGGGCAAACGCAGCACATCCTCACGGTTGGGTTGTTGAAGCGCTACAGTATTGTCAAAGTGGACTTTCCCCCATCTCAGGTTTTCACGCACCAAAAGCTGGGTCACCTGAAGCGGGGTGGTCGTTTGTGCTGCCACACCATTTTGGTCGAAATACAGATAGTTGTTCACCACATGTGCACGGGCTGTGGCTTCAAGCCCGATAAATGGCAAGGCGTAGATAGCGGAAAGTGTATTCTCCAGCGGTTTGGCAAAATCGTTGTCCCAGATTTGGCGCTTGCTGACAAACAGCTGGTCAAACAGCAATGCCGGTGGGCGGATTTGGCTGAGCAGACTGGCCCGAAATTGTCCGGCTTTTCCGAGGCCCAACGTGAGATCACCTTGCAACTGATATTCACCAATATTGTCCAAAACCCCCAGTGCACCCTGCGCTGTGAACGCAAATTTTTCAGAAGGGGTGAGCGCAAGATTCCCCGTTAGAAACAGGTTGGAGACCTTGAATTTCCGAGGCTCCTGATTAACCTTAAGGTACGAATGCGTCAGCCCTACGGCCAGCAGATCGGAGGGCCGGCCTTTGTCTTTGGTTTTGAATGTATTGAGGGTGAATGCGTTATCGATCCTGTCTACCTGTACAAAATGCCGGATGCCCCGCAGATCCACCAAAAAAACTGGCTCAAAAAATGCAGCATCATCCCCCAGCCCTTCTACCCCGGTTCCCTGGTCAGAAAATTTGTATTTCTGCTGATTCCACGCAATGGTGTGGGTAGCGCGGAGGGCTCGTTTGCCCGTAGTGCCTTTGCCAATTAGACGCAAATGCTGGGTAAGCTGAAACGATTGGTCGTCCAGCCGGGTATAGGAAGCCTCCCTGGGCAGCCGGATTTCTGCCGCGATGGGGCCTGTAAATTCCCCATCCCCAAAAACGGTATCTGAAACGATTCCGCCATTCTCCTGCTGGCGAATGACATTCCGCGTAAAGATCAGGAAGCCATCGTACCGTTTGCCCAGCGGCAACCAGATCCCCAGATTAAGTGCATTGTGCTTATCCCGCTGATAGCGGTACTGGCCCAGGTTATTGATCGTACGGTATTCCAGCGAAAAACTTGCACCGCCTGAGAAGGTACGGGCAAAACGCGCATTGAGGTTGGTTTCAAACTGATTCCTTCCCTGCGAAAAAGAGGCCTCGCTGAAGGTGCGGGCGTTTCGGTAAAAACCCAGCTGCTCAGGCCGAAGCAGGTATAGATCGAAGGATTTAACCCCCACACTAAATCCCCTAAGCGCCTGATTTTCAAACAGTAATGGTCGAGCTGCCGAACCCAGGTTACCAATCGTCCCCCAGTCAATGTCATGCCGGCGGGCGGGATCATACATCCTGAAATCCCGGTCGGGCATGGTGTCTGCTGCGGGGGAACTGCGCTCCGGCGATAGTGCAAAAGTGATGAGCAGCGGTTCCTCGGATTGCGGCACAGGACGGGTGGTAGCGCTGGCTGGCTGTTGGGCAGATAGGGCAACAGGAAAACAGATCGACAGGAAAATGTAACCAATGATACCGATGCGTATACCTGGTGTGGCAGGTGATCCTGCACACCGGGAAACGAAATCTAGGAAACCTGAATTGCTTTGCATAACCCCCAAAACGACTGCGGCGCTGAAACGTTGCCCCTTGTTATTGAATTAATGCAGGGTTCATGCCCATGGTGGAGAAACCTCCGTCGTGATAGAGATTTTGCATCGTTACGTAACGGGTGTAGTCGCTGAACAGCGCGACGCAATAGTTGGCACAATCTTCTGCCGGGGCATTGCCCAGAGGCGACATCTTATCCGCATAATTAAAAAAATCGTGGAACCCTTTTACCCCCTGGCCAGCAGTGGTCATGGTAGGCGACTGGCTGAGGGTGTTCACCCGCACATGTTTGGCAGTGCCGAGGTGATAGCCAAAAGAGCGGGCAAAGGATTCGAGCAGAGCCTTAGATTCGGCCATTTCTGAGTAGTCCGGAAAAACGCGCTGAGCAGCGATATAACTGAGCGCCAGGACACTGCCCCAATCATTGATCGCGTCCAGTTTCCAGATCGTCTGCATCATTTTATGGAACGATATGGCGCTGATATCGAAGGTTTTTTGCATCCATTCGTGGTTAATATCCGTGTAAGGCTTGCCTTTGCGGACGTTGACGGACATTCCAATGGAGTGCAGCACAAAGTCCAGCTTGCCACCAAAGTGATCCATCGATTTGGTGAAGAGATTTTCCAGATCCTCCATTGAAGTCGCGTCGGCCCCGATGACAGGTGCATTGCATTTTTCTGCGAGAGCATTGATTTCACCCATTCGCATGGCCACGGGTGCATTGGTAAGCACGATCTGTGCCCCTTCTGCTACGCAGCGTTCGGCTACTTTCCAGGCGATACTTTCGCTGTTGAGCGCACCAGAGATGATTCCTTTTTTGCCAGAGAGAATTTTAGACATTTATAACTGTTGATTTGTGGATGGGTGGAATAGAGAATTTGAAGAAGGGATTCGGCGGCAAAGATAGACAAGTGCTTTTCGCTGGACGAGGGTGTTTTCAATGTGCGCTCCAATTTGGCAAACTGTTTTGCAATTTTACCAAAATTCAAATTTGCTCGCTTTTAAAACTTTAATTTGGATAATTAGATTTTAACACCCCATTTACAGAATAATAATCTGCAATTATTACCAATTTCAACAAAACGTCGCATCTTTGCGCTTGAAAATCACTACGCGAATCCCCGCACTTTCAATTTTCCTTAAATTAGCATTCAAAATTTATGGCAA
Source organism: Saprospiraceae bacterium (assembly GCA_030645295.1). Lineage (GTDB taxonomy): Bacteria > Bacteroidota > Bacteroidia > Chitinophagales > Saprospiraceae > M3007. The sequence goes on along the minus strand of JAUSMG010000412.1, from coordinate 20,573 downwards.
CGAAAAAACTATCCGCCCAAACAACTGTGGCCGAGAAACCCGCCAAAACTGTAAAGACTTTGAACGCCGCTGCAACCCTTGTAGCCGCTAAAGCGGTAAAGACCGAAAAAACAACTGCTCCATCCGCATCCAAAAAACCAGTTATAGTTGCTGAGCCAATGGCCAAAGCTGCGTCAGTTAAGGTGACTGCAGCTGCTGACAAAGCGGCGCCTGTTAACGCGTCTGCACCAGCGGTAAAAACATCCAAAGTAACGTTTGTGCTGCCTAAAGAAGCCGTTGAAAATGCCGAAACAGTAGCTGTTTTTGGTGATTTCAACAATTGGCAGAACGGCACTGTGCTTGCCAAACAAAAAGACGGCTCTTTCAAGACTGCCGTTGAACTTGAAAAAGGACGTTCATACGAATACCGCTTCCTGATCAATGGCGAAAAATGGGAAAACGACTGGGCTGCTGAAGCCTACTTACTTACACCGTTTGGCAACTACAACTCTGTTGTAACTGCCTGATCTTCTAGAACATATAAGATGATTTAGCTTGGATAAAGCCGCTCCTTTCCGGAGTGGCTTTTTTGTTTTTTAAGCGTAGATTGATTGTCTTTTTGGTATGGCTTGATTTTGGGGGACGTTCCTTGTCGCGCAATGGCAAACTTATCCCTCTGCTGATCCGGGGAAACTTCCGACTTTCACCGCCGAATTTGAAGTTTCCATGCCATGAAAAAATCCACCCTGCTCGCTATCGTTGTGCCATCCATAGTGGTGACCCTCGCTTTTTTCCCCTTTGAAAATCAAGCGAATAAGTTTCACAGCGAGGCAGAAATGGCCTATTTCCGTCAACTTTTCTCGGGGAATCAACAAATCTCCAGCGCCAAATCGCCCATGGCCCAATTCTCAAATTTACAGCTCCCCATCGATTCCAACATTCTCTTCCCCACGGCCAAAACATGCGGGGGATGCCATGGTCACGACCCGCTCATGCACGCTCTGGTAACTACCTCCGGCGAAGACGTGAACATTTACGATGATTGGCGGAGTACTATGATGGCAAACAGCGCCAAAGACCCTTTCTGGCGGGCTAAAGTGAGCCATGAGATCATCGTTAATCCCAGCCACAGCAAGGAATTGCAGGACAAATGCACTTCCTGCCATGCCCCTGCCGGGCATTATCAGGCCAAACTTCACGATAAAAAGGACTTTTACCTGCTTTCCGACCTATACACCGACACGCTCGGCCTGGACGGCGTTACTTGTCAGGCTTGCCACGCACAGGCTCCGGAATTTTTGGGCGATCTGCACTCCGGACAACTCAATTTTGATACCAACTATATCCGGGTCGCTTACGGTCCCTATGAGGTAGCCTTCGCCCCGCCAATGCACAATTTTGTAGGCATTACGCCTATTTATGGGGGCCATATCGCCGATGCCGGACTTTGCGCAGGATGCCACACGCTCCTCACCAACACCGTGGACCTTCAGGGAAACTTCACCGGAAACATCTTTGTAGAGCAGGCCACCTACCACGAATGGCTCAACAGCCGATATGAGGAAAAAAACGACAATGTAACTTGTCAGGCATGCCATACGCCACAAATCCAAGACGAGATCATTATCTCTGCCAATTATCTATTTCTTACCCCAAAATCTCCTTACGGACTTCACGAACTGGCTGGCGCGAATGTTACCATGCTTAAACTGTTGAAAAACAACCGGGAAAAACTGGAGATCGACGCCGAAGCCGAGCACTTCGACAGCACTATTGCAGCCACGCTGCGGATGCTTCAGCACAAAACCCTCGACCTCCAACTTCTGGCAAATGATGTAAACGGTGATTCTATGGATTTCAGCCTCCGTTTGCTCAATAAAGCCGGGCATAAGTTCCCTTCCGGTTACCCCTCGCGCCGGGCCTGGGTCGAATTTGAAGTAAAAAACGAGACGGGACAAGTTATTTTTCATTCCGGTAAACCTGCCGCAGATTACAGCCTACCGGATGAAGATCCAAACTTTGAGCCGCACTATAATACCATCAATTCCCCCAATCAGGTGCAGATCTATGAAATGGTGCCTGTAGATGTCCTGGGCAATTTCACCAACGTGCTCGAACGCGCATCTGTCGCAATCAAGGACAATCGCCTCACGCCACAAGGTTTCAAAACCAACAATGTGGTGTACGATACCACCAAAATTGTGAACATCAGTCAGGATCCGGATTTCAACCGCGCCCCCGATGGTACAGAAGGCACCGGCGCCGATGTGTTGCATTTCCGCCTGCCGAATGGCGGATACGCCGGTCGGCTCAGTATTAGTGCCAAAGTCTGGTATCAGAGTCTTCCACCCAAGTGGATGGCCCCGATGTTCGCTTTTTCATCGCCGGAGATCGACTCCTTTCGGATAATGTTTGATGCTGCCGACCACTCCCCTACCCTGATCGCAGAAGCTATTTTAGACTCTGTTTTTGTCACCCCTGTTTCGACAAAAAGTATTGAAAATGAAGGTCTTGTAAAAGTATTCCCCTCACTTTGCGCGGATGGACGCGTAAATATCCGGGCATTTGGAAATACCCAGATCCGGCGGGTACAGGTATGGGATTCGGGAGGGCGATCCGTGTTGAATAAGCCCTATTCCAGTGAACCGATTCAATTGCCCCGACAAAGCGGGGTATATTTTGTGTGTGTGGAGACTGAAAGAGGCCGGGTAGTGAAAAAGGTGGTGCGCGAATAAAGGTAGTACATAAGGGCCCTATCTTTCCCCCATGGAATCTCACTCCGAATATCAAAAAACCTGGCGGCGCTTTCGGCGCAACCGACCGGCGGTGGTCGGGCTGTGGTTTGTGGCAATCGCAGTGTTTGTGGCGCTATTTGGCTATGTCCTTGCGCCGGATAATTCGCCCAATGCCAATGCGCAAATTCCTGAAGTTGCGTTACAAGCACCGGGATTTAGTGTTTCCACCTTGTGGGTAACTACGGAAAATTGGACCAGCCAGGCGTCCTGGTATTCTGTTCTGTTCAATGGCCGGGCATTAAATTACAAGATCATTCCGGTTGAACCTTCAAGTTTAAAAACCATGGGCGATTCCATTCATTTTCAATACTTTGGGAAAAATGGGCGATGGAGCGCCGTCCCCCTGCTTCTGCTGAAAAATCAGGAAATCCAGACCCGCTATTTCCCACTTGGCACCGATAAATACGGCCGCTGCATTTTGAGTCGATTGATTTTGGGATTCCGGGTATCCTTGCTGGTGGGATTGATCGCAGTGTTCATTTCGTTGAGCATCGGGGTCGCCATTGGCGCTGCAGGCGGCTACTTTGGCGGCCGGGTAGATGATTTTGTGATGCTGGTGGTCAACACCGTTTGGTCCATCCCTACCCTGTTGTTGGTCTTCGCTGTGGTTTTGGCGCTAGGGCGCGGCATTGGCATTATTTTTCTGGCTGTGGGCCTCACAATGTGGGTGGATGTGGCCCGGGTGGTTCGCGGTCAAGTACTGACAATCAAGCAAGTGGCCTTTGTGGAGGCCGCCCAAAGTATGGGTTTAGGCCCCGGTCGAATTTTATTAAGACACATTTTGCCCAACCTTCTGGGACCGGTTATGGTGGTTGCCGCGGGCAATTTTGCCACCGCTATTTTGGTAGAATCAGGTTTGAGTTACCTGGGCTTCGGCGTACAACCACCCGCGCCTTCCTGGGGCACCATGCTCAACGAAAATTATGGTTATGCGCTGGGCGGAAAACCCCTGCTCGCGCTGGCCCCGGCATTGGCCATTGCATTCACGGTATTGGCATTCAATTTGGTCGGCAATGGGCTACGCGACGCGCTGGATGTGAAGAATTAATGTGATAAATGAGGGTTTATTGGGTTCATATAAACCTTCATCAACCCAATAAACCTTCATCAACCATCTCGATTAAAACTCCAGCCGATACGCCAAAACCGGAATCAAAGGCGCCTGATGCCAGATTTCAATTTGCTGCGTGTCGGTGTTGAAAAACTTCCCGCCAATGTTCTGCCGGTTGGTCGCATTCTGAAGGTCAAGCGTCAAAGTCGTGGTCAGTCGGCGGTAATTCCGCTTCAGCCGCACGCCGGTATCCAGCCGGAAATAGGCAGGCAATCTGTCCGCAAATGCCTGATCTTCAACATATACTGTCTCATTCTTAGCTTTGGATGCTTCTATATCAATGGGCGTATCCAGTTGGCCGCCAGTACTGATGAGTTTCAGGTTCAGGCCAAATGAGCGGTTTTTCCCGCGACGATTCCAGCCCCATTCCTTGCCCGCAGTAATGCTTCCTGCATAACGACTGTCGAAACGGGTATTGCGCCACACCAGATCCGAACCGCGATATTCCGAACGATAGAGCGAAAGCGTGGCCATCCAATACAAGCCGCGGGTAAGAAACTGCTCCCCCGTCAATTCCAAACCGTAATTGCGGCCCAACCCTGTATTGCCAAGACTGCGAAAAACGATCCCGTCACGCTCATTGAGCATGGAAAAAGAATTGGGTGCGGCTTTATCCACGGGTACGTTGAACAGGTGCTGATAATAGAGTTCGCTTTTGAAATGTAGTTTTTTGCGCGGGAAATAATCATAAGCCAGCACCAGGTGATGGGCTTTGCTCAAATCCAGATCAGGATTGAGTCGCTGATGTTCCTCGTTTTTTACAAAATATATGCCCAAGGGCATCACTTGCGAGTGTAGTCCGTAGCCAAGGCTGAACGACTGCTTTGCATCGGGCGCATACTTGAGCGCGGCGCGTGGCTCGATCGAAACTTTGTTGTTGAGCAACATGGTCAGGGAATGAACTCCAAGATTGAACCTGACGCGATCCGTAGGCCGGTATTGCCATTGCGCAAAAGCCTGAACGGTTTCGCTGGTTCCGGTTTGCTTTAATTGTTCCTCCAGCCGTTCACTTTCCTGATCATAACGGTATTGCCGCAACCTGAAGCCCAGAACATTGAAATAGGCTCCAGTCCGTATAAAGTGCCGGGCATTGAATTTATGGCTCAATACGGTGGATAGGGTGCCTTTGGTTTGTCGGGAACTCGTTTCAAAATTCTGACGCAGTTTATAATCCGGCAACAGATATTCCTTCGCGTCCAGTCCATTTTCAGTGCCGGAAAACACCAGCGCTGTTTTCAAAAAGGTCCTGGAGCCCCATATCTTGCTGTGCGTCATGCCGATTACGCCTGTATTGGCCAGAAAAACATACGGGTATCTTTTGTCCAGGTTCTCGCTCCAAATGGCCGTGTCCGGGCTTCCTTCAAGTGTTTGTTTGCTCAATCCGCCCAAACCAAACAGGGAGAATGTCCCGGCTTTGCCTGATGATCTCCAAAGGTTGAACGAAAGGTCCTGAAAGTTGGTAACGGCATCGCCAAGTGGCACTCCCAGTTTGCCTATCAGTGAAAGCGTGGAGTAACGGTAGTTCACAAGATAAGAGCCTATACCCGCCGTAGCCTTTTTATCTGCCGAGCCTTGTCGAGCAGAGGCGGAGGCGGGTCCAGACCTTTCTGCTTGAAAGGATCCCTCCGCCGCCACATCCAGGCCCAGCACCCCCGCCTGGATCGTAAACTCTCGCCGATCACTGTTGCCTTTGCGGAGTTTGAGGTCAAAAACACCCGATAAAGCGTTGCCGTATTCCGCCGCAAATGCCCCGGTAGAGAAGTCAGAATTGGTCAGCAATTGTGAACTCAGAATGGAAATACCTCCGCCCGAGGTGCCCACATTGGAAAAGTGGTTTGGATTCGGAATATCCACCCCTTCCATGCGCCAGAGCAGGCCGTTGGGGGCATTGCCCCGAATGACAATATGGTTATTTCCATCATCTGCGGCCACCACCCCGGCATAGGAGGTAGCCATGCGCGCCGGATCGTTCACCGCCGCTGCAAAGCGCCGGGTTTCCTCGACGGAAAAGGTGCGGGTAGACAACAGCGACAAGTCATTGAGCGGTTTTTCCTTGTCGATGGTAGCCGTTATGACCACTTCCTGCTGTTCCAGCACCGCTTCTTCCAGCTCGATGAGCAGATCCGTTTCTTTTCCGGAATCCAGGGTAACATTGGTCAGCACTGCGTTTCGATAGCCTAAGTAGGTCACGAGCACGGTATATTTTCCGAGAGGCAGATTGGCCAATCGAAAACGCCCAGATTCATCCGTAATGGCGCCCACCGGAACGGCCTCAGGATTATCGGAGGGCGCTACCCGTACGGTAGCGCCGATCAGTTCGAAGCGAACCGATTTGTCAATGACCTGACCTTTCAGGTTTTGGGTTTGACTGAAGGTTTTGAAAGGGCAAAGAAAGAGCAGGCTTGCTGCAAGCGCAAGCAGGTATATTTTGTGTTGCATGAAATTAAGGGTGGAAAAAGGTTGGGGAATTAAAATGAGTAATTTAAAACGGCTTTACCGAACCAGAGCCCGACACGCTTGCATTCACCTGTGGACTGCCTTTGTAAACGATATTACCGGAGCCACTGATCCTGGCGTCTAATTTTTCGCTTACCCGAACCTGCACATCACCGCTGCCGGAGACATCCACCCGGGCAAATGTGGAAAAGAGATCAAAGCAACGGATCTCGCCACTCCCCGAAATATCGCAATCGAGATGCTCTGCGCTTCCTGCCATCCGTATTTCGCCACTGCCGGAAACCTGCAGATCTACTTCGTCAAAATGGGCTTCAATGGTCCGGATACTGCCGCTACCCGATACATCGAGGTGAATGGACTGACCTTCAATAACATCGACCACTTCTACGTCGCCGCTGCCACTCACGTCGAAGTGATCCCAGGAAGGCGCCGTCACCAGGACTTTCATGTGGTCCACGTCGCGAACGTTGCGATCAAAATAAACCCGCAAAACGCCATTTTCTACCCGGGTTTCAATGTAGGGCATGGCGGTCTCTTCACAGGTGATCTCCACCTTAAATTCGTCGCCAACACGGACTTCCGCGTCCGCCGGAACATTCAGATCCAGTCCGTGGAAGTCGGTTTCATCAAAATCCAGGGTGATCAGATCACCGGTGGATTTAATTCCGAATGGGTCGCAGGACTGCAGGACCAGAAACATAGAGAGGATGCCGAATACGAGGGCGCTGTTTTTCAAGACTGAAATTTTCATAGCAATACTTTTTTAGTGTGATAATTATGCGATCAACGCTACGGACCAGGGCAAATCTCAAAAAGTTACAGTTGGGCCCCTGGTTGTAGTTTTGAACCGATTTAACCCTATGACACACTTCCCCCAAAGTCACCCTTACTCTGGTTGAAAAAAATATTTACGCCAACAAATCAGGGTAAGCGCAGACCTTTGGTGTCTCTAATTCAGGAACAAACGATTTGACAACGGAAGATCAACAACAGGCGCAAGCTCTCCGTCAAGGCGACGAAAGGGCATTTGATGATTTGTTTCGGGCGTGGTACACACCGCTCGTGCGGTATGCGCATACGTTTACCGATGGCGATCTGGATGAAGCGGAAGACCTTGTGCAAGAGACTTTTGCAAAGGTCTGGACACAGCGGACCACCCTGGATTTTCAACACAGCCTGAAAGCATACCTCTACCGAATGGTTCACAATCAGGCGCTTAACCGCCTCCGGGCACAACGCACCCACGAACGATTTTCCAACCATCAACTGCGACACATGGCAAATGAATTTGAGCCTCCGCAAGACAACCCTGAACTGCAAACGCAATTCCAGGAGGTCCTAAATGCGCTTCCGGCCCAGTGCCGACAAGTGTTCGGATTGAGCCGTTTTGAAGATTTAAAATACCGGGAGATCGCAGAGCAACTGGGTATTTCCATCAAAACTGTGGAAACGCACATGGGCAAGGCGCTGCGCATACTGAGGCACGAACTGGCGGAGTACCTGACGCTGATCTTGTTGTTGACCAGGCTCACTAACCTTTGACTTTTCATGAAAAAATGCAATACACTTTTGAAAATATAGATGAACTCATTGCCAAACGGTTTGCGGGCGAAATCGGGGAGGCCGAGGACGCGATCCTGGACCGATGGCTGTCAGCATCTGAAGCCAACCAGCAGTATTTTGGTCAGATGCAACGGCTTTGGCAAAAGGCTGCGTTCGCCCAAGGCGTTCTCTCCCGGCCTTTGGACGTAGACGCTGCCCTAGCCCGGACCAAATCAAAAATACAGCAAATCCCTGCTCAAGGAAAGGCCAAAAAGGTATTCATGAACCCTTGGTGGATCGGTATAGCAGCCTCCATTATGCTGTTGGCCGCTGCGATCTGGTTTTTTCAGGGCTCAAGCTCGGAAACTCCTGTCTTATTGGCCACGATTGAAAACACGGTTCGCGACACCCTGAGTGATGGTTCAAGGGTTGCACTCAATCAGCACTCAAGCCTGTCTACAGAGTTCAGCAAAAAGCAACGCCGAATAAAAATGCGCGGGGAAGCCTATTTTGATGTGGCTAAAAACCCGGAAAAACCATTCGTCATTGAAGTACAAAAAGTGGAAGTAACGGTGGTCGGCACCCGGTTCAATGTGGACAACCGCAGCGATTCAACCAAAGTGGTGGTCAGTGTGGAGGAAGGAAGGGTAAAGGTGCAGATCGGGCGTCAAATCGAGTTTTTAAATGCCGGTGAACAAGCCACGATCGACTGCTCCAGCGGAGAGATCCTCCGCAGTCAGCTGCTGCCATCAGGCAATGTCAAAGCATGGTTCGACCGTCGTTTTGTCTTCGATGATGTGCCATTGTCCGAAGTGATCCCTATTCTGGAGAAAACGTACAACGTCCAAATCGAATTGAAAAACAAGGACCTGGGCACTTGTCGGCTGCATACCCGCTTCAACAATGAATCGATAGAACGGATCATGAGCCTGATCGCTGAAACCTTTTCCCTTCAAATAGAGTCCAATAACGGGCGCTTTTCATTGGATGGCGCTGGTTGTGGATGACAATGAGCATTGAAAGAATATAGCTGTGGAAAAAATCCTCTTCTCCTTTACCCTGTTTTTAATGCTCATTGCCTACCCGGCAAGTGCAGAAGACCTGTTATCCAGACGCTTAACGATAACTCTTCACGAAACGCCCCTAAAACAGGCCTTGGACGAGATCGCCAAACTGGCAGATTTTGAATGGTCGTACAATGCAAAAATTCTGGACAATAGTCGCCGGATCACCCTCCATGCTAAAGACTGGACCGTTCGCGAAACATTGCGAGAAATCCTTGGAGAAGGTTTCGCTTTCAAAAGCAGCGGCAAATACTTAATACTCAAAAAACAAGCGCCTTCTAAAACCACGCTGAGCGGTGTGATTCGAGACCCAAATACTGGCGAGCGACTGGCGAATGTTACCGTGTACGATCGCAAAACCTTGCGGGCTACCAGGACGGATTCAAGCGGTTACTATTCCTTAAAAGTAAAGAATCAAACGGAGGTATCCATCGTTCGTCTCGGGTACCGCGACACTACCTTCAGGGTAACTTCACAGACCGCCCGATACCAGCGCATCAACCTTGCACCCATTCCTATTCCTGCCCCGGACACGTCTTCCTTGAGCATACAACTCAAAAAATCCCTGCAAAAGGCTGCCAGCGAACTCGACTATTTCTTTGCTGCTACCCGCGACAAATGGCATGACCTGAACATCCCGGACACGCTGCACCGTCGTTTCCAATTATCTCTGTTGCCGATGGTGGGTACCAACCATGTCTTGAGTGGGAAAGTTGAAAATGACTGGTCCGTCAATCTGTTGGCAGGACAATCGGCGGGAGTTCGGCAAGTCGAGCTCGCTGGTTTGGGCAATTTCACAAAAAATCGGGTGAGTGGCTTTCAGGCTGCCGGGCTCTTTAACCTCAATCGCGGCAATTGTACCGGCGTGCAGGCTGCCGGATTGTACAATAAAACGGCAGATACCCTCGATGGGGTACAACTTGCAGGATTGGTCAATATTGCCCGCAAAAGCCCGAATTTTTCCGTTCAAGCATCCGGACTGGTCAATATTATTCGTAAAAATGTGGATCAAAATTCAAGCGGCAATCCGCCCAAATGTGTTCAACTGGCAGGTTTTTCCAACACTGCCAGCGAAATCGAGGGAGTTCAGGCGGCAGGATTCATCAATACGGCCCAGGAAATTAATGGTGCTCAGGCTTCAGGATTTATCAACAAAGCGCGCCGGGTAAAAGGATTCCAAATAGGCGTAATTAACACTGCAACAGCGCTGCATGGGATTCAGATCGGACTGATCAATCGTTCCGGGAAACGTTGGTTGCCGATCATTAATTGGGGTACCTAAAATTCTGCCGCTGTTAAATTTCTCTGAAATACGCAAATTCACATTGAATCCGTTACTCGGTTAACCGATTCTGAGCCACCTTTGTCCACATTTTAAAGGCCTACGGTCAAACATCCGATAAATTAAGCATCATGCAAAAACTGCTACTTTCTGTCTTATTGTTTTGCGCTTGCGCACCTCAGCTTCCTGCACAAACCCTTCCTTCTGTCCAGGAAGTCTATAGAATCTTCCAGAACAGGTGCATTTCTTGCCATGATCACGACTCGCCCGAAGCCAATCTGGATCTTCAAGGCGTTGGCGCCACAGAACTCCTCCGCGCCCAAAATGTAGCCTCAAACCTAATCAATATCAACCCCACCAATGCCAACGCCCTGAGCAACGGCTACAAGCGCGTTTACCCGGGCAGGGCCGACAAAAGTTTCCTTTTCAAAAAAATCAATATTGGTTTTGAACCGAGTGTGCCGGTACTGAATGCCCAGGAAGGGGGCGTAATGCCCGGCTCCTTCCCCAATCCGGACCTGACTAGCGTGGAAAAAGAGATCATTCGTCAGTGGATACTTTTTGGGGCAAAAAACACAGGAGTTCAGTTCGATAAAACGTTGGTAGAGAACTTTTTCACGCTCGGCGGCGATAAATCTTTCCCCAACGGTCCTCCCCCGGCGCCGGCACCCGGCGAAGGATTCCAAATCAAAATGGGCCCTTTCTACCTCGCTCCGGATGGCGAAGTGGAATACTATCAAAAATGGGAAATGAATTTGCCTGCAGACGTGGAAGTGAATGGTCTTGACTTTAAAATATCGCCTTTTTCGCACCACTTTTTACTGTATAATTTCACCGGAAGCGGCGCTGCCACGATCCCTGCGGGCCTGCGCCTCGCTGCCAATCACAGCCAGATCAACCTTGTGGCTGCAGTGCAGGAGGCCACAGATTTGAGGCTTCCCGGCAAAACGGCTTTTAAGTGGAATAAAAATATTGTACTCGACCTCAACTCCCACTATATCAACTATTCCTTGTCGCAACCGTACCAGTGCGAAGCCTACATCAACATTTATACGCAAGCCCCTGGCACCGCACCGCAGGAAATGTTCGCCACACTGCTGGTAAATTCAAACATCCCCATCCCCAACAGCGGCGATCTGGTTACCCATACCAGACCTGAATTCCAGTTCGGCGCCGACAGCATCTATATCTGGGGATTGATGGGGCATACGCACAAATATGGCCGGGGTTACAAAGTATGGAAACGGCTGATCAATGGCCAAAAAGGTGACCTCATCTATGACGCTTCTTGTCCGATGGGAGTACCCGGTTGCCCAACGCCATGGTATGATTATCAACACATTCCAATTCGTTATTGGGAACCATCGCTGCCCATCAAATGGAGCAATGGGATCATCCATGAGGCCCAATGGATCAACGATGGCCCTGTTCCTGTCAATTTCGGGCCTACTTCGGAGGATGAAATGATGGTGCTCATCGCATTTTATACCGAGCAACCGATCACCGTTGGTACCGACGAACCTGGCCCACAACTCCTTGAAAAACAAATTCTTGTGTCGCCAAATCCAAGTAATGGAAACGTCACTTTCACTTTACCAGAAGGTAGTGAGGGCGTGCGTACATTCCGGTTGTTCAACCCTACCGGGCAAGAGGTGCTTCGCCGAAACGACTTGTCTGGTCAATCCTTTGATCTTGATCTAAGTCGCTTGTCTCCGGGGGTGTATTTCTTTGATGCCGATGGGCGAAGGGGGAAATTGGAACGGGGATTGTAGATAGCGTACCTTTGCCCTTTACTCGCCGTAGCTTTCTCGTGGCCAGGAAATTGGCAGACGAGGGCAAAGGCGGGCATCAAGGAACACACAATGGCTACACCGCGCACGGTCGCTTTCCATACGCTTGGCTGCAAACTCAACTACTCGGAGACCTCCGCATTGGCGCGGCTCTTCGAATCGAGCGGTTATTTGCCCGTCAAATTTGAGGAGGAAGCCGATATTTACGTACTCAACACCTGCTCTGTGACGGAGCAAGCAGACCGCGAGTGCCGCAAAATCGTGCGCCAGGCCATGCGTCGCCAACCAGGCGCATTTGTCGTGGTAACCGGATGCTACGCCCAACTCAAACCCCAGGAAATTGCCGAAATCCCCGGCGTGGATCTGGTGCTCGGTGCAGGAGAAAAATTCCGCATTCTCGACTATGTTGATGACCTGAGCAAATCCACCAGCAAAGGCATGGTGCGGGCAGGCGAGGTGCGCGACGTCAATACTTTTACCGCCTCGTTTTCTTTCGGCGACCGTACCCGTTCCTTCCTTAAAGTTCAGGACGGTTGCGACTACAAATGCTCGTTTTGTACCATTCCACAAGCGCGCGGTGCGAGCCGTTCGGATACACTGGAAAGTGCCGTCGCAAATGCCCGGCAAATCGGACAAATGGGCACCCGGGAAATCGTGCTCACCGGCGTAAATCTCGGAGATTTTGGAAATGGAACCGCCGTCATCGAAGGTGAACGGCCCAGAAAAGAAGCCCTGTTCGCCGATCTGGTAACGGAACTGGACAAAGTGGAAGAAATCAGTCGATTCCGGATCAGCAGCATTGAACCGAATTTGCTTACCGACGAAATTATCGCATTTGTCGCTGAAAGTCACCGATTTATGCCGCATTTCCACCTTCCGCTCCAATCAGGAAACGACAAACAACTGCGCGACATGCGCCGCCGCTACCGTCGCGATTTGTACGTAGAGCGGGTGGCGACCATCAAAAAACACATGCCTCATGCCTGTATCGGCTGTGATGTCATCGTGGGCGTCCCGGGCGAAACGGAGGCCGACTTTTTGGAAACCTACGAGTTCATCCAAAACCTCAATGTTTCGTACCTGCATGTGTTCACCTACTCCGAGCGTGCCAACACCCCCGCTGCCGAAATGCCCGGGATCGTCCCGGTCGAAGAACGCCGCCGCCGCAACCAGGCGCTGCGTGGGCTTTCAGAAATGAAACGCCGGACGTTTTACCAGCAACATCTTGGAAACACTCGGCCGGTGCTTTTTGAACATCACCGCGACGCATCCTTGTTGAGCGGTTTTACCGACAATTACGTAAAAATTGAAATTCCCGTCGAAGCCGGAATGATAAACGAGATCAAGCCCGTTTCCCTCAAAAAATTGAGCCTTGATGGGGAGGTGGTGATAGCCGGTGGCAGTAGCAGTTAGTAGTAGCAGTTGGCAGTGGCAGTTGGCAGTGGCAGTTGGCGGTGGCAGTTTGCAGTGGCAGTTGGCCGTTTTTAGGCAGCCTTTGCAGCAATTTTTGGAATAGTTTCTTCTCTTACGCGCTTTTTCTCTGCGTATGCCAATGCGGCTTCGCGCACCCAGGCGCCTTCCTCCCATGCCTTGCGACGGGTTTCAAGGCGTTCGCGGTTGCAGGGACCATTGCCTTTTACGACGTTCCAGAACTCGTCCCAGTCGATCGTGCCGAAATCGTAGTGGCCCCGTTCGGCATTCCATTTCAGGTCTTTATCCGGATGTTCGAGGCCAAGCACTTTTATTTGTTCCGCAACCATATCAACAAAGCGTTGGCGGAGTTCGTCATTGCTGAATCGTTTGATCTTCCAGCGCATACTTTGTTCACTGTGCGTGGATTCGCCGTCTGAAGGGCCAAACATCATGACTGAGGGCCAGTACCAGCGATTGATTGCGTCTTGCGCCATAGCACGCTGTTCAGGGGAACCATTTGCCAGGGTGAGCAGGACCTCAAAACCCTGCCGTTGGTGGAAACTTTCTTCTTTGCACACCCGCACCATGGCGCGAGCATAAGGGCCGTAAGAACAACGACATATGGGGATCTGATTTAAAATGGCCGCGCCGTCCACAAGCCAGCCAATGGCACCCACATCCGCCCAGCTGCTGGAGGGGTAATTGAATATGGAGGAGTATTTCGCTTTGCCCGAATGAAGTTCGTCATACATATCGTCGCGACCCATGCCAAGGGTCTCGGCGGCTGCATAGAGATAAAGACCGTGTCCGGCTTCATCCTGTACTTTGGCAAGCAAGATCTGTTTGCGTTTGAGTGAAGGTGCGCGGGTGATCCATACGCCCTCGGGAAGCATTCCAACGATCTCAGAATGCGCGTGTTGGCTGATTTGACGCAGGAGTGTTTTGCGGTATGAATCTGGCATCCAGTCTTTCGGCTCGATGCGAATATCAGCGTCAATTTTAGACTGAAAATGGTCTTCAAGTGAGTATTTGACGGCGGTTTGTTCACTGTTTGCCATGCGAAACTTGATTGTGTTTACAGGAGCTGCGCAACATTTTTATGCGAATTAAAACGGGGCATCTACTGTTTATTTTTGAAAAATAAGCTGCAAAGGTAATCGGGTCGAGGAGGATTGTAGGCGGTAACAGAATGATTTTTGGAAACAAGCTGGCGGTTCTCTTGTTCCCATAAAATGAATTTTTATCCAAAAGCCGCGCTGGAGCAACCCTCATCGTTAAAGCATCGTCTGCATTAATCAGATAATAAGGCAATCTTTTGACCTTTTTTGTCCTTTTTCCCAATCAATCTTTATCTTTGCGCCCCTATGAGAAAAATGTCTGGCTGGCCTCTGCTTTTTGCCCTTGTTTTTTTGGTGAGTTCCTGCAAAAGCACCTTCGAGCGAACCCGCACAAGCGGCAACGGAGAGTTGATCCTTACTACAGCCTTCAAGTACTACGAGAAAAAGAATTATCAGCGTGCGCTGACACTTTTTGAGTTGGTTATCAATACTTTACGCGGTGATCCAAGGGCCGAAAAGGCCTATTACGAATACGCACAGTGCCATTACAAAACCAAACAGTACCTGTTGGCGGCGTTCTATTTCAAGAATTTCTCCAATACCTTTACCAATTCCCCACTGCGAGAAGACGCAGCCTTCATGGCTGCCTATTCCAATTATGAACTCTCGCCTTCTTTCCGGTTGGATCAAAGTGCATCAGAGTCGGCCATTGAAGAATTTCAGGTTTTCGTCAACCTTTTTCCTGCTTCAGAAAAAGTAGCGCAGTGCAACCAACTGATTGACGAACTCCGCAGAAAACTGGAACAAAAGGCTTTCGCGGAAGGTCAGCTGTATTATGATCTCCGCCAATACCAATCGGCAGTAATCTCCTTCGACAATCTACTTCGGGACTACCCTGAAAGCCCTGATGTGGAACGAGTGCGTTACCTGATCGCCAAAGCCAGTTTCCTTTTGGCAGAGAACTCTGTGGTGGAAAAAAAGGAAGAGCGTTATGCTGAATCTGCCACGCGCTGCGATGATTTTTTGGAGAAATACCCCTCAGGGAAATATTCCAAGGAAATAAAGCAGACCCGTAAAGACGCAGAACAAGCCAAGAAAGCTGTTAAAAGGAAATTGAAAAATACCTGAGGAATGATAGAATATGAAGCATAAATGCCGCATTCTGGTTATCAATGACCATAAATATCAGAAACCCTCACCCCAATTCATCATTCATCATTCATCATTCATCATTATATAAAGAATGAGCGATATCAAAACCAAGGCCCAGGGCCTTGACGCCAATGTCCAACCCCGCGACGTACTCGAACTGGTGAACAAAACCGGCAATATCTACGAGAGTCTTGTCATCATCAGCAAACGCGCCCGCCAGATTTCCAGCGACTTGAAATGGGAGATCCAGCGCAAACTCGAAGAGTTCGCCGTGCACACCGATACCATCGAAGAGGTGCAGGAGAACAAGGAACAGATCGAGATCTCCAAGTTCTACGAGCGTCTGCCAAACACTGCCATCATTGCTGCGCACGAATTCCTGCAAGATGAAATTCAGTGGCGCTATGTAGAAGATAAGGAGTAATACAGATTATTGGATATTTAGACATTAGACATTGGACATTGGACCTGTACTCTTGCTGAGTCGTGTCTAACGTCCAGTGTCAAAATGTCCAGTGTCTGGGAGTAATTCCTTCTTTAGCGTAACCATGCAAAACGCCCTGCGGACTTCAATCCGCAGGGCGTCTTTTGTACAGGATGGGCGTCGGGTATCACCAGGCCCTTTCTTTGCACATCAATAATGGGCTTGTACTTTTGCATCAGGTATTTCGACCACTACACTTTTACCAAATTCTCATCCGATTATGACACGATTATTTATGCGCTTCAGCGCAGTATCAAGACTCGCTATATTTAACTAAGGGTGATACAACCACTTATATCATACTTTTCTGACGATAGAATAAGCTAGGTTTATTGCTCCAAGGGCTCTCTGATCCAAAGGCATAGGCTTGTTTATCCCAAGTATTTTAGATTCAGACTACTAAACATTTTGACCTTGGGATTGCACTCTAAAATCTTGAAAATCATGCACTTGCTGAATCGTGTCTAAGGTCCAGTGTCAAAATGTCCAGTAGTCTGGTTTTAACTCCCGATTTCACGGTAGCGCTGCGTATTGGCTGGATCTATTTTTGACATGATTTGGATGACACGATCCTTTTGCGCTTTGGGCGCAATTTTCCACATTTCTACCAGCTCGTCTTTTTTGGAATAGGAAAACATTTGGATGATCATCGAGTTGAAATAGGCAGCGGCCACTTTATCAATGTCTTCCAGGGCCAGTAATATGGCGGCTTTAGCTTGATCAGGATTGGTAGAGAACATATCCAAACCCTTACGGTGGTAGGTATAAATCGCATTGCGGAAGGGCCGTACTCTCGGGTTAAGCAGATTCTCCATGATCCAGTACCGGTTTCGGTTTTTGCCTCCGTCACTCGGACGCCAGCCTGGTGCAGAATTGGTGCTGGAGTTTTGAATGTTGGTCACGATTTTCTCGGCAGTCAGCAAATGTGGTTCCCCGCCATACTGAGAGAAAGAATCATAATCCATACTCAAAATGATATACACATAAAAAGCCAGGAGCGATGAAAGGTTTTGATTCTCAGGGTTATCCCGCAAAAACTCGATGGGCTGATTCTGCTCGTAAGTGAAAATTATGTCTTTGTCCAGGTGTGAAAGCAACGGTGTGTCGTAGCCGCTACCATACACTGGACGGGTAGCCTGCACGGCCAGTTCGGCTTCAAAAACGTTCCCGTCCAGTTCTTTGGAGATGGTTAAGATGAAATTGCACTTAATGCGCTCTTCCTGTTCAAAATTGTCGTTGGTCCATTTGGTGTTGTTCAAAAAATCTTTGAGCGAAACCTCCAATTGGTCAAAAACTTTGCGGTCGTTGCGCTGCAGTTGAGGCGTACTCACACGGACGCTGGCAATGAGTTCTCCTTGTGCGTATATTGTTGAAGCACAAAGCGATAGCGCGAGAAAAAATGCAATTTTCTTATTCATAAACCAGTAATATTTCTGCTTGTGGAGGCTGGGGCTTGCGACTTGCAAGGCCTTGATGCATTATTTCTGCTTCGGGTTGGCTGTCTTTTGAATTTCTGCTACAATATCCCGGGCTACTGCTATTTTGCTTTTCAGTGGAAAGTCGGTGTGCGAGCCATCACGCCGCAGGATGGTGATCTTGTTGGTGTCATGACCAAAGCCTGCACCCGTATCGCGCATTGAATTGAGCACGATAAAATCGAAGTTTTTCTTTTCCAGTTTTTGGAGGGCGTTGGATTTTTCATCGTTGGTTTCGAGTGCAAATCCGACGAATGTCTGGTGAGACTGTTTGGTTTTTCCAAGCGTTGCCGCGATGTCTATTGTTTTGAGCAGTTCTAGCGTAAGATCGCCGTCCTTTTTCTTGATTTTTGTTTCTGAAAACTCCTTTGGCCTGTAATCTGCCACCGCAGCAGCCAGTATAATGATGTCCGATGTGGAGAAAATTGCTTTGCATGCATCAAACATTTCTTGTGCGGTCAAAACAGAAATCTCCTTGATCGCAGCATTTGTTGGCTTTAAATCGGTTGGCCCCAGTACCAGCGTTACGTCTGCGCCTTGGCGGGCCAATTCTTCTGCCAGCGCAATGCCCATTTTTCCGGTAGAATGATTGCCCAGAAATCGTACCGGGTCAAGTGGTTCGAAGGTAGGGCCTGCTGTGACCAGTGCTTTCAAATGGGACAACTCAGTGGTGCTAGCGGTGGTCAAATCTTTACTTTCTGATTTTTGCTCAGGCAGATGCGCATTCAAAAATGCCACGATATCCTCCGGTTCAGCCATGCGCCCGTCGCCGACTAGTCCGCTCGCCAGTGCTCCATGTCCCACGGGAATAATTTGCACGCCATGCTCCTGCAACCGCTTGATGTTGGCTTTGGTTGCAGGATGATGCCACATATCCAGGTCCATTGCCGGGGCAACAAAAACCGGGCATCGGGCAGAAAGGTAAACCGCACTTAAAATATTGTCACACAAACCATTGGCAAGTTTGGCGAGTGTGTTTGCCGTAGCGGGTGCGATGACCATAGCTTCTGCCCAAAGCCCGAGTTCTACATGGTTGTTCCAACCCGATTCAGAGACTACCTCCGTGAAAACCGGACGTTTTGAAAGGGTTGAAAGCGTGAGCGGTGCAATGAATGCCTTGGCAGAATCGGTCATTAAAACCTGCACTTCAGCGCCCTGCTTTACCAGCAAACGGACGAGAAAAGCGGCTTTGTATGCAGCAATGGAACCAGATATACCAAGGATAATTTTCATCAACTTATACTTTCGGTCCAGCCAAAACGATCTCCGCACTGGCCTGATCCGTATATTTTTCAAAGTTCTGGACAAATTCCTTCGCCAGCGATTTGGCTTTGACATCGTATTCTGCCTTATCCGTCCAGGTGTTGCGTGGGTTCAACAGATCGCTGGGAACACCAGGGCAGGAAGTCGGGATTTCCATGCCAAAAATGGGATGTTTCTCAAAAGTAACATCGTCCAGCTCTCCGTTGAGCGTTGCGGTGATCATTGCGCGGGTGTACGGAAGTTTGATCCGGCTGCCTACTCCATACGGGCCGCCTACCCATCCAGTATTGATGAGCCAAACTTTAGCCTTGCTCTTGCGGAGTTTTCTGCCCAGAAGATCTGCGTAACTGGCAGGATGCAAGGGTAGGAATGGCGCTCCGAAGCAAGCAGAAAAGGTTGATTTTGGCTCTTTTACGCCAACTTCTGTCCCGGCAACGCGCGCAGTGTAGCCACTGATGAAGTAATACATCGCTTGTTCCGCAGAAAGTTGCGAGATCGGAGGAAGTATGCCGTAAGCATCGCAGGTGAGGAAAAAGATATTTTTTGGGTCGCCGGCAGCACGGCTGGGACTAACGGCATTTTCGATGTGGTGGATGGGGTAGGATACCCTTGTGTTTTCCGTGATACTGCGGTCAGCATAGTCTACCGTACGGGTACCCGTGAAGAATTTGATATTTTCCAAAATTGCCCCATGGCGTATGGCGCGGAAGATATCCGGTTCCTTTTCGGCTGTTAAGTCGATTGTTTTGGCGTAGCAACCTCCTTCAAAGTTGAACACTTCACCTGTGCCCCAGGCGTGTTCGTCGTCGCCAATAAGCGGACGGTTCGGATCGGCACTGAGGGTAGTTTTACCAGTCCCGGAAAGTCCAAAGAACAGTGCGATATCACCATCATGGCCAACATTGGCGGAGCAGTGCATGGGGAGCGCATCTTTGGTGCGTGTTGGCAATACAAAGTTGATGACGGAGAAAATTCCTTTTTTAATTTCACCTGTATAGCCAGTGCCACCAATGAGCAGTCTACGTTTTTTGACGTTTACAATGGCGAAATTGTGCTGACGCGTGCCATCCGCTGCCGGATCAGCCTTGAAACCCGGGACGCAGAGCACTGTCCACCGTGGTTCGAAAATAGCCAGTTCCTGTTGGTCAGGCCGAAGGAACATATTGCTGGCAAATTGATTGCTCCAGGGGTATTCTGTTATCACGCGAGCCCGAAGGCGATAGTCCGGGTTTGCACTTGCGTTCGCTTCAACATCGCGTACGTACACATCTTTTTTGCGCAGATAGCTACAGACTTTGCGCCACAGGGCATCGAATTTTTTAGGTTCGAATGGGAGGTTCACTTTACCCCAGTTCACTTTATTGGCTGTAATGCTATCTTTTACGATGAAACGGTCATCCGGGGAGCGGCCGGTAAATTCACCTGTATAAATGACCAAAGCCCCCGAATCGGCCAGTTGGCCCATGCCTTTTGAGATGGTATGCTCCACCAATTCTTCAGGAGAGAGGTTCCAGTAAGCAGTTTTCCAATTTTTTATTCCGAGTTCTTGAAGGTTGGCGCTGGGGCTTTTTTGTCCTAATTCTTGCATAGATTTAGCATTGTAATGGGTAAGGCAATCAAAAACGCTCAAGCCTATAGCGTGGTGAGGCTTGGCGACGGCGCGAAGGTACGGCAGAGCGAGATTCATTTTTACTTCCACTCACCAATA
>JAUSMG010000406.1 GCA_030645295.1 Saprospiraceae bacterium | reverse complement strand
CCTCGTTGCAAGTGGAAGTCTGCCACCCGGATTGCCTGAAACCTATTATAAAAAGGTGGCTGCTTTTGCCAAAAATATCGGAGCAAGATTTATACTGGATACCTCTGGAGCCGCGCTTATTGCTGCTGCCGATGAAGGTTTATTTTTGTTGAAACCAAACCTGGCGGAGCTCAGCGCTTTGGCTGGTGTGGAGAAATTGGAGATCAACGAGGTAGACGATGCCGCTTTGGAGATCATACAACAAGGGAAGTGCAAAGTGGTGGTGGTTTCGATGGGGCCACAAGGCGCCTTGCTCGTGACGAAGGATGGCTTTGAACATATCCCCGCGCCCATGGTGAAAAAACAAAGTACCGTGGGAGCAGGCGACAGCATGGTGGCTGGTATGGTATGGGCACTCAGTGAAGGCAAAGATTTTCGTGAAATGGCCCAAATTGGGGTCGCCTGTGGCACCGCTGCTACGATGAATCAGGGCACAGAACTCTTCCACACCGGGGATGTCTGGAAACTTTTTACGTGGATACAACGGTATGGGGAGCGGTACCAGCTCCGCGATTTTGACAATTGACAAAAAATTTTACGCTGAACGAGTAAGCCCTTTCTAACTTTGCGACTTTGCAACATGATGCTCTTGCAAGAATCACTTCTGACAATGACCAATCTAGTACTCTTCGGCCCGCCAGGATCCGGCAAAGGAACCCAGGCAGCATTTTTGATTGACAAATATGAACTTATTCATATCAGTACGGGCGATTTGTTCCGCTATGAAATGAGTCATAATACGAAACTAGGCCAGGAAGCCAAGGCATACATGGCTAAAGGCGAGCTCGTGCCTGACAGTGTGACCATCGGGATGCTCCGCAACAAAGTGGAAAAGCATCCGGATGCCAAAGGCTTTATCTTCGATGGATTTCCGCGTACAATTCCGCAGGCAGAGGCATTGGATGCGCTGCTGTTCAGCAAGGGTACGGAGGTTTCGGGCCTGATCTCCCTGGATGTAGGCGATGAGGAGATTGTACAACGTATTCTTTTGCGTGGTCAGACCTCCGGCCGCCCGGACGACAATGATGAGGCCACCGTTCGGAAGCGAATTGCCGTGTACAAAAGCGAGACGGCGCCCGTATTCGGCTATTACGCCGCTAAAGATAAGGGCTTTAGTATCAATGGTTTGGGTACTATTGACGAGATCGCAGAACGTCTAAGCGACGCGGTAGAATCCATTGGGCAAGACTAAGAATAGACAACTTTTTAAAAGTCTTCCATTCTGCAGCAAGAAGCAAAGGGGGAAGTGCTACTTTTGAGCCGAAATTGTACACCGGAACGCTGTTCCAGGGCACAGGCGGAACAGCGTTCCGCTGTACTTTTACCAAACGCAGTATTCATGGCGCTCTCATCCACCCCGTGGCAGGCTCTTTGGAACCGCTTGCCAGCTCCCCTGCAAAATCGCTACTACCTCACTTTGGTGGTATTTTTGTTTATCATGGTATTTTTGGACCGGCACAGTTTGTGGACGCAGTGGAAGCTCTTGCGGGCACAAAAGCAATTGGAGAATGACCGTACTTTTTACCAGGAAAAAATTAAGGAAGCGCGGGAAGAAGCCGAAGATTTTGAACTGACCAAAGAGAAGTTTGCCCGTGAACATTATTACATGAAACGCGCCGACGAGGACGTGTTTATTATACAAATAGAACGATGAACTATGAACGATGAACTATAAACGGGACAAGCCCTTGTTCATCGTTCATCGTTCATCGTTCATCGTTCATCGTTCATCATTCATAGTTCATCGTTAAATAATGTCAATACTAGTCAATAAACACTCCAGAATAATCGTGCAGGGCTTCACAGGGAAAGAAGGCACGTTTCATGCAGAACAGATGATCGCCTACGGAACCAATGTGGTCGGGGGCGTAACCCCGGGTAAAGGGGGGCAGACACACCTCGAACGTCCCGTTTTCAATACCGTAGAAGATGCTGTACGTCAGGCGGGCGCCGACACCAGCATTATTTTTGTACCCCCAGGCTTTGCCGCAGATGCTATCATAGAGGCTGCCATGTCGGGCATCAAAGTTATCGTCGCCATCACGGAAGGAATTCCAGTGCAGGATATGGTTCGCGCCAAAGCATATATCTCGGACAAAGGAGTGACGCTTATTGGCCCAAACTGCCCGGGTATCATTACGCCGGATGAAGCCAAAGTGGGCATAATGCCCGGCTTTGTGTTCAAACGCGGGCCCATTGGTCTGGTCTCCAAATCCGGCACACTTACCTACGAAGCTGCTGATCAAATCGCCAAAGCAGGCTTGGGAATCACCACCGCCATCGGTATTGGTGGCGATCCGATCATCGGCACTACTACCCGCGAAGCCATTGAGCTTTTCATGCAAGACCCTGAAACGGAAGGGATTGTGATGATCGGTGAAATTGGCGGCGGACTCGAAGCAGAAGCCGCCCGATGGATCCGTGCTCAGGGCAATAAAAAGCCTGTGGTTGGATTTATTGCCGGGCAAACGGCTCCAAAAGGCCGCAAAATGGGCCACGCCGGTGCCATCGTTGGCGGTGCTGACGATACCGCCGCTGCTAAAATGCGCATCCTCGCCGAGAACGGTATTCACGTGGTGGAATCGCCTGCGCAAATTGGGGCGATGATGGCGCGGGTGATGAAAGGGGGATAGACCCTGGACCTTGGACCTTTGGACATTGGACATTGGACATTGGACTTGATTTTTAGGAAGGGTTGATTTAACACGCTTCTTCTTGGAAATCAGGTATATTCCCCAAATCTTTACTATCCTTGCCTCGAAAATTGTTCGACATCGAGTCATGCCTACACTTTTAGAACGTGCCCTTGCCCCTCTGCCTGTGCAAGACCCGCTCGCGCCTTACGTGCCTTCCCCAGCGAAACCTTGGAATGCCCGTCGGGTAGCCCACTTGTATCGCCGAGTGGGGTTTGGCGCATCGTTGGCACAAATCCAACAGGGCTTGCAGATGTCGCCTGGAGAACTGATCGATCAATTGCTGGATTCGGCTGCCGATCTTGGTCCTCCCGATCCGCCATACTGGGGTGGTTGGACCATGAACGAATACACCAACAATCCGGATCCAAATCTGGTTTTCATACACCGCGATGAATTGCGCCGCCGCTGGCTCGGTGAAATGCTTGACGAGGGCATCCGCGCTAAAATGGCGCTTTTCTGGCACAATCACTTCGTTACGGAGCTCGATGTCTACGGCTGCAACGCCTACCTATGGACTTATTACTCCATGATCCATGACAACGCTTTTGGTAATTTCCGGATTTTTGCCCGCGAAATGGGCAAAACAGGCGCCATGCTCGTGTACCTGAATGGCAACCTGAGCATTGCAGGTCAGCCGAACGAGAACTATGCCCGCGAGCTCATGGAACTTTTCACCATGGGCGAAAGCAATGGCTATACACAAGCCGATATTGTGGCCATGTCGCGTGCGCTAACGGGCTGGCGTGCCAGTGATTACCTCTGCGATCCACCATACTTCGACGCCAACCGGCATGATACCACACCTAAAACCATATTTGGGCAAACCAGCAATTTTGGCTTTACTACGGCGCACAATCTGATCTTCACTGCCCGTGCAGAACAGGTTTCCCATTTTATCACCAGTAAACTGTATAAGCATTTTGTCTATCAAAATATTGATAATCAAATAATTACAGGACTTGCGCAAACATTCCGCGACAACAATTGGGAGCTGTTGCCTGTGCTGAAACAACTCTTTAAGAGTGAACATTTTTTTGAGGAAGACTTCATGTTTGTGCGCCACAAAAGCCCGCTTGAGGCCATGTTGAATATTTACAAGGCTGCCGGGACACCTGCCGCGCTGGTAGCGAATGACCGTTGGAATGCCATTGGTTATTGGTCCTATCAACTCGGTCAGGAAGTGTTCAACCCACCCAACGTAGCTGGCTGGAAAGGTCATCGCGCCTGGATCAATGAGAGTACGCTTACTGCACGTTGGAACTACAGTGCTGCAGTGGCGTATTGGCTCAGCACCGAGGGGCCATCCCGGGAAAGCCTTCGCGACCTTGCGCAATCTCTGACCAACGACAGCAATGATCCCGCGCTTATTACCGCCGCGTTGGTGGAGTTTTTTATGGGTCAAACACTGGATCCAGTGCATTTTCAATCGGCAGTAATCAATTTCAAATCGGGCATTCCTGAAAACTATTATCAGGATGGCTCCTGGAATCTTTACTGGGACGAAGCCCCGTATCAGATCGTGAATATGCTGTACTATCTGGTGAAATTGCCGGAATTTCAGTTGACGTAAAATTTAAAACAACACATATTATGACAAAAAGAAGAGAATTCCTGCCCAGTGCCCCCAATAAGGGGATCTGGATCACCGCGATCATCCTTGGTGTATTGGCCATTTTGGCGCGTTTTGTCCCCATCGGTGAATTGTCACAGTATCATTACTGGATGTTGTTGATTGCCTTTTTATTGCTGGCCATTGGTACTGCTTACCGAAAAGTGTAAGCCATTACTCCCGTCGCGTCTGGGGTATATTTGCCTCAGGCGCGACGGCTAAATCGATTTGAACGCCCTTGCCTACGGCCATAGTCATTCGTCAAGATCCATGAGCAAAGCACATAAACCACCCCGCCACGGCGCTGCCCTCGAACACGGAGAAGCCCATGCCCGCGAACACCAGTTGTGGTCGCGTCGCGATTTTCTTTCCGCTTCCGGTATCCTGGGCGCGGGCAGTCTGGTAATGGGCAATATCGGTCTTCGGGCTTTCCAGCCTACGCCACTCCTGGCCTCGATTGCCAATGGTTCGAACGACCGCATTCTGGTGCTCATCCGTTTTAATGGCGGAAACGATGGTCTCAATACCATCATTGAACGCAATAATCCCCATTATTACAACCTGCGCCCCACCATTGCCGTGCAGGATTCGAACCTTTGGGCAATGAGCAATGAGTATGGGATGCCGCTGACTACCAATGCTTTGCAGCCTTTGTGGGACAATGGAATGATGAAGGTCATTTTCAATGTGGGCTACCCGGAACCGAATTACAGCCACTTCCGGTCTTACGACATCGTGGCTTCTGCAAGCGATGCTGATGTGGTGGTGAATACGGGCTGGATGGGTCGATTCCTGGACAACGAGTATGCTGCCTTCCTGGAAACACCTCCCACGGTCCCACCCGCGTTGCAAATTGGGGTGCAAACGGACCTTGTTTTTCGCGCGGATTCAGCCAATATGGCGCTTGCGGTGAGCAGTCCGCAGGAGTTTTACCAGATCGCGCAGACCGGACAACTCTATGATACTTCGCTGTTGGGTAATACGCCACGGGAACTGGAACTGGCTTATGTCCGACAAACGGCCAACGCCGCTTTTCGTTACGCACAGACCATTAAAGAGGCCTATTCAAGGGGGAAAAATCAGGTCGATTATCCGGCAAACAATTACCTCGCGGAACAATTGGCCATAGTGGCCAAACTGATCAAAGGCAATCTCGGCACCCGCGTTTTCATGGTCGAGATCGGTGGATTTGATACCCATGCCGAGCAGTACGACTACCATCTTAGCCTCCTGAAAAACGTGGCTGATGGGGTGAAGGCCTTTTATGATGACCTCGGTTTTGATGGCAATACCGAACTGCCCAATAAGGTGCTGGGCATGACCTTCAGCGAGTTTGGCCGCACCATTTATGAAAATGCTTCCTTAGGCACGGACCACGGCTGGGGCACCCCGATGATGCTTTTTGGGGGTGAAATAGGCAAGGGTTTTACGGGTCAATACCAGGATCTGAGCAGTCCCGATCCGTATGGCGATCCGCAATTCAGTGTGGATTTTCGCTCGGTTTACAGTACGATCTTGCAGGACTGGATGGGCAATTCGCCTGAACTCGTCAACTTCGTGATGGGACAGAACAGCCCGATCATTGGCAACCTCGTGCCAGCAGCCACCCCGCTCCAAGGGGACAATGGCAAATGTGTCTTGCTGGGCCACAACCCACACCCAACAGCGCCGGGCACCATAGATATTAAGTACGCAATGATGCAAAATGGCCCGGTTCGACTTCAAATTCTGGATGCAGCCGGCCATGTGCTGCGCACCCTGCTGAATGAATATAAGGACCGGGGAAGCTATACCTTTCACTTTAAACCCTCAGATTGGTACATTACTCCTGGGATATACCAGTACCGGCTACAATCGGGCGGACAGGTGTTTCAGCGGGATTTGAAAGTTATTTAATTTTCACTTTGATTTCTACCCTTCGGTTTTTGGCTCTTCCATCTTCCGTGTCGTTTTCGCTGATCGGTACTGACGAACCATAGCCCTTGAAAGAAATTTTTTCTGCAGAATATCCTTGCGCTACGAGAAAATCGCGCACCGCTTGTGCGCGGCGGGTAGATAATTGAAGATTGCTTTGTTCGCTTCCCACATTGTCGGTATGGCCTCCGATCTCGATGGACCAATTAAAGCTTTTTATGTCCGCGTAAATGCGTTTCAATTCGCTCTGTGCGTCAGGGCGCAGGTCTGCCTTAGCAAAATCAAAACGTAAGTCTTTGAGTTCGAGTGCCTTGCCTTCCCGCGCGGCTTCTTTAACGGTCACAAATTCAACCTTCTCCTCGGCCACCTCACTTTTGTAAGTGGAGGCATCTACGAAGGTTTTTTTGATAGAAACCAAGCTGTCTCCTTTTGCATAATAATTGATTTTGGCGGTTTTGGGTATTGAAAATGCATATTTACCATCGGGGCGGGTGACTACCGTCTGGACGAGCTTTTGGGTCTCTGCATCTTCGACCGTGATCTCCCCGCGGAAGGATTTTCCGTTCCCGTCGGTCAAAGTTCCGGTGATGATCACTTGCGCTTCGGGCCGGGCAGCAGCATCGAGTGGAATGCGCATAATGTCCTGATCCTGGAATTCACCTGTTCGGGTCGCTAAATAGGCTACATTACCAGCAGGAGGGATATAAAAACCATACTCGTCTTTGGGCGTATTCACCCCGGGTCCGAGGTTCTCCGGAATTGACCAGGATTTCCAGGTGTCGTCCAGGCGGGTCGTTTTAAAAACATCAAAACTGCCCTGACCACCATGACCTTCGGAACTAAAATAGAGGGTTTTGAAATCACTGTGCAGGAATGGAGTGCGCTCATTCATACTGGAATTAACCGTATTGCCGAGTGCAAAAGGCATGCTCCAGTTGCTGATGTTGTTGCGCAATGCGATGAAGATGTCAATATCGCTGCGGGGTCCCTCCTTAGCCTCAAAGATGAGCGCCTCGCCATTGCGTGTGATGCTGGCTACTCCGATCCAGGCAAAGGATTTTGGGAGCAGGATGGGTAAAGGCTCTGACCAGCCCTGCTCTGTTCGCTTGGAAATATGCGGTTTGCCGCCAATAAAAAGTACCAGATTGTTCCCATCTGCCGAAATGGATACGACCGCCTCATTGGTTGGGCCGCTGAAAAACTCATCCAATTTTGGTTCCGCCCAGGATCCGTCTTCCTGACGTTCCGTGTAATAAACATCTTCGCCGATATAATTATCAACGCGTCCGGATCCAACGAAATACATCGTTTTTCCATCCGCTGAAAGCACGGGGACAAACTCGGAGCCCTCTGTATTGATTCCTGAAACAAACTCGAGGTTTGAGCCTTCGGGTGGTTTCCGGTCTACATAAACTGATTTTTTTTGACTTTTCTGCGCGGGGTCCAGCTTTTCCCGGTTGGTGACCGGGGCCGTTGTTTGCCGGATCATCAATTGATTGAACCGGCCTTTGTATTGCGTTGGAATGACCGGCACGGCGTCGATAAATGAATCGCGGACCGTCCTGGCGTTACGCTCCTTCTCTACAAACACCAGAGTTTTGCTAAAAAGGGCGTTATAGGCCTGCTCAATGGCATTTTTTGTGATTTTGAATTCGCTGTTGAGCTTCTTTTGGGTTTTCTCATCAGCGTCTGTAAAGTCCTTGAGGGTTTTGGTATAGCCGCTCAGGGCCGCGATCCAGGTGCTGCTTTCTTTAACACCGGCAGCAGCTTTTAATATGCCATAACCCGCCGGAATACTATTGCCGGCTGTATTGGCATCTTTTTGAAAGCAGATCAGTGCTTCATCGAATGCTCTGTCTTCCAGCAACTTGAAGCCTTTTTTGACTTGTGCGGAAAGCGAAACAGCGCTAAACAAGAGCGCCCAGAGCAGGAATTTAAAACGTAGGGACATGATTGAAAATAGTTAAGGAACGTGTGAATAATAACTTGTTACTTTCAGGTAGATTATTTTTTGTTCAGACCACTATCTTTTTGTGCGAATAGTGGGGCTCTTTAATCAAAAAGATGGGCAGTATGGGCGAAAAGGAATCAGATGAAAGTAACAAGTTATTATTCACACGTTCCTAAAGTTGGGCA
The DNA here is from genome assembly GCA_030645295.1 of Saprospiraceae bacterium. GTDB lineage: Bacteria > Bacteroidota > Bacteroidia > Chitinophagales > Saprospiraceae > M3007. The sequence continues at coordinate 6,224 of JAUSMG010000406.1, read as the reverse complement.
TCAAATATGTTCTTCCGGTAGGGAACTTTTATGAAATCAAGCGTGCCGGGTTTCACCCCGAGGAAGAATTCGTAGGTGCCCCGATCTGGTTGCCAGCGAAAACTGAGTGACCAGCAATGCAGATCGCGGGTAAATCCAAAAGAGGGATAGACAAGACTTTTTGAAATAAAATTGTAGCTGATATTGTCCACGTCAAGGCTCCATTTAGCAGAAAGCGGTACGCTGCCGGAGAAATTGAGGCTGTTGGTACCGATGCTGAAGGTATCGCGTGCCGTACCATAGCCTGTGGGGATGAGTTGGCGGGTGAAGGAGATGCGGTGATCCACCCGGAAATTATCAAATATACTCAGGAGGTCATCTTTCGGAAGTCTTGGGCCGCTGGTGGCCGGGGTAGATTTCTTGTTTTGGGAAATCAGGTCACGTAGCTGTTTTACCTGAAACCCTGTGTTGAGGGCAATGCCAAACTGGGTGGTGCGCACCAGTTTCTTTTTTTCATCAATGGCGAATTTGTTGATCCTGTTGCCTTTAGCATCGGCAATATACGGGTCGAAGGTCACATTCCAGGTCAGGTTGGAGATTCCTTTGAAAAGCCTGAAAAGACCGCCTGTGCTCACTGTACTCCATTTCAAGGAGTCGCGCGTGGGGGTATAAGAGCCCGAGAAATTGAGCCCGTCAAAGATGCGTTTTTTGTAAACTGAATCCCTTTTAGCGGAATAATATTTGAATTCCAGCACATTGCTGACGCCGAAACCAATGCTTATTTCGCGTTTCCCGAGGCTGGGCTTGTTGTAGTATCCGTCGTCATAAATGCCATACAGGAGCGTATCGCCTCTTCCCGGGCGGTTGTCTGTATAATAAGATTTAAAATACCGGTCTTGTTGTCTACTGAAGTCTGGGCCGAAACCGGTACTGACCGTTGGGCTCATTTTGTGGCGGATACCCTGAAACCAGGCTTTTTTTCGCTTGGCCTTGTGGGTAAGGAACAGTGAGGTGCTGGCTGAAATACTTGCATCGTATTTACGGAAAGAATAGAAGCCCCAGTTGCGGGTGGTTTCCAGCACGCCGTAATTGGATTTTGCTTCGTTTACTTTTAGTTCTACGATCTCTCCATTTTGGCGGATGGTGTCGTATGCCAATATAGTGGTGTCGATCAGGTGTTTATCTATGGTATAGGGATACCAGTTCTCTTCGTAACGCAGGGTAGGTGTAATGTTGATATACTTAAAGAGTTTGATAACATAGTCCGTACTTGCCTGGTGCTGGATGCCCATACGTGCACTTTCAAGGGTTTCTTTTTCAAAAAGTAAGGTGTCTACGGTACGAATCGAGTTGTCGAGTTTGGTGGAATAATTGACCGAGAGTTTTTCGTACCAGAGTTCTTTACCGACCTGGATCTTTCGTTTAAAAGGGAAAATACGCTGCATTGTGAACTGCGCGCTGGGCAATGTGATGTCCATCTGGCGCGTTTGGGTATTTTGGGAGTGCCGGAGACCGATACTGTATTGGTATGGTTTGCCGGGAAAAGTTTTGGAGTAGGAAAGGTTTGAACTTAGCGAGTTTTCAAATACGCTGGCATAGTCATTTTGGTTGCGCTGTTGGTCTCGGTTGGTCTGGATGTTCACGGAGCCGCTGAACCGACGGGAAGGGTGCGCTTTGGGGTCCTGGGTATGGGTCCATTGAAGTCCGAAGGATTTGGCGGATTCCTTTTCCGCCATCGCATTTTCAGTCACCCGGTTGTTGTAATTCAGGTTGAAATTACCATTGTTCCGATAGCGATAATTGTAGCGCGAATTGGCCGTCAGGCCCCAGGTGCCGCCGGTGAACGCGCGCAGCAACAGGGTAGCATCCATGTGTTCCGAAAGGGGCTGATACCATCCAAGGCCTTCAATACCAAAGCCTTCCACCGAACGAAAGTCAAAATCCTTGGGAATGATGAGGCCGGCCTTACGGGTTTTGGTGATGGGGAAAAACCCGAAAGGAATAATGAGCGGGGTAGGGATGCCGCCAACTTCAAGGTTTGAAAGTCCGGTGACCGCAATTTTGTCCTGAATGACCTTTAGTTTCCTCGTTCGAATGCCGAAGTGCGGGTGCGGATCGTCGCAGGTGGTAAGTAGCGCGTTTTGGTTGTAAATGGTATTTCGGGCTTTTATGGTCGTGTCAACTGAGATCCCACTGATAAATTTAGCTCGTTCACCGAGCACATACAGATCTTCCTGTTGTGTCCGCGCCTCGTAGATAATCCCTTTTTTGGTCTTAAAATTGTAGCGTAAACGGGTAGCGGTAAAGGCTTGTTCGCCATCTTTGAAATCCGGTAGACCGGCCAATTGTCCCGTACTGTCTGCCAATTGCTGGGCGGAGATTTCGCTGTTGGCATAATCCAAAAGAATGTATCCAGCTTTGATATTCAAGGAAGTATACTTTACGGTAGCCCCGCCATACAGGTGCACTTGTTTGTTTTTTACGTCAAACCACATGGAGTCCTCGGCCGCATATTCCACCACTTCGTCCAGCGCGTCATTGCTGATTTTTATCCTGGAAAGGTCGACGGTTGCAGAGTCTTTGAGGGCGACAGGGGCCAGGGTATCAGGGGCCGGGATGGTGTCGGATATTTGCGCCAGTGCAGGGGCGCACAAGAGCAAGCAAGCAATTTGGAAGAAATGCCGATATTTGCCGGGTAATTTTTGCACTGGTCTTTTTTTAGACAGATCAATATATGAAGTCAAACTTCGCTCTACGAACGCTCGGACTCCTCGCAGCGTGGCTTATTTTTGAAAATTTTAACCTCTTAGCGGTTCATCCGGGTTCCGGTGAGTCCAATTTACCGCTTAATTCCGGGTCTTATATGCCTGGTTCTGCAATTAGCGGGACTGATATTTGCCATGAGGGCTGCAAAAGTATGGAATCCGCAGTGAACCGAGCACCGTCCATTCTGAACTCGGTCTGCTCCGGCATCCGGATCCCTCCCTACAAAATCAAAACCATAGTACTGGATGCAGGGCATGGGGGCAAAGACCCTGGCTGTAAAGGAGCCTCCGCCCATGAAAAAGAAAACTGTCTGGCCATTGTATTGCGTTTAGGGGCCTATATCGAAGTCAATTATCCGGAGATCAGGGTGATTTATACCCGGGACGCCGATTTTTTTGTTGAACTCAATGAGCGTGCGGCCATCGCCAATCGAAATAAAGCCGATCTTTTTATAAGCGTCCACTGCAACGCCGTTTCCTCAAAATTGATCCAGGGCGCAGAGACGTATGTTCTGGGGCTTCATCGCAGCAAAGACAACCTGGATGTGGCGAAACGCGAAAACTCCTCCATTTATCTGGAGGAAGATTATCAGAAAAACTATGAAGGCTACGATCCAAATAGCCCCGAAGCTGAAATATTTGCCAGTGTGTGGCAAAGTGCCTACCTGGAGCAAAGCATTATACTGGCCAGTTATGTGCAACAATTTGCCAATGCCGTAGCCTTTCGGGAAGACCGGGGCGTGAAACAAGCGGGTTTCCTGGTGCTGCGCGAAACCGCGATGCCCTCTGTGTTGATCGAAACCGGATACCTCACCAATGCTACCGAGGATGAATTCCTCGCCTCCGAGGAAGGGCAGGAGCAAATGGCACTGGCGATTTTCCATTCCTTTGAGGCCTACAAAAGACACATGGAGACTGGTAAGGCCATCCAAAATGTTGCGGATGTGGCTGCCCCGAAAAAGCCCGTGGTGACCACGGCGAATAAACCATTGCCGGCCAAAACCGTTGCACAAAAAACTCCGGTAACTGCGGCGGCATCCAAGGCTTCTGTGGAAAAACCAAAAACTACGATTGGAAAGCCAGTTGCGGGTGTAAAGCCCGGTCCCGGCACCCAATCCGCCCCAAAATCCTACACCATTTTTCTGCTTGCCTGGCCGAACAAACTAGACCCGAATGTTGGCCAATTAAGCCTGTTGGCCAATGTAAAAGAACTGAATAAAGAAGGTAAATACCATTACTATTCAGGCGTTTACACTTCAAAAGCCGAAGCAGAAAAGGTGTTGCCTGAAATCCAGAACATGGGATTTAAAACCGCTACGATCGTGCCATTTTGATCCCATTATCCCATTATCCTACACTCTAAGATGCTCAAAATCAGAAACGAAGTCAAAATTGCCCTCCTCGCCCTGGTAGCCCTCGGGCTTGGTTTTTGGGGATTCAAATTTCTTAAAGGCCAGAACGTGCTTACTACGGCTAAGACGTTTTATGTAAAGTACGACAATGTGGACCAACTGCGGCCTTCCAGTCCGGTGTTCATTCAGGGATTTCAGATTGGTATGGTAAAAAAAATGTATATTGATCCAGCTGACGATAAAACCATTATTACCGTGCTGAGTATTGATGGAGGCGTGGACATTCCTAAGGATGCGATTGCCAGTATCATCGGCCTCAGCTTAATGGGGGGTAAGGCGGTGGAGATCATTATCCGAAACCCTTGTGACGGTGATTGTGCAAAAAGTGGGGATTACCTGATTGGAGGGTCTAAGTCGCTCATACAGAGTCTTTTAGGTGATCCTTCTGATTTTGATGAATATACCGACCGACTAAAAAGAGGGCTTTCCATTAATATTGATTCCCTGGCAAAGGCCAATCCTAATGGCATGGCCAGTGCTATCAGTGCATTGGACCATTCGTTGTTGAACATCGAAGTGATGACCAACCGGCTCAATCAGATCCTGGCGCTCAACGAGCAAAGTATCCGCACCATCACGGGCAATTTTGCGTCCATAAGCGGTACCATTAAAGCCAACGATAAGAATATCAGCGAGGCCATTGCCAACCTGTCCGCGCTAAGCAAGCAACTCAAAGATGCAGGCCTCGATGAGACCTCCAAAAAGGCATCCAGCGCGATTGACTCTGTCACTTTGTCGCTCCGTGCACTCCGTGGTACTCTGGCTACCACCACCGGTACGCTCAGCCGCGTAGATACCCTTGCGCAGAACCTCATCCGTGGCAAGGGGCTTGTAGGTAAAACCCTCACCGACGAAGAACTTTACAACAATCTGGTCAGCAGCACACACCATTTACAGCTCCTGCTCCAGGATTTACGCATGCATCCCAGTCGCTATAACACCGTGCGCCTCAAGCTTTTTGGCAAAAACAAAACAAAATACGAGAACCCGATCGATGATCCAGCCTATCAGGTGCTGATCGATAGCCTTGAGCGGGATTACAGTAAGAAATTGAAAAATTGAGGTTTGGTTTTTCGTCCTTGATTTAGTACCTTTGGATGAATCCGGATATTTAAGTGACAACAGCCAACCAAATTAATCATCAAACTATGCAGGCCATATTCACCATTCCAGCCTCTGAATTTGACAACAGCCTTTTTGAAAAAATCAAAAGTCTGTTGAAAGCTAATGGCGAGGGTGCCGAAGTCGTTATTTCGGTGCGCCCTAAGTCGCGGTATGCAGAAGAACTCAAAAAATCCATTGCGGAAGCCGATTCAGGTGAAAACTGCACTGTTTTTACGGTGGAGGAATTTGAGTCTTTTTATAAACCACAGTAGGCCGACCAATGAGTAGGATTACTCAAGAGCATAGATTGATTTACAGAGTAGAGACGGATACAATTACAGTCTTGAAATGCAAAGGCCACTATGACGACTGATAAACAAACTCCCAAAATCCGCCCGCTTTACGAAGAACACGGAGCCGAGGGCTATTACCGCGAATTTGCCGACGCGTACGAAAACCCGCATTTGCCTGAGATCCAGGCGCTGGTAGAGCGCAATTTTTATCGACTCGACTGTTCGGACGCGGTACTCGATTTCGCAGCTGGCGGCGGCGAAGTGGCCAGCGCACTTCAGGGACTAGGGGCGAAGCACATCATTGGTTGCGATCCATTTACCCATGCTTTGTTTGAGCGAAAAACAGCGCTGACTTGTCTTCAACTTTCTTTCAAGGACGTGATCCGGGAAGGGCTTTCGGGACAATACTCCATGATTATCAGTTCTTTCGCGATGCACCTTTGTCCCCTGAAGGATCTGTTTCCCCTTACCTGGAACTTGTTGCAGGCCGCACCTTTACTCGTCATCATCACCCCGCACAAACGCCCTGAACTGGAAAAACTTCAAGGCATCCAACTGCTTTGGGAGGATTCAGTCGAGACGGTTCGAGGGAAAAAAGTCCGGATGAAGGCGTATGGGAATTGGGACGATTGATTCGATTGGGACGATTGGGACGATTTTTCGATTGATTC
>JAUSMG010000400.1 GCA_030645295.1 Saprospiraceae bacterium | reverse complement strand
AGATGAGGCCGATCAATTCACCCTTGCTGTCCTCCACCGGCATATAACGGATACGGCGCCAATCCATGATTTCCGCCACGAGCGCCACGAGGTCGTCTTTTTGAACGGTAAATAAGTCGGTGGACATAAATTCCTCGACTTTGATGTGGGAGGGTTGATAATTTTCGAGGTCTTTGGCGGTGGCTTCTTTCCAGGTATGCACAGGTTTATTCTCTTTTTGATTTCGGATGGTGGCAGCGGTTACAGCCGTGACGGCTTCATCGGTGGTCACTTCTTTTATCAGGTTGGTGAAGGTGCGCAAGGCCCAGCGCGCACCGGTTTTGTGTTCGGTGGTGCGGGCTTCGATGATGTCCAGGTATTTGGAAATGTCGGCGGACTTGACCTTCCGCATTTTCAAACCCTCTTTAGCCAATGGAAGCAACTCCTTTAGAATCAGATCTTTGACAGGAATTTTTTTGTCCTTCAACCAGGAGAAGGTCGTGTCCATTCCAAATTTTGCGGATTTCAAAAAGTTATCGCGCGCATCCGCAAAATCAATCTGTTTGGTGATGTCTGGATAATGTTGTCCCATGCTGATCATGCATCCCAGCCAAAACGCGGCGTTGGCCACTTCGTCAACTGTAGTGGGACCTGCGGGCATCACGCGGTTTTCGATACGAAGATGAGGTTTGCCATTGGGCGAAATCCCGTAGCAAGGCCTGTTCCATCGGTAAACAGTGGAGTTGTGAATTTGCAGGGCGCGGAGTTTGGGCGTTTTACCTTCCCGGATCATTTCCATGGAATCCTCTTCGATGGCGCCGGCGAGCAGTACCCTGAAGCGACTGATGTCTTCCTTGTAAATTTCTGTGATGTCGCCTATTAGCCAGCCGGAACCGAAGTTGACCCGGGGAAGTCGCTCGCGCATGTGGTCGTAGGTGGTGCGGGTGTCGAGACTTTGCTGGAAAAGAGCGATACGGGTCTCATGCCAAAGCCTGCGGCCAAACACCAGCGGCGAATTGGCCGAAACAGCGATCACGGGCGCTGCCAGCACCTGTGCAATGTTGTACATTTTTACAAACTCTGATGGTGCTACCTGCAAATGCACCTGAAAACTCGTGTTGCAAGCCTCCAAAAGCGGCGAATCATGCTTGACCAAAAGCTCGTCAACGCCTTCCACCCGGAGTTCAAATGAGGTGCCCAGAAGGTGCTTCTGAATGGCGGCCATGAGCGCAAAATAGCGGTCTTTGGGCGTCAGATTGTGCATCTCCAGATCGTGCTTGCGCAGGGTGGGGAGTATGCCACAAAGGATAATGCTCGCGTCGAAATCATCGAGCACTTTTTGTATAATGGACAGATAATGAAGGTTTTCGGCCTCCATATCGCTCAGGCAGGTGCCGGTGAACTCGCGTGGACTGAGGTTGTTTTCGAGGTTGAATTTGGCCAGTTCGGTCACACACCAGGGTTTGTCGTCGCCCATGCGTTCGAGCACCTCCATGTTAATACAGGCTGGTTTGAGCGTCTTGTTGTCCACCAGGCACATTTCCTGTTCGGCCCCGATGCGCGTGATATCGCTTTCAAACCAGTCATTTTGGAGCATGTACTCAAAGGCTTGCACATCGCCCAACAGACTGCGGACGAAATGTTGCATTTCATTTTTGTTTTCCAGCGTGTTTACTTTTTGAAACCCCATATTTTTGGCGAGTATTTGCCTGTCTGACGCTAGACAGGAATTTAGCAATGGCAAAAGTGTGAAACGAAATTCAAAAAACAGGAATTAAATTTACCTTTGCGCTGTTCGGCAACGGACACGGGCTTGTAGCTCAGTTGGTTAGAGCAGCTGACTCATAATCAGACGGTCGCGGGTTCAATTCCTGCCAGGCCCACATTGAAAATCAACGACTTACGCGGGTAGTTCCGTGTAAGTCGTTTTTTATGTGCATACATTTTGCATACAAAAGGGCTTCAAATGCCTGAAAAGGAGGTATTTATCAGCCCGACCCTTTGTAGCGGTATTCTCTGGATTTACCACCATCCATGAAGGCTTTAACAGCATTTGTATGTCTTTTGACATAAATTTATTCCAAATTGTTTGGAGAATGGGTTTCTTAAGCAACACCTTTGTCCCATCTCATTGACCATGATGTCAAAGGAGAAAAGAAACCGTTCAGTCTTACTGGGCGGTTTCGGCATTTTTAAGGTAGTCCTCGTACTCCTTCAACAGTCTCCTTTTTTGGTTTGGGTAGTCCACAATGTAAGCCGTCCAAGGCAAAAGATAGTCCCTACGGTCTGTTGCATTTGAAACTTGAATCTGCGTGGCGGGTTAACTTTCTCCTACTCGATTTGCATACATTTTGCATACAAATGCGGTTTAAATGGGGGAGTTTGCCCTTTTTAAGGGGTCGCATTTTCCTCGAATGTAAGGCTACATCACTAAAATTGAGGAATGCGAACTGTCTTGAACGTTGGAGAAAAGGAAAATGTTAGGAGAAGGATTATCGTTCAATCCATATTATTTTCCGTGGCAATGCTTAAACTTTTTGCCACTTCCACAATGACAAACGTCATTTCTCCCAAGTTTGATTATGTTTCTCTGGGTTTGTGTTGAAGGAGTGCCTTTTGCGATAAAATTGAGGTTTTTTACAAAATCTATTTCGTGCATTGAAGGCACTCGAAACGACATACAGGTATCACCATTGTGATTTGTAATTGAAAAATCTCCCAATCCAATTATGTCCATTCCAATAAGAACATCGCAATGTGAGGGCAATGGAAGGGCAGAAACTTCCGCACCTTCAATAATGATGTTCGGAGGCAAACCGAATGTCACCATATATTTTTGGGCTTTTACCATTCCTCCGGCTGTTTGATTGTTTCCAATTCCAGTCGGTTGAAGCCCAAGCGCATCAACAACTTTCTGTGTAATTACACTTTTTTCAGCCCCGGTGTCCCAGATACCCGTTACAGTAACTTGGTTCTTTGTGCCTGGAACATAAACTTGGACTTCACTTTGTATTACACGAAGGAGACCTCCCGTTGATTTCAGCGTAAGTGCCGAAGGAGGGTGGGGGGTAGGTGAAGACATTTAAAAAATTGCAGAGTGATAAGTAGCGGTATAAGCTTGGTTGCCAGAATTGCAAAGTTGAATCAGAAAAGACCCTACTTGATGCTCCTTAATAGTAGTGTTATATGCTGTTAAATTATCATCAAATACCCCTAAAATGGTTTTTCCTTTAATCACCAATACCTTTCCAGGATATTTATTGGAAAGGTCAACTTGATGGTCTAAATAATACTGAAATTCTTCTTCGAGAAGCAGCTTATTAGTTGATTGAATGGCCGTAGTCATAGAAAAATACGTTTAGGGGTAGCAAAGGTAAGTGAAAAACGAAAAGTACACGATAAAGATTGCGCGCGCCCTTTTCACAACCGTCTGCCTCGTATTTGTTCTCAAAATTTCCTATCCTTTTTCTCCTTCACCGCCCCCACCAAACATCGGCGCGGTGTACTGCTCATAAAGCCCAAACAGGAACTCGATACGCGCCAACTCATTACCAAAGGCGGCTTTTAGCGATGTTTTTCAGTTCACCCGAACGGCTGCCCATCCCCCGGCAATATGAAGAAATCTTCTGGCAATTTGGCTGCAATGTGAAATGAGATTTTTGCCACAACGTCTCCAGGCACGACGGACATTTCTAAATACTCGTTTAACTGATCTTCGGGAATAACCGTCAACTCCGCCACTTCGGGAAGTTTGTAGTGGCGCATTCGTAGATAGTCCCTGAAAAAAACTCCTTGGTGTTGCATTGGGCAAATATAAACCCTTGCGGCATCTACCACCGGCCACAAAGTAAAATGTTTGCAGGAGCGGGAAACATCTACTTTGCTTTTTGCCTGTGCAACACTACCTTTGAAACTTAAATATGTATCAAAATGAAACGACTAATTTCTAATTTTTTTCTCAGTTCCCTTTTTACAGCAATATTTTGTGGTGGCCTATTAAGTTGTAATGGCAAGTCCCAAAAAGACCCAAGACAGGTAGATTTGGAGCAAAGGTATGCGACAGTAAGTGCACACTTGTTTTTGAAATGCAAGGACACGTTTAATCAAGATGCTTTTAGAGA
>JAUSMG010000204.1 GCA_030645295.1 Saprospiraceae bacterium | reverse complement strand
ATTCGGGTTCGCCTTTCAAGCGCTGGCCCCATCTTTTTTGCACAGGAGCGATTGGGCATCAACGGACGGCCATTTACCATCTACAAGTTCCGCTCGATGTACACGGACGCGGAAAAACTGGGGCCTCAACTTTCTCACGACGGTGACCCGCGCTGCACACCCTGGGGTGCAGTGATGCGTAAATGGCGGCTGGATGAGATCCCTAATTTCTGGAATGTGTTGCGGGGCGATATGTCGCTCGTTGGCCCCCGGCCGGAACGCCAACATTTTATTGACCAAATTCTGGAAGAAAACCCGCAGTATCGCCACTTGCTCAAAGTGCGTCCAGGCATAACATCCTGGGGACAAGTCAAGTATGGCTACGCATCCAATGTGAAAGAAATGCTCCAGCGATTGCGTTTTGACTTGTTGTACATCGAAAATATGTCTCTGGCGCTCGATTTCAAGATCATGTTTTACACAGCACTGGTGCTTTTACAGGGTCGGGGTAAGTAGCCTTCAATCCAGCCACATGATTTTGGTTACCGGATGGATCTCCCAGGCAGAAGGCGGGTTAAGCCCTTGTCGGCCATGGATATGTCCCGCATGGTGGATATCAAAAAACAACGAGCCTTTGACTCGGATTGGAATCCCGGCCTCCCGGAAAATATAGGTACTGCCACAACGCAGATCGCCCAATCGGGAAATGATTTGCTCACGCGCAGACTGCAGGTAGCGATAACGCCTGCTGGACACCTTTGATTGGTCCGGCAAACCACTTACCTCCACACTGAAAAGCAAGGCCTCCGGATCATACTTAGGACGATTGGAAAGTACCAGGTGAAAGTCATTGTCTCTTTCCCGATAAGCTGACAGCAGCCAGGCACGATTGATCTGCACATTGTAGCGTTCTTCCTTGATCCGTTGACTTTCCGGGCTGCGATCGATGGGGGGCTGATGCTGTGCCATATAAGTATCTGCCGGAAGCCATGCAATAAATTCATCCAAAGTGGCAAAATTTTTGGCAATGCCATGGTGGGGAATGGTTTTCGCATGTTTGCGCACCACGCCTGCAAAAGCAGGCGTGACACAAGAAAGCGGGTTGTCCCTTCTGGCTGCGGACTCAAGTCCTAGCGTATCCACTTCCGCCTCATCTGATTCCCCCGTACTATCATGCATTTCTACCCAGATCACTTTGCCCGAGGGTAGCCTGAGCCAATCGCCGTCACGGGTGAGTTGGGTCAGGTCCGGGATGGTGTCTGTGAAAGCACGGGCGCCTGGCAAAAGGAGGAGCCAGCACAAGATCCGGATGCCTAAACGGCACATTTGGAGCCTGGTATACTGCATAAAATATCAGGTTTGTAAAGTGTATGCTCCCCTACTTCGCCAAAAAGGCCCTGATCATGGCAAATTCCTTTGCCGGCTCCTCCACCTGCGGATTATGACCGCTGAATTCAAACATTTCAAACTGCGCCTGCGGACAGTAAGTCTTATATTTTACCATCATCCAGGGCACTGCAACCCGGTCGTATCGCCCACCAATAATCAGAATGGGCATTTTGAGCGATTTCAATTGTTTCCGGAAGTCGAAATTGCCAATATCATTCCCGACGATAAAATCACCGTCTTTGCCTACCATCTGGTAGTACAAGGCTGCATTAAAGTTGTTGGGATATGGTTTCCTCCCTCTGGCCCTGAAATTGGTCGGGTTATAGGCGTATAAAAAGCCATACGGAACTTTGCCATAGATCTGCTGATGGATCAAATCGCTTGATACAGCGCCACGTTCTCTTATTTGCATGAGTGTATCCCATACTTCGGGATAGTTGGTCCTGATCTCATGGTTGGAGTTATCGCAGTTTTCCTGCCACATTACAAAACTGTGAAAGGAATTGGCCAGGATCAGGTGTTTTACCCTATCCGGGTATTTGATCGCATAGCCCTGTGCGACAAGTCCTCCGTAGGAATGCCCCAGAATATTGATGTTTGGATAGCCCATTGCTTTGCGCAGCCCTTCCAGGTCTTCAATGTCGCGTTCCAGGGTATATTCCTGTACGTTTTTTGCCGTATCGGATTTGCCGCGCCCAAAACCATCAAAATAGACCAGGGTATTGGTGGTGGACAAAGAGTCAAAAGTTCTTAACCCGTAATGGGAGCCGCCGGGCCCGCCGGCGATAAAAAAGATTGGATCTCCTTTGCCAAAACTAACCGTCCAAAGTTTAGCGCCATTGACCGTGTAGTATTTGCCGTCGATTTGACTTTCAGGAAAGCCTTGCGCAGGTAGTAAAGTGCTGAGGAACAGGAGAATAAATACCGTCGTAATTTTTTTCATGAACAAATTTTATTTGATGGGCTAAGGTAAAAATGTTTTCTCCTTGCCGAGTGTGTCTGTTGTACGCTGCTCAACGCACCAAACTAAACGATCCCATCTCCACGAACGTCGTCCCATCAATGCGTTCTAATTCAGCCCAGAATGTATATACGCCGGAATGCATGATCTGTCCGCGATAGGTTCCATCCCATCCATTGTCAGGATAATCCGGCAGAACGTCTTTTACATCAAAAAGCAGTTCGCCCCACCGATCGGCAATGAAAAGCCGACGGATCAGACTTACCCCGTTGTCCGCACCGAGGTAAAAACGGTTGTTGGGGAAGTTGCTTAATGGATTGAATACATTGGGCGCATAAACCCGGTTTTTATTGGAAACTCGGATATGAATATCGTCAGTGAGCACACAACCCGTTGCATCTACAGCAGTTAAACTAAAGGATAGCGATTGTAACGGGATGATACATTGAGTCAGGCAACTCGAATCCGGACAAGGTGGCGTGGGCGACCAGGTAAGGCTCACGGGATTTAGGCCGTATTGTTCTTCAATACAGATCTCATCGCCTTTTATGATATCAATGTCCTCTCCGATATAGACCCAGAGTTCGCGAAAGGAAATGTTTACCTGGACCAGCGAGTCGCATCCATTACTGCCTGCGTTGGGCAGCAGTTCATACCCCACCCGGTTTGATTCATCGTAGGTGATGCCATTGATCACTACGGATGCGCCCGGACACAGCGTGTCGTTTACCAAACTAAAAGGGATGGGAAGGGCCGTAAGTTTCACCTGTAAAATGCTGTCGCAGGCACCATTGGGTATGACCTCCGTTCCTTCCCGGTCAAAGGCGGTGTAGACGTGTCCATTGATGATTATAGAGTCACCCTCGCAGATAAATTGCTGATAATCAAAGACTGATCTTTTGAACGAGAGGTTTACATGGATCAAACTATCGCAGCCATTGACAGACCCGCTTTCAATAAATTCGTCGCCTAAATAAAAGCCTGCATGATAAGCTGTACCATTCACCCACAGCGTATCGCCCTCGCAAAGCGTTTGATTAATTGTCGCTTCCATGGTGGCATTAAAGGTCAATTCCACATGAATTACACTGTCTATTCCGCCAATTGCCGCACCAGGCAAAGTGATCGTACCGGTAGGATTCGACGAATTAAAAAATTGACTGACGATCAGTATGGTTTGATTGTCACAAAAGGTGTCGCGATAGGTAGAATGCCCGGGCTGTGCGAATACCGAGGTGGCAAAAAACAGAAGGATAAACGTTGTAATCGTATTTGGGAACATAAGTCTCTTCATTTACAGGCGCAAAAAACGCCAATGTACTTACGCGAAGGGGCGGGAAATGGATTAGGAGGTATTGCGATTAATTGAACAGAATTTATTTCAAAATCACTTCACTATAGATGCAATCCATCGCAATTAAAATCATTTTTTGTACAAAATTGCACGTTGGAATACAGAACAGGAGAAGGTCTTCACTTCAGGAATCTCTTCTTCAGCCTGTTTGGTGTTGCCCGTCGTACTTACCGCAGTTTCCATGCCAGAAATGACTTCAAAAACAATTGTGTTGTCGGCTGTTTTCTCGTAGGTACAAAGGACCCTACTCCCCTGAACCACAAACCAGCAAAGCAATTTTGGGCCGTAAAGGTAACTTTCCATAACGATGGAATTCTTTTCGTCCACTTTCCAAATGCCTTTTTCGGACGCAACCGGCACGAGTTCGTAAGGCCGCCAATCCTGTTCTTTGGAACCGTATACAAGTCCGAAAGTGTACCGACCTTCTTTCGAGGTGTCAATTTTATGTATTTCAAGGGCCATTTCCACCGACTGCACCTTTCCTTTTCCGTTAAAGATCTCCAGGGTGCCGCTCCAATCTCCTGACCAGGATTCCGGGAAAACAGAAATTAGTTCAAGGGTAGAGTGCTCCCCATTAGGCTGGCTAAACGAGGGGGAGACCTGGAAAAACGAATACAGAAAAACAATTAGCAAGTAGCGCATGCATTTGAATTTGATTCTGCAAAAGTAGCCAAGTTCTCCCTCAACTTGTGTTAAGAGCCTCCCTCTGACAGGCTCAAATTAACGGAATGTACAAAGCCAACAGGTTTTATACGTTCAAAACCCAGATAAATGTCAATCCAGTACAGGCTGGAAAAAATTATGATGCGCATAAGTCAAGCACTTAGTTTCTTACACCCGATTTTATTGAGTGAATGGGTGAATGAGTGAATGAGTGAGTGATTCTCGCGACCATCGCGATCATTCACTCACCCATTCACTCACTCACTCATTCACTCACTCATTCACTCATTCACTCATTAAAATGAGCATACCCACACCCGGCTTTTTACTTTCTGCATTTATTCAGGTTTGCCGCCGTTTTCCTGGCGTCATGCTCTGTACTGTGCTCGGCACCGTGGCTTGTTTTGCCTTGATCGACAACAGCGGGCCGAGTGACAGCGAGGAATTTTTCGCCCGCAATTGGATCGTTTGCCAACTGGGTTTGCCGTTTTTAACTGCACTCGTTGTATATTCAGAATCAAAGGGTTGGGATAACAATCGAGGCTGGTTGCTTCAGGCACTTGGCTTCGCGGCGCTGCTTGGCTGCTGGTTTTGGCTGGATACCAAAGCCGATAATTTTGAGTGGCAGATCCTGCCACAATATCTGGCCCTGGTGTTGGTGATGCACCTTGCTGTAGCGGTTGCGCCATACCTGAATACGCGTTCTGTCCGCGATTTCTGGGAATACAACCGCCAACTTTTTGCCAATCTGGTGATAGGCTCCGCTTTTACACTTATTCTCTTTGCCGGGTTAGCGTTGGCTATTTTGGCGGTTAATAATTTGTTCGGATTCTCCATAAGGGAACAGATCTACGCCAAATTATTTGTTTTGCTTACGGGCATCTTTAACACTGCTTATTTCTTGTTTCATTTTCCCGCTGTTACCGCAACTGCCACTGCCACCCATGATACCAGTGCCCACAACTGGGTCTTCCGAAACCTCTGCAAGTACATTCTCATCCCGATTGTCATTTTATACTTCCTGATCCTTTACGCTTATGGGGCGAAAATTGCTTTGCAGGCTTCCCTCCCGCAAGGCTGGATAAGTTCGCTGGTCATTGGATTCTCTATAGCAGGCATCTTCACCTATTTGCTCAATTTTTATTTGGCCGAGGAGGATGGCAGCCTGCTCGTGAAGGGTTTCAAGCGTTGGTTTTGGTGGGTGTTAATTCCGCTAACGGGGCTGCTTTTTATCGCTATCGGCAAACGTATCAGTGATTATGGCGTCACAGAGGAGCGATTTCTGGTAGCAGAACTCGGGGTTTGGCTTGCCGCTTCCTGTCTGTATTTTCTGGTTTCAAAAAACGACAACATCAAGTTCATTCCCATCTCCCTGGCGCTTTTCGCGCTGGTTTGGGCTTTTGGACCACTCAGTGCATTTGCAGTTTCGGAAAGGAGTCAAAAAGGAGTTTTAATTGAAATATTGACGCGTACCGGACGATTTGAAAACGGTAAAATGAAACCCGGAACTATACCGCTTACCGCGTCAGAGCGGGACCAGCTGAGTTCGACGCTGGAATACCTTTCTAAACGTGACGCGCTTTCTGAGCTCCTGCCCATCACGGCCGACAGTTTAAGCGATGACTTTGGCGGGCTATTGGATTGGCTCAGAATTGAATCCCCCGGCTTAAATGGTAACCATACCATCAATATCAGCGAATTCCAATCACACGAACCCTTACCTGTTCGTGGCTTTGATTTTGCTTTTAAGGTTGAACTATACCCTGGAAGCGCAGTGAGAAAGGATGAACCGGGTATGTTTTTTGGACTTTCTGAAGACGGCACTCAGCTGGAGTGGTGGCAGATAAAGGATGGAAAAAGTGGCCTTATAGAAAAATTTAGCCTTCTGCCAGTTCTGGAAAATTGGGCTGCATATCAGGACAAAGGGGAGAACAACACTTACGCCAGTATGGCACTGTCTGATCGTACGTTCAAATTTTCTGGTCAAAAGGGCACACTGCAGTGGATCGCCGAAACTGCTCAAATGGAAATAGATGGAACCAAAAAACGGTTGGAATCTTCCAGTGGCTGGATACTTTTAAAAGAAAAATAGTCAACGCAGCAGTAACAGATCTCCACTCAAATATTCTTCCACTCCCTCTGCATTGCGAAGGCGTAATAGCCAGATGTCTTTGGATGTTTGTTAAGTTTGCCCTTTCACCCTACAATTTTTGATATGAAGCATTTGACCCTGGCCTTCTTTTTACTTTTTTCAGCCCATTGTTTAGCCCAAAATCCAAAACCGTACTTCCAGCAGGAGGTAAACTACCGGATCAATGCGACGCTGGATGATGTGAAACATACCCTTGTGGGTGACGTAGAGTTTGAATACATCAACAATTCGCCGGATGCGCTGCCAGAGATCTGGGTGCATTTATGGGGAAATGCATTCAAAAATCGTCGCTCGGCTTTCTGCAAACAAAAGATCCGCGACGGTGATGGTGAATTTTACTTTGCAGAAAACAAGGATCTAGGTTCTTATTCAAACCTCCAATTCAGCGCAGATGGAGCGGTAATCTCCTGGAAATTCGACCCTAAAAACCCCGATATCGCTGTGCTAAGCTTAGCCCGGCCACTCGCTCCGGGAGGCCACGTTCGAATTACCACACCCTTTTTGCTCAAAATCCCGGCTTCTTTTTCCCGTCTGGGACATGTGGAGACCAGTTACCAGATGACCCAGTGGTACCCGAAGCCCGCAGTGTACGACCACAAGGGCTGGCACGCGATGCCCTACCTTGACCTTGGAGAATTTTATTCAGAGTTTGGGTCATTTGATGTAACCCTGACATTGCCCGAGAATTATGTGGTGGGTTCAACCGGTATGCTGCAAACGCCTTCGGAAATCGAATTCCTGTATCAAAAGGAAGCCGAAACCAGGGAGAAAATTGCTGAAAACGTAAGTGCGCCGGCAAAAAAGTCTCGCATTAAGGCAGATACTTTTCCTGTTTCCAGTCTGAAAATGAAGACGATACGGTACACGGCCGAGCGTGTTCACGATTTTGCCTGGTTTGCGGACAAACGGTTTTGGGTGCTAAAAGACACGGCAAAGCTCGCTTCCGGAAAAACGGTGGAATGCTGGGCCATGTTCCCGGGCTCCAACAAAAAGACCACCAAAATTACGCAGGCAAAACTTTGGGAAAAAGGTGCTTTCTATGTTCGCCGGGCGGTGGAATTCTATTCCGATAAAGTCGGTGAATACCCCTGGCCACAAGCCACCGCAGTCCATTCTGCGCTCAGTGCCGGCGGCGGCATGGAATACCCTATGATCACGGTTATCGGCAATTCAGGCTCTGGTAAAAGTCTGGACAATGTGATCACGCACGAAGTGGGTCACAACTGGTTTTATGGTATTCTTGCTTCGAACGAACGCGATCACCCGTTTATGGACGAAGGCCTCAATTCCTATTATGAGGACCGGTATATGAAGGAGTATTATGGGGAACATGCTCCAATAGATCTTCCCAAAATCATGCTTGATGAAAAAAAACAAGGCACATTGCTGGAAAACGGCTATCTCTTACTGGCCCGGGATCACCTGGACACCCCGCCCGATACCCACTCCAATGAATTCTCAGAGATCGCTTACGGACTGCAGGTGTATATGAAAACGGCTTTGTGTTTGTATTGGTTGGAACAGGCCGAGGGCACGGTAAAATTCGATGTTGCCATGCAGGAATATTACCGTCGCTGGCAGTTTAAACATCCTTATCCGGAGGATTTCAGATCAGTATTGAAAAAAAATGGCTTAGAGACCTCCTGGTTTTTTGATGCCATGCAAACGCAGCGGCAGGTGGATTATACATTTCAAAGCGCTAAATTGGTGAATGGAATTTGGCAGTTGGACATTAAAAACAAGGGCGCATTGAACACCCCTTTTTCGGTGACGGCCTTCCAAAAAGGGAAGCCTGTAAAGACCAAATGGTTCTCGGCTTCGGAGTGGGAAAAGCAACAAAGTGTCACCTTTCCCACAGCCTCAGCCGATGCTTTTGAGATCGATTGGCCACGGACTACTTTGGATATCAACAGAAAAAATAACTTTATCAAAACTTCAGGACTCTTTCGCAGCGCCAGACCGCTGGAGCTGCGCTCGCTCGCCCTTTTCCAAAATGCACGCCGCAACACGCTCGCCTTATTGCCCTGGGCCGGCTGGAATAATGCCGACAAAACCATGCTGGGATTGATGCTCTACAACCCACCACTTCCACTGCGAAAATTGCAGTATTACCTGCTGCCAGGCTACGCAACCGGGTCGAAAAACTTTGTAGGATTTGCCGATGTGCGCTACAAATTTCACCCGGGAGGACTTGTTCCAAAAGTGACGGTTGGCGTCGGGGCTAAGACTTTTGACTTTGACTACAATGCGGCGGACGACTACTATTCAAAGGTTTACCGCATTGTGCCTCAGGTGACAGCGGAGTTGCGCAGCAGTTCTATGTCGTTTCGCCATGCCTTGAATTTCAGGACTTTATTCATTGGCAGAGAGGACGATGAGCGCAATATCGAAGGGCTGTATTTGGGAAAAAAATGGGAGAAAAATACGATTTACGAACTTCGATACGAGGGCGAACAATCGGCCTTGCCCCATCCCTACCGCTTTCAAATTGCGCTGGAAACACAAGACTATAAGGATGCCTTCGACCGTCCGGCCAACTACTTACGCGGCACTGCAGAATGGCGGCAGAAGTTATATTACATGGAAAAAAGAAAAGTGACCATGCGTTTGTTCGCCGGGTATTTTATTCAAAGCACACAACGAAACCGGAGTGTGGAAGAGACCGCGCTCAGCCTGAATCCGCAAGGCTTCAATGATTATAAATTTGATCAAACCTTCCTGGCGCGTTCGGGCGCCGATAATATTATGGGTCGACAGGTGAGCCAATCCGAGGGCGGTTTCAAAGGCGCGTTCGGTTCATCCAATGCCAGTACCCTCGGAAATTCCAACAATTATATCCTTGCGCTCAACCTGAAGGCCGACTTGCCGGTCCGTCTTCCAATTGGGATTGCGCTCAAACCATACTTCGACCTTGGTTATTTCGATGATGCTACGCCACTGGGCGAAGGCCGTCCGCGCAGCGAACAACTGCTTTGGAGCGGCGGACTTATGTTCGAGTTGTTCAAAGGCGGGCTGGAGGTCTATTTCCCCTTGGCCAATTCAAAAACCTTAAAAAATTTGTATTGTGAACAGTCCGGCGGCACCAACACTTCTGCAATTTTCTGCGGTGGAGATTACCGGAAAATGATCTCCTGGAGCCTGCGGCTGAACCTTTCTGATCCGGTGAAATTGGTAGAGAATTTCCTGCGCTAGATCTCCTCAGGTCCTTCTCCAACCCAGTCTTGCTGTACAAAGCCGCCTTCACAATGCTCGGCGAGGTGGTCATCGATGAACTTTCGTACATCTACGACCAATTCGCCAGGGTAAAGCAGATGGACATTGGGGCCGGCATCCAGGGTGAAATACACCTGATGCCCTGTATCCGCACGGTATTGCCGTACTTTTTCGATGATGGCGAGCGAATCCGGGCGCATGAGGGTGTAGGAGGGATTACTGCACATCATCAACGCATGTAAGGTTAGGGCCTCGTCTTCCACGATTTTTCCAAACTCGGGGAGTTCGCCGGTACGCATGGCATCCAGCAGGGAAGAAAGGCGTGTGCGGGCTTGTGCGTAACGTGGTTCAGCGTATGGATTGCCCTCCATTAAGGCATGTCCGGCGCGGCTGCTCACGGATTTTTCCTCCTGGCTTACGATCAATATGTCGTCGTGGAAATCTTTAAAAGTTTCGTGGATGTGGTCGCCCATTGGCACAGCAAATTCGTCGCTGCTGCCTGGTACAAGCGGTGTAGCGCCCCAAAGGGCTGCGTGTGGAAAAATGCTCCGGCAGGCTGAACCACTTCCCAGACGCGCCAGCACAGAAGCCCTTTGATCAAATGCTTCCGGATCCTTCAAAGTACCAAAAAAACGATCTTCCAGGGAGCAAAGGCACAAAGCCAGAGCGCTCATTCCCGATGCCGATGAGGCAATGCCGGCAGAGTGCGGGAATGAATTGCCTGTGTGGACGGTCAGTTTCAACTGTTTTAAAAACGGCATCTCCGGCAGCAGACTCGTCAGAAATTCCAGCACTTTGGCGCGAAAGGCTTCATTTTCTTCCTCATGAAAAAAGAAATCGAGATCAATTTGACCATCATCGGGGCCTTTGCGCAATTCGTAATTTAATTGTGTGTCCGTGCAGGAAGCAGCCAGCGTGAGGCTCAGGGAAGGATTTTTCGGGAGTTGTACCCCGTATTTGCCCCAATACTTAATGAGCGCAATGTTGCTGGGCGAACGCCAAAGCACGTGACCAGGTTCAGGAGGATTGGAGGAGTCGAGAATGAGTCGGGACATAGGATGGTGGAGTGGTGATTGGTGGATTGCTGGCAGTTTGAGGGGCAAAGAAAAA
>JAUSMG010000203.1 GCA_030645295.1 Saprospiraceae bacterium | reverse complement strand
ATCCAGTTTGTCATAAACAAATAATAAGAGGTTATAACCCAGTCCAAATATCTTCTGCCTAGCATCTTTAAACGGGCAAGATGATTGGGGCTGTCTTACGGAAGTAACTTTAATGTCCGTCTCGATTTCTACACCTGGCAGGTCAATTCCATTTGCCGAATTACCTACATGAAGATCAAACTTCTCGAGCAAGTGTTGCTTGAATTTATGTTCGATGATAGTGCCGACTGCTTTTCCGTCTGTCACGCCATACAGTTCGCGAATAACAGCGGTCGTCTGACAAAAGACCTTTGCTTCTTCAATCAGTTTCCCGATGGTAAGTTGTGGCTTCATCTGCTAAATATTGTGGGCGTGAAGATAGCCAGTTTTGATTTTATCACCCTACTCTGACCATTCTTTTCAAAACATTTTATTTAAAAATACCCCCTCCCATCTGAACTTTCTACCTTTGCCGGGGCAACAGTCAACAGTCAACAGTCCAAATGTCATATCTCGACGAACTCAATCCCATTCAGCGCACCGCCGTCACCAGCATCGAAGGGCCTGTGCTGGTGATCGCTGGCCCCGGCTCGGGCAAGACGCGTGTGCTCACTTATCGTATTGCGCATCTTTTGCAAAGCCACGTCCCGCCCCGCGAAATACTCGCCCTAACGTTCACCAACAAGAGCGCGCGCGAGATGAAAGACCGCATTGAGCGGGTAGTGGGTCCGTCTGCGCAACAGGTTTGGGCGGGAACTTTCCACTCCATTTTTGCACGCATTTTGCGTTACGAAGCAGATAAGATCGGCTACCCATCATCGTTCACGATCTACGATACTGATGATACAACGAGTGTACTGAAGGCCATCATCAAGGAGATGAATCTGGACCCTACGGTGTACAATCCTTCCGCCGTGCGATCGCGTATTTCGCTCTGCAAGAGCAATTTGATTACCCCCCCACTCTACCGGCAAAACACGGAAATGATGATGCAGGACCGCGCCGCACGTCGCCCCTACATTGTCGATATCTATGAAAAATACATTGCCCGCTGCTTCCGGTCCGGTGCAATGGACTTTGACGATCTGCTTTACCAGCTTTACCGACTTTTCCAGCAAAATCCTGACAATGTGGTGGACAAATACCGCCGCCGCTTTCGATATGTGCATGTGGACGAATTTCAGGATACCAACTTTCTACAATACGCTATCCTGCGGCAATTGGTGAAGTACGAAGGCAGCCCTGAAAACATCTTTATTGTGGGCGACGACGCCCAAAGCATCTATGCTTTCAGGGGCGCAACGATCGACAACATCCTCGATTTCGAGAAGGATTATCCCTCCCTGAAGACCTTCAAACTCGAACAAAACTACCGAAGCACGCACCACATTGTATCGGCAGCCAATGAGGTCATTTCCTACAACCGCCGGCAACTGCAAAAGACCATCTGGACCGACCGGGAAGAGCGTCAGAAAATCAAACTCCTCAAATGCATCACCGACGATGAAGAAGCCCGCCGTGTGGCTGATTTGATTCTGGAACAAAAACACCGCTATCACCTGCCCAATTCTGACATCGCTGTGCTGTACCGTACCAATGCGCAAAGTCGGAAATTTGAGGAACACCTTCGGCGACTCAACCTGAGTTACCGCGTTTTTGGCGGCATGTCCTTCTATCAACGGAAAGAGGTAAAGGACCTTGTGGCTTATCTCCGATTGGCGGTCAACCCACGCGATGAAGAGGCATTGCGTCGGGCCATCAACTTTCCCACCCGGGGCATCAGCGACACCACCATGGAAAAACTCAGCGCAGCAGCAGGCGCCGCCAACATTCCTATGTGGGAAGCCATGCTAAGTCCGGCGCTTGTAATTACGGATCGTGCCCGCAAGGCCATGGCGGGCTTTCGCAACATGGTGCAAGACTGGCAACGCCGTGCCGCCACCGAGTCGGCCTACAAACTCGCCGCAGAAATCCTCCGAAAGTCTGGCCTTCACGATATGCTCAAAAGCGATACCAGTCCTGAAGGGATTGGTCGATTTGAAAACGTGAATGCCGTGCTGGATGCTATTTCTGAATTCGTTGACAGTCAGAACAATGTCCCAATGACGGCCAATGACCCAATGACGAATGACCCCTCCTTCGCTAAAGCTACGGCGGGTAAAAATGACGAACTGACGGGCAAGGACGCTTCTTTGGCAGCCTACCTCCAGACCATTACGCTCCTCACCGATGCCGATGAAAAAGCGGAAGGCACGGACTATATCACGCTGATGAGTGTCCACGCTGCCAAAGGTTTGGAATACAAAAGTGTTTTTGTGACGGGCATGGAAGAGCAACTTTTCCCTTCATTCATGTCGCTGGAAGACCCGAAGGGCCTGGACGAAGAACGCCGGCTTTTTTACGTTGCCATAACCCGGGCAAAGGAATTTCTCACCATCAGTTTTGCCCAAAACCGCTATCGGTACGGGCAAATTCGGGCGAATGAACCTTCGCGATTTTTGGAAGAAATTGACATGAAGAACTTTGATATGGTGGGTGGTATGGGCGCAGCGCGCATCGGGACGCCCGCTTTTAATTCTGCCCAGGAAGGCAGACCCTCACGCGGCGCGAGCGTAAGCGGCAATTTTGCCAATCCACGTATTCTGAAAATGAATCCCCCTGCTACAGCTGCTTTGGCCAATTTTAAGGCCTCTCCGGTGGAAGACCTGATCGCGGGAGCGGCGGTAGCGCACCAAAAATTTGGCGAAGGGAAAATTATCAGCGTAGAAGGCCCAAAAGAAAACCGCGTGGCCACGATCCAGTTCAATAATGATGAGATGCCTGAACGGCGGATCGTGTTGAAATTTGCGAAATTACAGGTCTTGTAAACGATGAACGATGAACGATGAACGATGAACTATAAACCACTATGCGCAGCCGTTCCTAGTTCATCGTTCCTAGTTCATCGTTCCTCAACAGTTCAAGCCTCCGCAAACAGAGATCACCTGTCCGGTAATGTAAGCGCCCATATCCGAGGCCAGAAAAACGCAGGTGTTTGCCACGTCGTCGCCTGAGCCAAGGCGTTTGAGTGGAATAGCAGAGAGATAGCCTTCCTTTGTTTTTTCGTCGAGTGCGTCGGTCATTTCGGTAGCGATAAACCCGGGCGCTACGGCGTTGCAGCGGATTCCCCGCGAGCCGTATTCTTTCGCGATGGACTTGGAAAAACCGATGATGCCCGCTTTGGAGGCGGCGTAGTTCGCTTGTCCTTGTTGGCCAAAAACGCCCACCACCGAACTCATATTGATGATGCTGCCCCCCGAACGGATCATGGGCTTAAGGGCATGTTTGGTCATGTTGAATACCGACTTCAGGTTGGTCTGGATCACCTCATCCCATTGCTGCTCCGTCATGCGAAGCATGAGCGTATCGCGGGTTATCCCGGCGTTGTTGACCACAATGTCGAGTTTGCCAAAGTCGGCCAGCACCTGTGCTATGAGGGCTTCCGCCTGGGCGAAATCGCCTGCATCGCTTTGGTAGGCTTTGGCGGAAGGTGGCCCTCCTTCGCCTGCGGCTATGGCGGGTAAAAATTCTGCTGCCAGTTTTTCAGCACGTGCCTGCGAGGAGGCCGACACATAGGTGAATGCAACTTTTGCGCCTTGTTCTACAAATTTGCGGACCAGGGCTTCGCCAATACCGCGTGAGCCGCCGGTGATTATGGCTATTTTACCGTCTAGGAGATTCATGATGCTGAATGAAGTTGAAGGGATGGATTCGTGTAGTATTTATTCAGGGGGATTGAAAGACGCAAAGTTGGGAAAATCTAGCGAATTCAACACTCCACCACATTCACCGAAATATTCACCGCCAAGCCTCCATCCGCCGTCTCTTTATACTTCGTATTCATATCGGCAGCGGTTTCTTTCATGGTTTTTATGACAGCATCGAGGCTGACTTTGGCTTTGCTGGGGTCGCCTTCGAGGGCGATCTGACAGGCGGTGATGGCCTTCATCGCGCCCATGGTGTTGTGTTCGATACAAGGAATTTGCACCAACCCGCCGATGGGATCGCAGGTCATGCCGAGGTGGTGTTCCATGGCAATTTCGGCAGCCATCATCACTTGACCATAAGAACCGCCCAGGCATTCGGTAAGCGCTCCGGCCGCCATAGCGGAAGACACGCCTATCTCTGCCTGACAACCGCCCATGGCTGCGGAAATGGTGGCGCCTTTTTTGAAAAGACTGCCCAATTCGCCCGCGGTGAGCATAAATTTTACGATGTCTTCTTCCACAAACGAGTCGCTGAAACAAACATGGTACATCAACACCGCCGGGATCACACCAGCTGCGCCATTGGTTGGGGCTGTGACGACCCGACCGAACGCTGCATTTTCTTCATTTACAGCGAGTGCAAAACAGCTCACCCATTTCAGGATCTCCTGGAACGTATGCCCGCCCCGGCTAATCTGCCGGACCCAATCTTCGGCATTTCGGTAGGGTTTTCCAGCCAGGAGTCTTCGACTGAGCGGCGCAGCGCGGCGGGTCACTTCCAGTCCACCAGGGAGTATGCCATCCGTGTGGCAACCTTTGTAAATGCAGTCGCGCATCACGATCCAGATTTTCATCATGTCGTCGTGAATTTGTTCCGGGCTTCGCCAGGAAAGTTCGTTTTGCCACACGATTTCTGACACGTTTTTCCCTTCTTGTCTGCACCAAAAATCCAGTTCCTCCGCCTGGTCGATCGGAAACGGCAAAAACTTGTCAGACGCCGTATTTTGCTCGCCTTCTTTTACTACAAAACCACCGCCGACGGAATAATAGGTTTGCGAAACGCCCTCCCCATTTTTATAAAAAGCCCTGAAAATGAGGCCGTTGGAGTGATAAGGCAAGCTTTGCTCATACAGAAAAACGATGTTTTGCTCAGGATCAAATGGTATGTCGTGCTGACCACCAAGGCAAAGTATTTTAGTGGTTTGAATCGTTGCCACATAGGTTTGTACATCCTCCACCGGGATGCTGACAGGATCGTCGCCATGAAGGCCGAGCATCACCGCAAGATCGGTGCCGTGGCCTTTGCCTGTTTTGGCAAGTGAGCCATAAAGCTCTACTTGAATATAGCTGACTTCCGAAATGTTGATCTCCCGAAGAAAACGCTGGGCGGCGCGCCAGGGCCCCATGGTGTGCGAACTGCTGGGGCCTATCCCTATTTTAAAAATATCAAAAACTGAAATTCTTTCCATGGATGAATTGATTCGATTGGGACGATTGATCGATTGATTCGATTGGGACGATTGATCGATTGACCGATTGGGACGATTGGGACGATTGCAAAATGAACAAAATGGGCGGAAAAGGTAAAGGGCTTATCCAGACTTTTTCCCAGAAAATTTAGTATATTTGGGTGCTTGAAGTGATCCCCTCAATAATTAAAAAGAAAACTATGACAGCCGAAACACTAAAAAAACGATTGAAAGACTGGGCAATAGCCGTAGTGCTCTTCACTCGAAAACTACCCAACGCTCCTGAATTCAATGCAGTTAGAAATCAAATAGTACGCTCAGCTCCATCCGCCGCAGCCAATTACAGGGCCGCTTGCTGACGAAAATCAGGCAAGGACTTTCTCAACAAATTAAAGATTGTGGAGGAAGAATTGGACGAGTCCATGTTTTGGCTAGAATTCATTGTTTCTCTGGAAATAAAATTTCGTCCCGATATTGTCCCCCTTTACAAAGAGGCCAATGAACTCACGGCAATAATAGTGTCTTCTATCTCCACCGTAAGAAAAAAACTAAAAGCCACCACACCCAGCAAATAATCGAACCATTCGTCCCAATCGAATCAATCGGTCAATCCTCCCAATCGAATCAATCGAATCAATGCCACCCGACGCCTACGCCGCCCTCCGAATCCCCGATTACCGACGCTTCCTGGCCATGCGGCTTATGACGACGCTTACGATTCAAATCATGTCTGTTTCCGTGGGCTATTATGTGTACGAACTGACCAACGACCCGCTGATGCTGGGGTTTATTGGTCTGGCAGAAGCATTGCCCGCCATCGGAATCAGTCTTTGGGCAGGGCATTTGGCGGATAAGTATAACCGCCGGAACATGCTGGTAGGCTGTATCTCGGTGCTGCTGGTGTGCTCGCTGGCATTGTTGGCCGTGGCATTGGGTCAAGCAGCACTCAGCACCCCTACCCTGCTGACCTTCATCTATGGCATCATGTTTTGCACAGGGATTGCGCGGGGGTTTTTTAGTCCGACCAATTTCGCTTTTTTGCCCCAGATCGTGGACCGAGAGCGGCTTCAGAACGCCATTAGCTGGAACAGCAGCACTTGGGAAGTAGCCAGTATAACAGGCCTGGGAATTGGAGGTTTGATCTATGGTTTTGGCGGAGTAGCAGCAGCGTTTGGAACCATGAGCGGGCTTTGTGCCATAGCTTTGGTTTTCATGGTGCAAATTCCAGCCCGCCCTGTTCCTACCTTCGACCGTACAGAAACAGCGCTGACACGCATCAAGGCAGGGCTTGATTTTGTGTTCAGCAAACAAGTCATCATCGCTTCCATTGCGATGGATCTGTTCGCCGTATTTTTTGGCGGGGCGGTGGCACTGATGCCCATTTTTGCCAAAGATATTTTGCACGTGGGACCAGAAGGAGCAGGGCTTCTGCGCGCCGCCATGGCGATCGGAGCCATCACAATGGCAGTTTTTCTGGCACACCGACCACTTGGCAAAGGCGCCGGAAAGATCATGATGGCCTGTGTGGCAGGTTTTGGTCTGTGCATCATCGCTTTTGGACTGAGCACCAGTTTTTACCTGTCGTTTGTTGTGATGGTGCTGGCGGGCATGTTTGACGAGGTGAGTGTTTTCATTCGTTCGGCACTGGTGCATTTTCAAACCCCGGAACACATGAAAGGGCGGGTGTCGTCGGTCAGCACGATCTTTATCACATCGTCCAATGAGTTGGGCGCCTTCGAGAGTGGATTGGCAGCCCGTATGTTTGGCACGGTTCCCTCGGTCGTGTTTGGAGGATTAATGACCTTAGCGGTAGTAGGGGTTACCTGGTGGCGCGCACCGAAATTGCGGAATTTTGATTTCAAAGGCGCACAAGGAAGCGCAGCTGATTTTGAAGAGGAAGAGGCCTTGGAAAAGGATTAAACCGCAAAATTTAAAACCGGAGAACCGCAAAATTTAAAACCGAGCGGTGTTTTGATTTCGAAGAAAGGAAGATTTTGGCCTTTTTCGAACCCACTTGATGGTTTTAAATTTTACGGTTCTTCGGTTTTGCGGTTTTGCGGTTTAATTTTAGCTGACGTGCGCCTTATAAGCAGCAGCGTCCATTAACCCGTCGAAGTCAGCCGGGGTGGCCATTTCGATTTTCACGATCCAGCCGTCCCCGTATGGGTCGCTATTCACGAGAGATGGATCACCTGAATCACTCACTTTAGCATTGAATTCCAACACTTTAGCCGTCAACGGCATAAAGAGATCAGAAGTGGTTTTTACAGCTTCGACCGTACCAAAGATCTCGTGGGCCGCTACCGTTTGGCCTACGGTTTCTACTTCGATGTAAACGAGTTCGCCGAGTTCGCCCTGAGCGTAATCCGTGATGCCGACGTAGGCGATGTTGCCGCTTTCAACGCGGACCCACTCGTGGTCTTCCGTGTATTTGCAATTAGCAGGAAAAGACATTTCGTAAATATTAAGTGATGAGTGATGAATGGTTAGAGAATAGGACGGCAAAAGTAGCACTTTTAGGAAGGGAGCAAATTCTGCAACGGAAAAATTATGAGTACAGCGCTTTTTTGCTTTAATAAATAACGCTTGCGCAGCATTCCCGCCCGAAAGTCGAAATGTTGGGCGCTTGGTTTGGCTGTCTCATGGAAAGTCTCATTCTTTGAGCAATGATTTCTCTCATTTTTCTCACAACTCACGCGTCTCTCACGCTCTATGAAATATCAGCCGCTCAGTCCCGAACTTTTTAAAACCAACCGCAAGCGCTTTACTGCCGAAATGAAGCCCGGTACCGTCGCTATTTTCAACTCCAGCGATCAGGCGCCACGCACCGGCGACGCCTACCACAATTTTCGTCAAAACTCAGGCTTGTACTGGCTTACGGGTATTGATCAGGAAGAGACCATGCTGCTGCTTTTCCCCGGCTGCCCCCGCGATCAACATGAAGAAGTGCTGATCATTCGCCGCACCAACGAACATCTGGCGGTCTGGGAAGGCCACAAATACACCAAGGAAGAAGCTACTGCCGCCTCCGGCATTCAGAAGGTATATTTTCTCGATGAGGCTGAGAAAGAGATCAACGAACTTATCCTGCTTTCAGAAGGCATCTATTTGAATCTCAATGAGAACGATCGCTTTTTGTCGCCAGTGGTATACCGCGATCTACGATATGCCCACGAAATTCAGGCGCGTTACCCCGCGCACACCATTTACCGTGCTCAACAGGTGCTAAAACGATTGATGACCGTCAAAACCCAATGGGAAGTGGGCGCTACGCAGGAGGCGGTCGACATTACAGAAAAGGCGTTCAAACGGGTGTTGAAATTTGTGAAACCAGGCGTGTGGGAACATGAAATTGAAGCCGAAATTATCCACGAATTCATCCGTAATCGCGCTACAGGGCATGCTTACACCCCAATTATTGGTTCGGGTAAAAACGCCTGCGTATTGCACTATATCGAGAACAATCGCCAATGTCAGGATGGCGATGTGCTACTCATGGACTTTGGCGCCGAGTACGCCAACTACAATGCCGACCTGACGCGTTCCATTCCGGTGAATGGCCGCTTCTCCAAACGCCAACGGGCCGTATACGATGCAGTGTTGCGGGTATTGAAAGGCGCACGCGAAATGCTGGTGCCCGGGACCAAATTTGTAGAATACAACAAAGAAGTGGGCAAGATCATGGAAGGCGAACTGCTGGGACTTGGCCTCATTTCAAAAGACGATATTGCCAAACAAGACAAAGACTGGCCAGCCTACAAAAAATACTTCATGCACGGCACGAGCCACCATTTAGGGCTGGATGTGCACGATCTGTTTTTCCGTTACGACACCTTCCGGGCGGGCAATGTACTGACCTGTGAGCCAGGCATTTATATCCCTGAAGAAGGCCTCGGGATCCGCATTGAAAACGATATCCTCATCACGGAGAACGGGAACATTGATCTGTTCAAAAACATCCCGATGGAAGCGGAAGAGATCGAAGATTGTATGAATTAGCGATTGGAACGATTGGAACGATTGGAACGATTGATTCGATTGGAAGGATTGATTCGATTAATTTGAACCGAAAAAAAAAGGGTCCTTTCCTTTTTCGGATCAAATTAATCGAATCAATCCTTCCAATCGTCCCAATCGAATCAATCCTAATATCCCTGTAATATCCCTTTTTCCATCGGCGGCACCCCGCGTTTCATCCAGGCTGGTTCGGGTGCATTCATCAGATAATGGTCGAAAAATTGCTGCATCCGTTTCTGAAAATCGATCCGGTTCTGAAGTTTCACAGGCCAGTGTGGCTCATCATTGTAGTTCAGAAGCCAGGTGGGTTTGCCCAGTCGACGAAGCCCGGAAAAGAGTTCGATGCCTTGATACCAGGGAACTGCGCCGTCTCGGTCGTTGTGCATGATCAGGAGCGGTGTTTCAACCTTGTCAAGGGCAAAAAGTGGTGAGTTTTCGATGTACTGTTTGGGCTTTTCCCAAAGTGATCCGCCGATACGACTTTGTTGATGTTCGTACTGAAAAGCCCGGTTCAAACCCGACTCCCAACGAATGCCGCCGTAGGCCGAGGTCATGTTCGCCACCGGAGCGCCCGCTTCTGCGCAAACAAACAAATTCGTTCGCGTAACCAGATATGCCACCTGATAGCCGCCCCAGGAGTGGCCTTGCAACGCGACCCTTTTCGGATCCACAAAACCCCTGGCAATCAAGGAAGTAACCCCGCTCATGATGGCATCGTAAGCGGATTCGCCGGGGTAGCCGATGCGGTAAGGAATGTCGGGGGCAAATACGAGATAGCCCCGACTGGCATAAACGGTGTAGTTGATTTGAGAGCGGTGGAAATCCGGGGCACGATGACTGTTCAGGTTGTCGGATAGTTTTTCATAAAAATTCACGATCATCGGGTACTGCTTCTTAGGGTCGAAACCTTCGGGTTTTGCCAGCAATCCCTTGATCTTTTCGCCTGTAAGCGAAGTCCATTCTACCATTTCGATGCTACCCCAGTTATATTCCGACTGTTGGGGATTGGCATTGGAAATGACCTTTTCCCCCACGTCAGCGGAGGCATAGGTCAAATTGGGGAAGCTGGCATAATTCTCTTTTGAATAGAGGAAAACGTCGTCGTAACGCGCCTTCAAAGGGCTGCGGGTAAAAGCATAACCCTCTCCCCATTTTTCCTTGAGAAATGGAACGAATATCCCCAATTTTCCATCATTGTTTTGGGGAAGGTTTAGCCAGGTATAACCTTCAGACTTTGTTATATCGTTGAATTTGTGCAGCAATATTGGGGTGTTGCGTCTTATACTATGCGCCTCCGGGTCAAGTTTGATGTACCGGAATGTTGTTTGCGATTCGCGGCCGTTTGTTATACGCTGCGGCTTCTTTTTCCCGTCCGGGTCAATTTTCCAGAGGTCGTATTTATCGTAAACCAGCAATGCTTCGTCGCCTTCGATCCAGCCCGCCAGGCCGTGTTCGTTGGGATAATCCGGCACGTCTGTTTCTTCGTTAAAGAACGGTACGCTGCGGTTGTCTGTCAATCGGGCAATGTTCCCTGTGCCTGCATTCCAGGCGAACCAGGCAGTATCCGGATCACTCCACCATGCGATGTATTTCGCCGAAGGCGAGAGTCGCGGGTTACAGCGCAAATCTGTGACAATCAATTTCTTGTCGCCTGTTTCAAGATTCACTGCAAACAGATCTTTGTGCGCAGCGCCTTCTGAAGTGATGTACTTTGTATACGCTTCTTCTGAAATGCCCAGCGCGATCCTGGCATTGCGTTCCACTTGAAAACGGAGTTCCGGCAACTCAGGTGAACCCAGCGGAATAAAATTATGCTGTGCCGTATGGAACACTACAGGATAGGATCGTTTTTTCTCGTTTTCAAGGCGGATTTCCTCCTGTGTGTAAAGCCGTTTGTCATTCCAGGTCCACACTTCCACGTCTACAATTTCTTCCTTCAAAAGGGTGGTATCATTCAAAACGGGCGGAGGTGCTACGCCGAAATAGAGTTTTGATGCATCGTCGGAGAAGATTGGCCGGGCGTTCTCACTGATGCTCCAGTTGTTGATTGGTGGATTGGTGATTGGTGGATTGGTAATTGGTGATTGGTACTTTGAGAGGAAGTTGCTTTGGGGGCCAGCGATGAGTTTGGCGGAATCCTGTTCGGATTTCCAATACCCCAATTGCCAGGGACGGATGCGTGCTTTGGAAGTATCGAGGTCGGCCACAAATGCTGCCTGGCGACCAAAATCATCAAGCGCCAGTTGTTGGAATTTTCCTTTGGATCGAAGGAGTGGTCGTAGGCTATACTGTTCTAAATCAATCAGATATACGCCATTTCGCAGCATTCTCGGATTGGCTGTGAAGGGCAAAGTGTCGCCTTTTCCTGTGGCGTGCAGGAGCAATCTTGGACCGCGTTTGGCCAGCGTAAACTCCTTTACATAGGCGATGGTGTCCTGAAATCCTTTTGGTAAATTGCGCAAAATCAGGCGGTAGCCATTGTCTTTGTCTTCCTTTTTGGGGGATTTTTTCTTGGCCTTACTTGAGCCATTGGGCGGTGTTGGTGGGGGAACGGTCGTTTTTACAGTATCCGGCTTAACCGCAGCGGTATCCTTTTTGGGTGCGGCAGGTTTTTCCATTTCTATCTGGAAGGCCAGCCAGCCGCTCCATTTTTCAGGGATCGAAAAGTTTTTGAGCCGCGGAATCTTCTCCAGGTTGCCATTGCTGAGGTCATAAATGCCCAGGGAATCTTTAGGCAGATCCTCGTCTTTTACCTTTTTGCGGCGCAGGGCTTTGAGGGTATCGAGTGCAGGTTTTATCTTGAAAACCAACCACTTGGAATCATCGCTGAATTGCGCCTCGGTACCGCGCGGGAAAATAAGGGTTGCGCCCGATGCAGCGCTCCACAGGTGCAGGCTTGCATCGCCCTCGCTTACGGGCGTTTGTGCCCACACGGCCCACTGACCGTTGTTGGAGAGTTTTTGCTGTTCAATTTTTCGCCAGCGGTGTACATCGGTGTGATCGATCGGCTTTTTGTTTTGGGAAAAAAGCGGAGTCAAAAAAATGCAAAAGAGGTTGAGTAGAAGTAGGTGTTTCATGTTTAGGAAAGCACGTTTGCAAAGTGGGCAACTGCAGCAAAGAAAGGTCTAAAGTCCAAAGTCCAATAATCTAACGTCTAATATCCAATAGTCTAAGGTCCCCTGGTCTAATGTCCAATAGTCTAAGGTCAATCCCGCCTCATTTTCCACCGTTTATGGCTCCAAAGCCATTGCTCCGGTTGCTGACGAATATCGGTCTCCAAACGCCGGGCAAAGGCGCGGGTTATGTCAATTTCTGCGGCTGTCGATGGGTCTGCACAAAGTTCTGTGAATTCAATTTCATAAAATCCACGCCGCGTGGTGCGCACCACGCGATAGTACAACACTGGCAATCCGAATTTTCGTCCCAAAACATCTGCGCCCGGAAGCGAGGCCGTGTCCTGGCCGAGAAACTCCACCCAGTGCGCGCTCTTGCGGCTGCTCGGTGATTGGTCGGCCAGCAAAATAAAAACGGTCGGCTCCCCGGAACGCTTTCTAATCGCTTTAAACACCTCATCCATTGCCACCAATTCCATTCCTGTACGGGAACGGGCCTGATTGATGTATGCATCCATTCCCTTGTTGGTCAGGGGTTTGTAGGCGGTCACGGTTGCTCCATGGAATTGAGGCGGCATGGTGAGTCCCGAATATTCCCAGTTGCCCAGATGGCTGCCGGTGAGGATGACGCTTTGCCCGCGATCGAGGTATTGATTCACCAGTTCAGGGTTCAGACACAGTCCCCGACGTTCGATTTCAGCGTAAGGCGCCGAAAATGACTTGAGGGTTTCGAGCGTCACATCTGTCAGATTCTGGTAGGTCGCCCGGGCAATTTTCCGGGTATCAGCCTCACTTTTTTCCGGGAATGAACGCCGCAAATTATCAAGGATCACCTTTTTGCGGTAACCAATGATCTTATAAAGCAAAAACGCCAGCGCGTCCGAAAGAACGTACAGCGCACCAAATGGAACAAGTCGAAAAAATTGAAGAGCGATTTGAAGCATTATTTCTGTAAGCGGTAACAACAGGCTGAATCACATTGACCACATTATCACATTGGCCACATTTATCACATTGGCCACATTATCACATTGGCCACATTTATCACATTGGCCACATTTATCACATTGACCACATTTATCACATTGGCCACATTTATCACATTGGCCACATTTATCACATTGGCCACATTTATCACATTGGCCACATTTATCACCTTGGCCACATTTACAATTATCTTTTCGGAAGCATTACCCAAAGCCGCCCATAACTGTTTATTTTTCGGGCTT
>JAUSMG010000355.1 GCA_030645295.1 Saprospiraceae bacterium | reverse complement strand
GGGCTGCATGTGTATGGAGCTGCTGTTGGGCAGTTAAAGACCTGATAAAATTATAATTATTTATACCACATCGGGTATAATAATGTAAAAAGTGAAATATTTATACCCGATGTGGTATTATTTAGACAATATATCGTATTTTTACACCCTAAAAGGTATAATAATGTCGTTTGGTGATTTTGTAAAAGCAAAACGGAAGGCTTCCAAGCTTACACAGCCCGCGCTGGCGGAGAAAGCAGGTGTGGGGTTGCGGTTTGTCAGGGAGTTGGAGCAAGGCAAAGAATCCTTGCGTTTAGATAAGGTAAATCAGGTCCTTGGTTTATTTGGGTACGAAGCAGGCCCCGTAAAAGTTTCCCCATCGCCATTGATCAACAACGAATAAGCCCATGCGAAAGGCAGAAATAAAAATCCATAACCAAACTGCAGGTTGGCTTACGCAGGATGAGAACGGATATCGTTTTGAATATGACCACGCCTATCTGAAAAGCGAAAAGCGGCATCCTGTTAGCCTTACCTTGCCATTGGAGGAGGCGACATTTACAAGCAAGGTATTGTTTCCATTTTTCGATGGTTTAATACCAGAAGGCTGGCTGTTGGACATTGCGGAAAAAAACTGGAAACTGAATCCCAGGGATCGAATGGGGTTATTAATGGCATGCTGTAAAGATTGTATTGGTGCAGTAAGTGTTCACCCAATAAATGAAGATATGAATAATGAATAGATGTTTATATTGCTATTTGCCATTGAATGAAAATGAACAAGATTTTCATGCGAAATGCAGTAAAAAGATATTTGGCCAGACCATTGTTCCAGAAATGCCATTCAGTGAAGAGAACATGGAAGAGCTGGCCAGACAAGTAATACAGCGTCAAATCACACTTACTGGTGTACAGCCTAAATTGTCCCTGCATCTTTCCGCTGTGGATCACCCGAATAATACCAGAAGGTTTACGATAGTTGGTATGTGGGGAGGGTATATATTAAAACCACCTTCAGCCAATTATCCTCAATTGCCAGAGCTGGAAGATCTGACGATGCACCTGGCAGATATTGCCAAAATCCAAACTGTTCCACACAGTTTAATTCACCTTCAATCCGGTAATCTGGCATACATCACCAAACGTATTGACAGAAGAAATAAGGAAAAACTGCACATGGAGGACATGTGCCAGTTGACGGAGCGCTTAAGTGAAGATAAATACCAAGGTTCCTATGAACAAATTGCCAAAGCGATTCTGCGGTATTCTGCAAATCCCGGATTGGATGTAGTCAATTTTTTCGAGATCGTATTATTTTCTTTCCTTACGGGTAATGCTGATATGCATTTGAAGAACTTTTCTTTAATTTATCAACCGGGTACTGGTCCTGTATTATCACCCGCTTATGACTTGTTGGCTACAGTATTGGTGAACCCGGCTGACACTGAGGATGTTGCATTAAGCCTCAATGGAAAAAAGAATAAGATAAAAAGAAAAGATTTTGTGACAGCGTTTAATACCCTGGGGCTTGAAGAAAAACAAATAGAAAATATATTTAAGAAGATGGAGCGATCAAGAGAAAAGTGGATGCAGTTTATTGATTGGAGCTTTTTGAGTCCGGAATTTAAGGAAGCCTATAAATCCTTAATAAGCGAAAGGTTCAACAGACTTTCATAAGCCGAACTTACCTACATTCAGACCATTGGACATTTTGACACTGGACGTTAGACACGTTTCAGCAAGTGCATGATTTTCAAGTTTTTAGAGTGCAAATCCAATGTCCAATGTCAAAATGTCCAGTAGTCTTACCTACACCATCGCCCCCCAACCCATAAAAACCTCTTTACCCGCCCTCTTAAAGTACCCCCTCGTCTCCGCTTCCGACCGCTCGCTCGTGACCAGCACAAAATCCCCACCCCAGGCCCCCAGGCTTTTCACTTCCCCCCAGAAGTCCTTGAAATACAAGTCTTTGGCGCGGGGTAGCCCTATGGTTTCGCTGACTAAAAGTTCATGTTCAAGCAGGACGGAATCGAGTTCTACCAGCGTTTTGGCCGCTAAAAACTGCTGCGTGAGTCGCGAGATCTTTTCAATGATCTCAGGATTTTGGGATACCCGCTCGCGGTAGCGGGCAATACCTTCGCGACTGTTTTGCTTTTTACCCAGAAAGACGAAATAGAGCTGGTCAGAAAATTCAGGCGCAAAGCGAACGGGCTCGATCCGGGGCGTTTGACCTTCCAAACGATACAAGATCGGACCATCTGCATAGGCGCAGGCAATGTCATAACCAGAGCCGCCCAAAGTTTCAAACAGCACCGGATAGGGATCTACCATCGCCCAACGCGCCAGTGCAGCGATCAACGTACTGCTGGTGCCAAGCCCCCATTCGCGGGGAAAATCGTTCTGCGTCGTGATGCGAAACGATTGATTTTCAACAAAAAAGGAGAAATTTTGTCGCTGACAGGCGCGGAGTATCCCGGTCAGGGTTTGGGCCGTGTTTTCGTCGGAGGCCCGGGTGGGTAAGAAATCAGGCCAGGCAAATTCAGCCCCAAACCAAACGGAGCCGTCGGGATTCAGGCTTTGCCAACTCAGTTTTCCAATCGAGTCGCCTTCTGTTACCGATAAAGATTGTCCGAAACGTACTGGAACAGCAAGGGCTGTTGCGCCATCGAGCACAAAGTATTCGCCAGTGATCAGGAGTTTGCCCTGGGCGTGGGTCTGGAACGCGGATTTCACGGATTAAGCTGATTTACGCGGATTTGTTTCATCGTATCAAAATCCGCGTAAATCAGCTTAATCCGTGAAATCCGCGTTTTCATAGTCCGAATTCTTTCTTAATATCTGCTACCGCGTCCAATTTCTCCCAGGTGAAAGTTTCAACGGTCTTGCTTTCTTTTTGGCCATTGAGCCCAATGCTGACCGTTTTAGTTTCCGGTGTCCGGCCAAAGTGACCATAGGCAGCCGTTTCAGAGAAGATCGGATTTTTCAAACCATAACGGCGGACGATGGCGGCCGGACGGAGGTCAAAAATGTGCACGATCTTTTGTGCAATTTCTCCATCGCTCAGGCCTTTGATCTTGCAGGTGCCGTAGGTGTTTACATACAGACCAACAGGTTTTGCAACACCGATGGCATAAGCAACCTGCACCAATACTTGTTTACACAAACCGCTGGCTACCAGGTTCTTAGCAATGTGGCGGGTCGCGTAAGCTGCCGAGCGGTCGACCTTAGAAGGGTCTTTGCCGCTGAACGCGCCACCGCCGTGAGCGCCTTTACCACCATAAGTGTCCACGATGATCTTGCGGCCCGTGAGGCCCGTATCGCCGTGTGGTCCACCGATCACGAACTTGCCTGTGGGGTTGACGAAGTATTTTACATCGGCCGTGAAAAGGCGTGCTTCGCGGCTGGGCAGGAGTTTTTTAACCCGCGGTATCAGAATCTTCTGCACGTCGGCAGCAATCTTGGCGAGCATTTTTTCGTCCACATCGAAATCATCGTGCTGGGTCGAGATCACGATGGTGTCGATCTTTTTTGGGACGTGTTTGTCCGAGTATTCGATGGTTACCTGGCTCTTTGCATCGGGGCGGAGGTATTTCATCTGCTTGCCTTCTTTGCGGATGGCCGCAAGTTCGCGCAAAAGCAGGTGCGCCAGATCGAGCGGGAGCGGCATGTAGTTTTCGGTCTCGTCGGTGGCGTAGCCGAACATCATGCCCTGGTCGCCAGCGCCCTGATCTTCTTCTTTTTTGCCTACATCCACGCCCTGCGCAATGTCGGCGCTTTGCTCATGGATGGCCGAAAGGATGCCGCAACTTTTTGCATCAAACTGATATTCAGCCTTAGTGTAGCCAATGCGTTCGATCGCACGGCGGGCTGCTTCCTGCACGTCCACATATGCATGGGAGCGTACTTCGCCAGCGATCACGACCAGACCGGTGGTTACGAGGGTTTCGCAAGCAACTTTTGAATTAGGGTCTTGAGAGAGAAACTCGTCGAGGATGGCGTCGCTGATTTGGTCGGCCACTTTATCGGGGTGCCCTTCTGAAACGGATTCTGAGGTGAAGAGATATGCCATTTTTTGAACGATGAACTATAAACGATGAACGATGAGATATTGGGGTGTTTGGAAACTTTCCTGAAGTTTGTGATAAGCATCCCCGATTTTTGCGCCGCAAAGGTAGATTTTCCCCCACGGAAAAAGAAAGCCTCCTAAAATACCGAAAAGAATCCGATCAAAACCCTTCGCAGACCTACTTGTTCATCGTTCATCGTTTATAGTTCAAAAATGAAACTCGCCGAACTCCGCCAGCACTACGCGCTGGAATCGCTTTCAGAAAATGACGTGCGGCCTGATCCGGTGGCACAATTTGCTTTTTGGTTTGAAGAAGCCATTTCCAGCCAAATGCTGGAACCCAATGCCATGACACTTGCAACAGCCACTCCGGATGGTCGCCCCAATGCACGCACAGTTTTGCTCAAAGACTATGGCCCTCAAGGTTTTACGTTTTTTACCAACTACGAAAGCCAAAAAGGCGCAGAACTTGCCGCCAATCCACAGGCTGCCCTGCTTTTCACCTGGCTGGAACTTCAACGGCAGATCCGCATCGAAGGCCGGGTAGAGAAGATCGCCCCGGAAGTATCGCTTGCGTATTTCCAGAGT
>JAUSMG010000349.1 GCA_030645295.1 Saprospiraceae bacterium | reverse complement strand
ACTCTGGTAATACTCAGTTTCGCAATATTACCAATAGCCTGGTATGCAACAGTAGTCCCTCAATGGCAGGGGAATTTAGTTGTAAAAGGAATGCTTGACAATAAAGAGACGGCATCAAAATTATTGGATTATTTCTGGCATAATTTGATTTCAACTTTGCCGGAATTACTTCTTAATTATGGCTCTGTAGTATTCTTTTTAGCAGGATTTTATTTTTTATTTAAGCGGCAATCTTTTAAAGATCCAAGATTTATATTGATACTTGCATTGAGCATAATAGTATTAATTTATTACCTTTTCGAGGCAAATGCAATAGCAAAAAACCATGACTATTATTTTTTCCCTTTTTTCCCTTTGCTGTTTATGCTGGTAGCCTACGGCGCATATAATCTTTTTATTTCAAAAATCAATTATTTGCGATATTTTACAATTGTAATTTTGCTACTTTTGCCAGTCATATGTCACCTCGGAATGCGTGTAAGATGGAACCCTGATTCTCCTAGATTCAATAAGGATTTATTAATTTATAAATCGGCACTTCAAAATGCTGTTCCGAAAGACGCTCTTGTAGTAGCAGGGAATGATGAATCGCATTTTATATTTTTTTACTACATCGATAAAAAAGGTTGGGGATTTGATAATGATAATTTGACACCACAAATGCTTAAAACAATGATTGAGAAAGGAGCTAAATATTTATATACGGACTCAAGAATAATTGACAAGAACCAGGAAATTGTAAGCTATCTTGATAAATTAATTTTAGAGAAAGGCACAATTAAGATATATAGTTTAAAAAAATAAATCCCTTCTAATCATTCCTCAAACACAAAAAACCTCCCCTCTTTTGCCGTGGCCCAGCCATGCCCATCCATCACATAAACATCGGTAAAATCAGCATCCTTAGGTGCATCTGTTGCCTGTTGCCAGGAATTCCCGCCATCAGTGGTGCGCCAGAAAATGCCATTGTCGCCCACAAGCCAACCACGTTCGGGAGTTGAAAACCATAGCGCCCTGAAGCCTTTTTTTCGTTTGCCCACCGGACCGCCGCAGCGGAGCGTTATCCAGGTTTTTCCAGTATCGGTTGTTTTCAAAATCGTACCGCTATTGCCGCAGATATAGCCAGTAAACGGATCGGGAAAGTGAACCGAGGTAAAAAAATCACCCGTCAGGTGCAGTCGTTCCCTGCTTTGTCCGCCATCAGCGGAGCGAATAGCCCAGCCTGTGCCGACGGCTATTATTGTCGTTGAATCAGGATACCAGACTGCTTCCAATTCACCCTGGGCCTCATGTATCGTATCCAAACGCCAAAAGACATCAGGTCCAAAAACACGCATTTGCCCGCCAGAAAAATCCCCTCCGCTGACCACCGCACCGTAGTTATTTGTAGGAAAATGTACACACCGAAACCATTGGTAATCAACACGCATAATTTGCCAATGCGCGTCTCCCGAGGGTCGATACAGCATCATATCCTGTCCGCAGACATAACCCTGGCCGTTGGGACTGAACATAACATGCTCCATTTTCCGGTTTAATGTGGTGTCGATGCTCCAGGTTTGACCGCCGTCAGCGGTGGACAGCAAGAACCCTGAAGCCCAGGCAGTGCCGCCTGTGACTGTACCATGCAGCGAATCCGTAAACCAAACAGCGCTGAGATCCTGGGTGACAGGAAGTTTTATTTCCCGGAAAGCGGTCAGTGAAACTTCTTCTCTTCCACAGGCTGCGAGAAAAAGAAGGATTGGAAGCAATCGTGCCATGGAGCAAAAGTAAAAGCTCGCTGCTAAAAGGAGTCATTGCGCGCTGCTTTTAACCAGGCCCAGCAAACTTTGAAAGAAAAGGAGCCGAATCCTTATATGTGGGCGGGCTTTGTGGTGGTGGAATAAAAATCCTCTATTCCCTTGCCCCCTCCCGCCCTAAAACCCCACACCACCCAGCCCGCCGACAACAAAACGGCAAAGTAGAAACCACAATCCTGATATTCTTGCTCATGACCCCAATGAACAACAGAAACAAAACCAAAATCCCCGGCAATGCCATACCGATGTACGCCCATCGCTTATTGGGCTTTGTTGAAACACCAGATACAGCAATATCAAGCAGACAAAGGAACACGGAAATATTAATTGAAACACAGAGGCACAATAGGACACATAGTTCCGGGCTCCAACCCTATGTGCCCTATTGTGCCTCTGTGTTTCAAAAATTTATTCTTGCTCGGCTACTTAAGTGCCCATGTGTTTCAAAAATCCTCACAGCATCTTCCTTTTCTTCATCACCCAATAAAGCCCCCCCGTAATCGCCGCCGCCGCCACGATCGTGGCATAAAAGGCCCAGGGATGCTCCGGTATTCCGTTCGGGATGTTCATGCCCAAAAACGAAGAGATAAGGGTCGGCACCATGAGTACCACGGTGATAATGGTGAGCCGGTGGATCACCTGGTTCAGGTTGTTCGAGATGATGCTGGAGTAGGCGTCCATGGTGCCGTTCAAGATGTTGGTGTACACGTTGGCCATGGAAAGTGCCTGCGAATTATCGATGATGATGTCTTCAAAAAGATCCACCAGATCCTCGTCGCCATTGATGTGCAGGAAGTCGGTGCGTTTCATTTTCATCTTGAGCAGTTCATTGGCACTCAGAGAGTTAACAAAATACACAAGACTTTTTTCAATGGAAAGCAGTTGACGCAGCTCAGCGTTCCGGCTGCTGTTCATCAGTTCCTTTTCGATGCGGTTGCGGCGCAGGTTGAGGGTTTTGAGGCAGGACAGAAAGTGATATACATTTTGTTCCAGCAACTGGAGCACGAAGCGTTTTTCGTCGGCGGGATTGAAATCGCGCACGTTGTTTTCCAGGAATTTTTCGAGCACGGGAGTCTCAAACGCCGAGATCGTGACCACGTGTTCAATGGTGAGCAGTACACCAATTGGGACCGTAATGAAGTAGGCTTCGTTTTCTGCGGCCGCGTTCATGTTCTTGACGGGGGTATTGATCAGTACAAAGCGCACATCGCCGTCGCGTTCGTAACGGGCGCGTTCGTCAAGGTCAAGGGAGTCGGTCAGGAAGGCAGGGTCAAAATCAAAGCGACGGGCGAACTCATCGAGCTCGTCGGGCGCAAAGGGTGGGGCCAGGTGTACCCAGCAGCCAGGATCTGGCTCGGTCAGCTCGACCAAGCGGCGTTTTTCTCGTGTATAATATCGGGTCACTGTCCATTGAGTGG
Source organism: Saprospiraceae bacterium (assembly GCA_030645295.1). Taxonomy (GTDB): domain Bacteria; phylum Bacteroidota; class Bacteroidia; order Chitinophagales; family Saprospiraceae; genus M3007. The sequence continues at coordinate 1,833 of JAUSMG010000349.1, read as the reverse complement.
GTTTTTGTTGGCTCTGGTAGCTTCCAAAAAGTGCGGCACAAACTTACGTCGAGCTTTTGAGGTCGGCGCTCAAAAACGGTTTTTGATTGAAAAAATTTCTTGTTCAAAAAATTATCTTTGGTTTTAGCACGGCCATCTTGGCTGATCCCAACAAGCGAAAAGAAAGTGCAGCATAAGCTCCCCAGAGGTTTTTTAGAAACAAAATTTAACAATCAAATTTTTTTGTTAAAAATAAAAACCCACGAAACAATTTCCTATCATTGCGCTGGTTTTCATAAAGAATGTTGAAGAAACTGCTGTAAAAACCGATTTTCAACAGTTTCTCGTGGAGCGAGCGCCTGATCAGAGGCGAACACTATACAAAATGCCCTGCCACCATGCGAACACATCTTTCCCTCGTTCTGCATTCTGGCAATTTTCGTGCTCCTGGAAAATATCCTGTCTCTGACTGCTTGCAAAACAATTCTTATGCGCTCCCTGGAGGAGGCACGTTGAGTTTTGAGGAGGATTTGGCGTTCCGCTTTATAAACATTATTAAGTTTTGTGTGCAGCGTTTTTGCGTCTGTTTGAATCTGGGTACCCTGATTTTATCCTTACCATTTTTGATGAAATTTTCTTTGACCATAAACAATTATCTCGCAATCAAAATTTGTTAGACTATGCGTCTTTTTACATCCCGTTCCGCCTCTAGCTGCTTTTTGGTCGTAGCAGCCTGCCTTCCACTTGCAGCCCAACAATCTTCCCCGACCTTTGATGCACGACAAAAACGACATGTTGTGACGGCTGAATCAGCCCAACAAAAAATCGTATTCAAAAACCTCCTGCCTGGAGAAACCTACGGCCTCTTGGTACCCGGAGGAGAACCTTGCATTGCCCAGTGCATGCCAGACTTGTCTGCGCTGACCCCGAACACGCAGGTGATCAGTTACAACACGACCATACACCTCCTGAAATTTGTAGCCTTGGCGGCCATCATGGAGTTCCAACTTGACTACCCCTGCACCTGGGATGCATCAAATCCTCCCCGGCATTTTATTAGCATGATGCACGCAGGTGAAAAAATAAAAAACATGCTCGGAACACCTGAAGCAGTACTCGAAGTAAGCGGAGGCAATGCCGAGGACCTGATCAAGGAAGTGTTCATTGGGGGCAACTGCTTTGATGTGACGGGCGTGACCTATGAAGGACAAGGCGACCAGATCGGCCAATTTAGCAACGGCTTAACCAATGTGGGCTTCAATACAGGGGTCATCATGGCCACTGGAGGCATCGGTGTAGCGCCCGGACCCAATGACTCTGATGGTGCAAGCGCAGGCTATGGAAATGGTACGCCGGATTCTGATCTGCAAAACCTGACGAACGGTGCACTTTTTGATATGGCAAGCATCGAATTTGATTTTACCCCAACCCAAAGCCCTTTGACATTTGAATTCGTTTTTGCTTCGGAGGAATACTGTGAATATGTAAACACGCAATTCAATGACGTATTCGGTTTTTTTATTTCAGGCCCGGGCATCAATGGTACCCAAAACCTGGCGGTAGTACCGATGACCAATATACCCATTACCATCAACACCATCAATCACCTTGCAAACTCGGGATATTACGTGCACAATACCCCGGCTTCGGGCAATAACTGTGGCACGATCCCCCCGGCTACAGGCCAAGCGACACAAGAATTGCAGTACGATGGCTTCACGCGTAAAATGGTAGCAGTGGCACAAGTTATTCCTTGCTCCACCTATCATATCAAACTCAAAATTGCTGACGTAGGGGATGGAGTGTGGGACTCTGCGGTGTTCCTGAAGGGCGGTTCATTCGATGGCGGTGGCA
>JAUSMG010000347.1 GCA_030645295.1 Saprospiraceae bacterium | reverse complement strand
CATGATCACATCATGACATTCCCGCAATCCGTCATCGAAAGTGAGGTGGAATACCGGGCTTTCAAAAGGTCGATTTTCAAAAACATGCTCCCATAGTGATTGAAAATCAACGGGTTGGAAATGTTTGAGTAAAAAATCAAGATCCTCCCGGAATTGCTGCGCTGTACGAATCGGGTAGAGATGACGGACGTGTGGCAGGGATTCGTCGCTCACCAAATGGTAAAATGGCAGGATGAGATTTTCGCCACATAGCCGTTGCCATGTACTGAATGGCAGTATTGGTACAGAAAATTGAAGGGCTTTGGTGAGTAGATCTTTCATTGAAACGGTTATAATATTTAAAACACAATTTGTGTTTTATTTAAAACATTTGATTTAATTTCGCCCATCCTTTCACGCTACCTCCTTCAACTTTTTAAAACTCCGTTACTTTGGGCGCAAATTACAAAACATCAAAGCCACCCGCCTCCGCTCCTGCCTCCGCTCCCGCCTCCGCTAAAGCTACGGCAGGTAAAAAAGCTACGGCAGGTAAAAAAGCTACGGCGGGTAAAAAAGCTACGGCGGGTAAACCGGCTAACAGTAAGCAGCAACCAAAAATGCAAGAAGTAAGATATACCGAAGACGAGATCAAATCCCTGGACTGGCGCGAACACATCAGGTTGCGCCCTGGCATGTACATTGGAAAATTGGGCGACGGCTCCAGTCCCGATGATGGCATTTACGTGCTGCTCAAAGAGGTCATTGACAACTGCGTCGACGAGTACGCCATGGGCAATGGGCGGCAAATTGACATCACCCTCAATGAAAACGGCTGTACCGTACGAGACTTCGGACGCGGAATTCCACTCGGAAAAGTGGTGGATGTAGTGTCAAAAATCAACACCGGCGCGAAATACGACTCGAAAGCATTCAAAAAAACGGTGGGCCTGAACGGCGTGGGAACCAAGGCGGTAAATGCCCTTTCCGAGTATTTTAAGGTCAGTTCTGTGCGTGAAGGCCAGATGAAAACCGCCGAATTCAACTATGGCAATCTCAAGGAAGAAAGCAAGTTGCTGTCCACCAAAGAGGAAAACGGAACCCTGGTAGTTTTTAAGCCAGACAATGGCCTTTTCAGGAATTACCGCTGGCTGCCGGAATTTGTCGAGCAAAAACTCTGGGATTACGCCTACCTCAATGCTGGCTTAAAGATCAACTTTAACGGCAAAACCTTTCTTTCCAAAAATGGCCTCCTGGACCTTTTGGAGAAGAAAACCGGTGCGGAAGCCACGCGCTATCCCATCATTCACCTGCGCGGTGAGGACATTGAAGTTGCCCTGACGCATGGCAACCATTACGGGGAACAGATCTATTCGTTTGTAAATGGACAAAACACCACGCAGGGCGGTACCCACCTCAATGCATTCCGTGAGGCGTTGGTTAAGGTGGTGCGTACCCATTTCAAAAAAGAATTTGACGCGAAAGATATCCGCGAGAGCATCATCGCTGCGGTTGCAATACGGGTAGAGGAACCTGTGTTCGAAAGCCAGACCAAAACCCGGCTTGGCTCGGAACGTATGTCGCCGGATGGACAAGCCGTGCGGACGTTCATGTCCGATTTTTTGATGAAGGAGTTGGACAACTTCCTCCACAAAAACACGGAGGTGGCGAAGGAATTGCTCAAACGCATCCAACAAAGCGAACGGGAGCGCAAAGAAATTTCGGAGGTAAAAAAACTGGCCAACCAGCGCGCCAAAGCGGCCAATATCCACAACAAAAAACTCCGCGACTGCCGCTATCACCTGAATGAAAAAGGTGCAGAGGAGGTGCGGCTCGCCACTACAGTCTTCATTACGGAGGGTGATTCGGCCAGCGGCTCCATCACCAAATCACGGAATACAGATACCCAGGCGGTGTTCAGCCTGCGGGGTAAACCCTTGAACTGCTACGGCCTGACGAAGAAAATCGTGTACCAAAATGAGGAATTCAACCTCCTGCAGCATGCGCTTAACATTGAGGATTCGCTTGACGACCTGCGGTACAATCGCGTGGTGATCGCTACCGATGCAGACGTGGACGGGATGCACATCCGATTGCTGATGCTCACCTTTTTCCTTCAGTTTTTCCCGGACGTGGTGCGCAATGGTCACCTCTATATCCTCGACACCCCGCTTTTCCGGGTTCGCGACAAACAACAGACCTTTTACTGTTATTCGGATACGGAAAAGCAACAAGCTATTAAAAAACTGCGCGGCAAACCAGAGATCACCCGATTCAAAGGTCTGGGTGAGATCAGTCCGAGTGAGTTTGGCGCATTCATTGGCGAAGACATCCGGCTGGATCCGGTGTTCCTGCCGGAAGAGACCAACCTCGATCACGTGCTGGACTACTACATGGGCAAGAATACCCCTGAGCGTCAGGAATTTATCATCGACAATCTGCGCATAGAGCTGGATATTATTGATACTCAGGAGGAGGATTTATCCGCCGAAGTCTTAACGAAGGAGGAGGCACAAGTGGAGCCTGTGGCGCCTGAGGAGATTTTGGCGGAAGTATGATTGGGAAAGGATGCTTACTTTTGTAGCAAAATCATCCATTATGAGCCAAAGTGCTGAAGCAAGGGCAATCCGGCCAACGGCCATTTTGAAGCCTGGCAAACCGCCTCGCCGCTACACACTGGAGGAGTATCTCCGCCGTGAAGCGCGTGCCAAAGAGCGACACGAGTATTATAATGGCATTATCTCCAAAATAGCCATGGCTACCGGACCGCATAACATCGCCGTTGCCAATGTGACAGCAGCACTTGTTCAGTCTTTCACTGCCCATAACAAGCCATATCTGGTTTTTGGCTCCCAACAATTGGTCTATCTCCCTGAGCTCAATTTTAGTTTGTACCCCGATGTACTGGTAGTGGCGGAGTCTCCGCTTTACTGGGACGAAAATGAGGTCTTGCTCATAAACCCGTTATTGGTGGTAGAAGTGCTGTCGAAAAGTACCCGAACCTACGACCGCGTAGAAAAGTTTTCTGAATACAAAACCCTTCAATCCTTCCAGGAATACCTGCTGATTGACCCATACCATTGCCGCCTGGAAAGTCGGTTCCGCGAGGAACCCGATCTGTGGCGTGAATCCATTGTGACAGATTTGGATAAACATATTACCCTCAAATCTGTTGGTTGTGAACTGCATTTAACGGATGTTTACCGGCACATTAAGTTCAAGTAGTGACACTTCCTTCATGAAATTTTCCCGCACGCTCATTCTCCTCTCGCTCTTCGCGATCGTTGCATTCGTTTTTTACAAATACCGTCAGCCGCGCTTTTTAGCGGGAGAAAAAGCCCCCGATTTTGAAGTTGGGCTTTTGACTGGCGAACGCGCAAAACTCTCTGATTTACAAGGAAAATACGTGCTGCTCCAATTCTGGGGGAGCTGGTGCGGCCCATGCCGGAAAGAAAACCCCGAACTGGTGGCACTCTATCAAAAGTACCACGACCGGGGCTTTGAGATTTTCAGCATCGGAATAGAGCAAAACCCTCAGGCCTGGCAGCGCGCCATCACACAGGACGGACTTGTGTGGAAATACCATTCCATGGAGTCCTCGGAATTTAGCGGAGAACTAGCGCAAAAATTCAATATCCACCAAATCCCTACCATCTTCCTGATCAATGCAGAAGGCGTGATCATGGGGGTAAATCTCAGGCCGGAGTATATTGATAAGATGTTGAGCGAGAAGATTTAGTGAGATTGAGTCGATTGTTCCGATTGTTCCGATTGCGACGATTGGTTCGATTGGTACGCTACTCCAATCGAATCAACCGTCGCATTCGAATCAATCGTCGCAATCGATCAATCGACTCAATCTCTCTACCATCTCCGCCGCCCAAGGGAAAGTACCGTGGCCGCCAAAAACAACGAAATAACAGACAGGAAGTAGATTACATCCCGGGAGTCGAGCACCCCCCGACTGACCGAGTCGTAGTGATAGGCGATGCCGACAGACTGTACAATATCGTCGGTTTTGCCAAAAAAGATCGGGAGTCGGCTGAGGTAATCGAACGCGAGGTAGCTGAAAAAACAAAGGAATGTGGCGAGCACAAATGCTACGATCTGATTATTTGTAAGCGAACTGGCAAACACGCCGATGGCCGAAAATGCCGCTGCCAAAAATAACAGGCCGATGTAAGAGCCCAGTATGCCGCCCGAATCAAGGTTGCCGGGCGTTGCGCCAAGTTGGTACACGGAGACGTAATAGAGGATCGTTGGAAGCAACGCAAAGGCAACCAAAGCAAAGCAAGCGAGGAATTTACCGCCGACAATTTGCCAGTCCGTAATGGGCCGGGTAGCGAGTAACTCAATCGTGCCGGTCTGTTTCTCCTCGGCAAAACTGCGCATGGTGACCGCAGGAATGAGAAACATGAACACCATGGGCGAGACGGAAAACAGCGTGTCGAGGTTGGCATAACCACCTTCAATAATGCTGAATTCAGGGAATACCCAGAGCAACAGCCCCATCAGCACCAGGAACACACCAATGACGATGTATCCGATGAGCGAGGAGAAAAAAGCGTTGATTTCTTTTTTGAATATTGGAAGCATATATCACTTTGTCAATTGTTGGAAAACATCCTCCACGGAGTGCTCTGCTTTGTGCAACTCCAACATTGTCAGTCGATTGGCAACGGCAAAAGCAAATACTTCAGCGCGGATATCCTGGCCTGAAGCCGCAAAAAATTGCCACTGGTTTCTGCCGAGGCTTTTGACCGAGTGGACGTTTTTGATTTTTGCCAGCAGGTTTTTATCGGCGCTTTCTGCGAATTCGGCGGTGACGACACTTTGCCCCGCGAACTGTTGTTTGAGTTCCTGGATCGGCGCATCGGCCACCAATTTCCCTTTGTTGATGATGATGGCGCGGTCGCAAACTGCCTCCACTTCACCCAGGATGTGCGTGCTTAGGATGACCGTTTTTTCTTTGCCCAGGTCTTTGATGAGTTGGCGGATCTCTACGATCTGGTTGGGGTCAAGGCCACTGGTGGGCTCATCCAGGATCAGCACTTCGGGATCGTGAAGCATGGCTTGGGCTAGCCCGACGCGTTGGCGATAGCCTTTTGAAAGCTCGCCGATCTGTTTGTGGCGGTGACTCCCCAGTCCGGTGCGTTCCACCATTTTGTCCACTTGTTTGGACACGTTTTTTACCTCGTGGAGCCCGGCAGTAAAGGCGAGGTATTCACGAACATACATCTCGCGGTAGAGCGGGTTGTGTTCCGGGAGGTAACCGACACGGGCGCGGGCCTCCATAGGACTGGCGCTCACATCGAAGCCACACACCTCTACAAGGCCTTCATTTTGAGGGAGATAGCCAGTGATGATCTTCATGGTGGTCGTTTTCCCCGCGCCATTTGGGCCGAGAAAGCCGAGCACCTCGCCCTTTCGCGCTTCGAACGAAATATGGTCTACGGCGTGTTGAAGACCGTAAATTTTGGTGAGATTGGTGACTTTTACGGACACTGGATTGGTGATGAAGTGATGAAGTGATACCCCGCTGCGGCGGGTAAAAGTGATGTTCGCCGATCCAACCTGCGATGGCTGCAAACGGCAGAAGGGGCAAAATTAGCAAACCTGAGCCAACCCATGTCCGCGAAGCAACACTTTTACTAATTGAGTGGAAAAAGCAACAACGAAAAACCCAGTCCGGCGTTCTTCCGTAAAATTGCAAAAGAAAATCAAGCTATGTTCAATACCTCCTTCGTTTCCACGCTTATCTTTCTCCTTCATAACGTGGCGGCGCAACCTGCGGCCTCCGCCGACCCCACAGCGCTTTTACCTACCGACGTCTTGACGAAAGCGGGTCCTGCCACCCCCCCAGCCATAAATCACAGCGCGTTCGACTCGCTCCTTCAAAAACAGGTCAGTGATGCAGGGAAGGTGAATTACAAGGGTTTAAGGACTGATAAAGCCACGCTTGATGCATATTGCAGAATGCTTTCAGAAAATACCGTTCAGGAAAGTTGGACGAAAGCCGAAAAAATGGCCTACTGGATAAACACTTACAATGCCTTCACACTCAAGCTCATAGTGGACAATTATCCCACCAAAAGTATCCTCAATTTCGACGGCGGAAAAACCTGGGATGTGCGCCGCATCATAATTGGCGACAAAAAATATAGCCTCAACAACATTGAAAACGACATCCTTAGACCCCAATTTAAAGACCCCCGAATCCATTTCGCGATCAATTGCGCGGCCAAAAGCTGTCCCCCAATCTGGAACCATGCTTACACAGCAGAAAACCTGGAAGACGCGCTGGAAGCCCGCACCCGCGATTTTGTGAATAACTCGAAATACAATATTCTTTCGGCCAGTCGCGCCCAAGTCTCCAAGATTTTTGATTGGTATGGTTCAGATTTTGGCGACTTGAAGAAATTCCTGAATCAGTATTCAGAAACGCAATTAAAAAGCACTGCTACGTTGGCATTCAACGAATACAATTGGGATTTGAATGAATAATGCAACGCGGATTACGCGGATTGGGCTGATTTACGCGGATTACGCGGATTGGGCTGATTTACGCGGATTACGCGGATTGGGCTGATTTACGCGGATTACGCGGATTGGGCTGATTTACGCGGAT
>JAUSMG010000329.1 GCA_030645295.1 Saprospiraceae bacterium | reverse complement strand
ACCTCGCTTTCGCCCTGCTGTACTGCGATTTTGAAGTCGCTTCTGTGACCCCTAAAATCTGTCCAATTTCTTCATGATCGTAGCCTTCCACGGCATAAAGGCTAAAAACTACCCGATATCCATCCGGCAAGCCCTCAATGGCGCGGTTGATCTTTTCAACTGACCAAACCGGATCCTGCTGATACTCCTCCACTTCTGCCCGGTCATGGTTGGTGGTCAATTCTGTCATGGCTAATTTCCTGCTTTTCAGGAAGTTAATACATTTGTTCACCGTGATCCGTTTCATCCACGCGCCAATGCTGCTCTCGTACCGGAAGGACTCCAATTTGGTGAACACCTCTACAAAAACACTCTGCAAAAGGTCCTCCGCATCGTGTGGATGGCGCACCATACGCAGCGCAGTATTGTACATCGCCCGGGAATACAAGCGGTACAGCTCGAACTGAGCGTCACGTCGGCCTTCCCGGCAGCGTTCAATAAGGTCGCGGTGCGTTTGAGTGGCGTCCATTTTGTTAGTCCGTTCTAGTGACAAGTGTTAAAGTCGTAGGTTGCACAACAAGGTGGTTTGGTCTAAAAAAAATCGTCCTGAGGTTCATGTTTCACACCGCAATTTTAGATAATTAGATCGAATTGGAGGCTGAACAGGCCATTCCTTCCGCGATTGCTGCGCTGGTGCTTTGTCCGACCAATCCAGTATGAATGGTCAATTCCTTTGCCCCCCAACATGCTCTTAACCCTGGATTCGCACAAATCACCCTTTGGTATGATTTGAGTCACCTTTTCATGTTTGCGATATTCGAACTTTTGCAGAGAAATGAGTGTCTTTCAATTTAGGTATTATGAAAAACAAAACAGTAATCATTACAGGAGCTGCTTCAGGAATAGGAAAAGCTACCGCAGCACTATTTGCGAAACAAGGCGCCAATGTTGTCCTATCAGACATACAAGAGGCTGAGGGGACGGCTGTTGCCAAAGAAATATCCGCTTCAGGGGGAAAGGCTTCGTTTTTTAAAACAGATGTTTCCAAACCCGAAGAGATGGAAGCTTTGGTGAATTTCGCGGTCAAAACTTATGGAAAACTGGACATAGCGGTGAACAACGCCGGAATAGGTGGGGAGATAAACCCAACGGCCGACATGAGCATTGAAGGATGGCAGCAGGTTATATCCATTAATCTAAATAGCCTTTTTTATGGCATGAAATATCAGATTCAAGCGATGCTTAAAAATGGAAGCGGAAGCATCGTCAATATTTCTTCCATTTTGGGTTCAGTAGGTTTTGGAGGCTCTGCAGGGTATTCTGCCGCTAAACACGGCATCATTGGACTCACCCAAACCGCAGCAATTGAATACTCCGCACAGAATATTCGGATCAATGCAGTGGGACCCGGATTCATTGAAACGCCTTTGCTCAGTGCCTTGGACGCTGAAACGAAAAAGATGCTGGTTGCACTTCATCCTATTGGCCGCCTGGGTAAAAGTGAAGAAGTCGCTGAGCTGATTCTATGGTTAAGCAGCGATAAATCTTCCTTTGTAACCGGTAGTTATTATCCGGTAGATGGAGGGTATCTGGCAAGATGAAAACCTGAAAATTGATCAATAATTTAAAAAAAGCGAAAAATGGACAGTCAAAAGACAATTTACCAATTGCACGAGGAGCACAAAACCTGGTTGAACAAGCTTCTGTTCTATAATGATGAGCTTTCGATCATGAGAAATCGAATTTCAGAGATTGCAAATAAGTATACTTCAAAGGAAGTGCTTTCTCTGGTTGAACATTTTCAAAATCAACTCATAGTTCAAAAGGAACAGATCGATCTCATAACCCATGGTATCAAAAGCCACGCAAATTTTCTGGAAACAGCCGTTAAAAACAATCCAACGGCAATCGATCATGAAAAATTTGCAGACCACCGGGTTCAACGCGAAAGTGTAGAAACGTTCGAGAAAATGTTCAATGACCTGCGCGCAGAATTGATTCGCTTTCTTTCAAAATGGATGTGATAAGTAAATAGATTTTATCATGAAAACCATCAAAATTCTCGGTACTAGCTGCGCCAAATGCAAGCAGATGGAATCCATCGTCCGCAGCACCATCGCCGAAATGGGCGTCGAAGCGACCGTAGAAAAAATAGAAGACATTGAAAAGATCATGGAGTACAATGTGTTGGTCACGCCCGTACTGGTCATCGACGAGGAAATAAAAATTAAAGGATTTGTTCCGTCATCCGCACAGGTCAAGGCTTTGCTGGCCTGATTGTTCACCACTTTAATTTCCAGGTTTATGTTGCTAAACTAACCTGATTTTATGTTTGAATGGATACAAAACTTCGCCGACTGGGTGATTTACGGGATTTTCGGAGTGGTACAAGGTACGCACTTGGGCGACGCGCTCAATTTTTTCGTGTACGACACCCTCAAAATCCTGTTCCTGCTGCTGATCATTACTTTTCTGATGGGCATCGTGAATGCCTATTTCCCCATTGACCGGATTCGCAACTTCCTCAGTCGCAACAAATTATATGGCGGCGAATACCTGATGGCATCCACATTTGGGGCAGTCACACCGTTTTGCTCCTGCTCTTCAGTACCGCTCTTCATTGGCTTCGTCAAAGGCGGGATTCCGCTGGGCGTCACGTTTGCTTTTCTGGTCACCTCACCCTTGGTGAATGAGGTGGCGGTAGCGATTTTCCTCGGTATGTTCGGTTTTAAAACGACCCTGATCTATGTGGTTAGTGGCATTTTATTGGGAGTGGTTAGTGGCTTTATTTTAGGAAAAATGAATCTGGAACCCCTGCTCACCGAGTGGGTTCGGAAATTACAGGCCAATACAGAGCGCGAGCGCGAAACTTTTGAACTGGAGAAAATGACTTTCGTGCAACGATTGCCAGGAATCTGGAGAGAATCCTTTGGCATCGTAAAAAGTGTGGTATTGTATGTTATGATTGGTATAGGTATCGGAGCGGCCATGCACGGATATGTGCCGGAAGGCTTTTTTGAAACCTACATTGGCAAGGATACCTGGTATGCGGTTCCGCTGGCGGTTATTCTCGGAGTGCCGATGTACGCCAACGCTGCCGGTATTGTTCCCGTCATCCAGGTTTTTGTGGCAAAGGGCATCCTAATTGGGACTTCTCTCGCATTTATGATGGCTGTTGTGGGGCTTTCTATCCCTGAAGCGACTTTGTTGAAAAAGGTGATGACGACGAAACTCATCGCCATTTTCTTTGGTGTAGTAACGGCCTGTATCATACTCTCGGGATATGTTTTTAATGCAGTCTTATAATTGATCGATTTACTTTTCAGCAGTTAGCCCGGTGGTGAAAGTTTCTAAACTTTTAACTACCAATTTCCCGCCGCGCTTGGTGTTTTCACCAAGTGTAACTCCATCGGGTTGTTTTGCCAAAGCACTCACTCTGCAGTGTGCTTGGTGAAAACACCAAGCACGGCTGGAAAACAGGCGAGGGAGAACCATACCCCCTCGCCTGCACTGCGTAATGATTATCTGTGTTGTACCACAAAAGTCTGACTGAGGGCTTTAGGGCCATTCATCAGCCGTACTACGTACATGCCGGAAGGCCAATCCTGTACCGAAAAGGCCCATTCGGTCGCACCCGCTGCAAGGGTATTTTGCTGCATCAATCCGCCGCTCATGTTGAAGACCTGAACGTGCCAATCGCCCTGATGGCTATGGGTGTTTAGCTTTAAGGTTATCTGGTCGCGGGCGGGGTTGGGTAAGAGCTCAAACTCCGGAC
>JAUSMG010000328.1 GCA_030645295.1 Saprospiraceae bacterium | reverse complement strand
CTTCACGCTTGGCATCACTTCCATCGTCATGGAACTGGTGGGTACACACTGGTATTTCCTGGCCTGGCTCGAACGGACTGGTCGGCTTGTGGCATTCATTCTCAAATTACTGATGATTATTGGTGGTATTTTGTTGATCATTTTTGCCCGCACCGATTGGGATAAAGAGAAAAGGGAGAGCAGTGAGTAATGTTGCCCAAGAGATCTCCCTGGTTTTAGGGATTTTCTGATTTCTCCTTTTTTTTCCGGTAGGGACAATGCCTGCACCCGCTTGAACAACAAGTGCCGCGCTTGCGCAAATAATGCTCTGTAAAAACCCAGTAGCCCTTTTCGAGATAGTAGTCTACCCCTTCTTTCAAAGGCTCGATCCTGGGTTCCGGAAGTGATTTTTTCATTTTTTAGTACCCCGGAACGCTGTTCCGGGAATATTCAGCGATTTCCCGGAACAGCGTTACGGGATACTACATCCAAAAAAAACTTAGCCGCCCAATTCGGGTAACGCAAGGGCAGATACGCCCCCCACAAGGGAGCAGAACGCAACTGCTGAATCAAGCCAACAACACACACTTGCCTGTTCTCAACGCTTCTTCCAAGCGCTTAAACTTTCCCTCTCGGATGCTGCCATCGGGATATTCCACTTTTACCACCTGGTTTCGGGCAATGTTTTTAAACGGGTTTTCGTGGACCGAGCGTAAGCGTTGTGGTTTTTTCGACGCTAATTCTGGGAATTCCAAATTCGGTAGCAAGTTGGCGTTGAAATTATCCATAAAGCCGTTCATCGCATTCGTATCGCTCAAATCGACGCCTGCAGCAATGGCTCCCATGGCGAAACTTTTTGCCATGCCCCAGTTCTGCGGGTTTTTTGCCCGGCTAATGATTTGAGGCGCGATCTTTCTCATTTCCTCCTGCAAATGCCCCGCGTTTTTCAAGTATTTTTTTTCATCCAAAAAGCCAAAAAACTGATTCAATACCAAGCCGATGTGTTCAAAAAACTCGATTTCAGCACTGAATTTTCTGGGAAAAAGTTCGAGGCACACCTCGCGGAGGGTACCAAGCGTCCAATCGCTTGGCTGGTCGCTACGGTAATTGAATGCATACTCAGCAAAAGATACAATAATAGACTGAGCGGACTCTTGCGCGTCCAACCCAAGCGTGGTATACTGTGGGCTTTGTTCAAATTCGCGCTGCCACTGCGTTATTTGGGTAAGTCCAAATTCATCTTCAGCTGGAGGAAAGAACAAATCTTCTAAGCGAGCATGAGCAGCAACACGCTGCTCATGGGAATCGCGGCGGATGGAAGCTTCAAGGTCTTCTTCAGCAAAGTAGTATGCAATGGCTAAATCTCCTTCTTCGATACAGTCAGCGAGGTATTTTTCGGGCAATTGGTTTAGCGAGAGGGCGTCCAGTTCCACCAGATATACCTGATCGCCAAGGCTGGCGGGAACTTCGGTAATCTCGCCCTCCCAGCCGGGCACCGGTTCGCCGGTTTCTACCAGCAGTACGCCTGGCTTGACTCGGACGTAGTCGTTTAGTTTGAAAGGCATAAAGGAGTGGTTTGTGGGGTAAAGATAAGGAGACCCAAGAAAAGCAAAAAGGCTTCTGCTTTTCACACACAGGTATCGTCGACTTGGAACAGTAAGGGCGACCCTGGTGGTCGCCCGGATCAAAGGGTAGTTAGGCAAAATGGCGCGCACCTCGAACAATAGGTGGGTCAATCTTCTAACACCAAACAAGATTGCGCTACGATCCGATCAATCCAACCGCTGGGTATCGCTGTAGTAGGGAGAGCAGGTCATCGGTGACAAGACGCAGTATCATATCCGTAAAATTGAAGTGTCACTTCGGAATTACGGACAAAAGTAGCGTAAAGTAAGGAAATAGTCAACCGTTGACCGAGAAAATGGCCAATCTCAGCATATTTTGGTTGGAATGCTTCGGCTGAGGGTCAGACACTTTGGAATAAACAACTTTCCATGACGTCGCAATCCGCTTTCGCTGGATAGGAGTTGAAAATATCTTCAACTCACCGTACTTAAAAAATCATGCAGGTTAATCACCCGAACTCCGCCCTCCTTTGGATAAGAATCGCCCACTGGTACGATGACATATTTATGGGTGGGTTGCAAATCTGCTATGCTTTGGTAAAAACCCCTGCTTAAAACAGGCGCAGACGAAAATTTGATTTCAATGCAGTACAATTCGCCGGAAGGGCTGACGAGCACCAAATCCGACTCGGCCCCATGCTGCGTTCGGTAAAAGTAGTATTCCCATTTCCGATGAGTGACCCGCATGATCTGCTCGATAACATAGCCTTCCCAGGATGCGCCCACGGCTGGATTGCCTAAAAGTGCGTCATAATTGCGGATGCGCAATAAGTGGTGCAACAAACCAGAATCCCGGATATATATCTTCGGTGTTTTGACCAGGCGCTTGCCCAGGTTTGCATACCAGGGCATCAGACGGTTTACCAAAAAACCGCCTTCCAGCAGGTCAATGTATTGATTGACCGTAGCGCTCCGACTATCCAAAGCATTGGCAAGGGAACTAATATTCAGCAATTGCCCGTGCAAATGAGCCAGCATCCGCAACAAACGGGAAAAAAGCGATGGTGTAAGATTGTAACCCAATTCACGCAAATCGCGCTCTACAAAGGTCCGGGTAAAACTGTCAAACCATTCTGCCACCAGATCTTCATCAGGCATCGCCAGCACATTGGGAAAACCGCCCCTCACCCAATGTACCTGCCAGGAGGCAAGACCCTCTGCTTCGAGCAAGGAAAAAGGCATGAGTTCTGTAAAAAACACCCGCCCCGCCAGAGATTCTGAAACACCCTTGATGATGCTCGGGGAGGCCGAACCCAGCAAAATAAACCGTGCGGGGTCTCGCCGCTCGTCTATCAGGGAACGCAACTGGCTATAAAGCGGCGGCAAACGCTGAATTTCGTCTATCACGACACATTTTTCGCTGTGTTCCCGAAGAAACAGACCCGGAGAAGCGAGTTTGTTCAGGTCTTGTTCATCCTGCAAATCCAGGTAAATAGAGGGCTTGTCCAGGCGCGTTTGCAGATATTTCGCAAGGGTGGTCTTGCCAACCTGCCGCGGGCCAATGATGTTGGCTGCGGGGAATACGTTGAGGTTCCTGAGGATGGATTCGGTAACTGCGCGGGTAATCATGCCGCGAAGGTAAGGACGAACCGAGTAATTTTTCTTTTTTTTGTCAGATTTGCTCGGTTGTAGGAGGCAGGGAGGGGGCTGTATCCCAGAACGCTGTTCCGGGACAAGTCAATGACAATGCACTTGCTGGATATGAGTTGGAAAGTGCGGCGGTGACTCCCAGTCACTGCCTCGCTTGCGGTCGCAATCCGCTTTCGCTGGATATGGGTTGA
>JAUSMG010000197.1 GCA_030645295.1 Saprospiraceae bacterium | reverse complement strand
CTTTTGAAATCTTTAACCCCTCATTGTGCAACTCCAGACCGGATGTCACGTTTCTGGTGGGAATTCAGAAATTCGCCTACTTACCACATACTTACAAAAATGAACAAACTGATCTTAGTATTAATTGCGGCAATATTGACTTCGACGAATGTTTCGATTGCGCAAACGCCTGCAGCGCCGGAAAAGAATGACCCGGAAGCTAAAAAGGTGCTTGATAAAATCCGTAAAAAATACGATGCCTACAAAACGGTAGAAGCTTCCTTTACGCTGGCCATTGAAGTTCCAGGAGAACAGAAAGAGGTGCAAAAGGGGACTATTGCACAAGAGGATAAGAAATTTCGCCTCGATATGAGTGATCAGATCATCGTCAGCGATGGTACGACCACCTGGGCTTATCAGAAAAAATCTAACGAAGTGCAGGTAAATAACGCTGATCCAAGCGATGTGAATGGCTTTCTTACGCCCAAGGATCTGCTAAGCCGATATCAAAAAGGAGATTTTTTATACACGATCACAGACAAAACGACCGAAGGTGGCAAACTGCTCACACAAATCGAATTCAAGCCCAAAGCCAAAAATTCGGAGTATTCCAAGTTGCGTGTTGCCATCGACGAAAAGGCTGGAACGATTCAGAGTATCAAAGCTTTTGCCAAAGATGGTTCGCGTTATACCTTTTTAATTATGCAGCTCACGCCAAACAAAGCCATTGCAGCCAGCCAGTTTACGTTTGACACCAGCCAATTCAAGGGCGTTCGGGTGGAAGATTTGAGGATGTAGGCCTTTTTTACTTTCTTATCGCTTCCACGGGATCCATTCGGCTTGCCTGGGATGCAGGGATCAGACCCGAAACTACCCCGACCACTACGGAGGTGAGGACTCCCCAAAATGCATTGCTCAGGGAAAGGTGAATGTCAAAATCGATGGCGGCTGAGATGCCCGCTGTAACCACCCATATGAGCAGCAGTCCGAGCAGTCCGCCGAAAATACACAGCACTACGGCTTCGATCAGGATTTCCAGGAGTATAAACCACCGTTTGGCGCCAAGCGCCATCTTGATCCCGATGATGTTGGTTCGTTCCCGCACGGACACGAACATGATATTTGCGACGGAAAACATGCCCACCAAAAGCGCAAATCCACCGATGAATAATCCCGCAATGTTCATGGTGCCGAAAAGTTTATCAAAAAGCCCGCTGATGATGGATAAGGTGTTGAGTGCGAAATTATTCTCCTCTCTGGGTCGAATGTGGCGTTCGCCCCGCAAAACACCGGTAATTTCGTCTTTAAGTTCTTCAATATCAGCCCCTTGTTTGGCTTTCACCTGAATGCTGGTTTGATGGCCTTGTCCACTTCCATTGTTGCGAACTCCGAATCCACGCCGGGCAAGGTTGTAGCTTACCAGCACGCCGTTGTCAAAATTGAACGGCTTGAGTAATTCCTTTCCTGATTTTTTGGTTACGCCAATTACGCGAAGTTTCCGCCCTCCAACATTGATGTCCTTGTCGAGGGGGTCGATGCTCGGACCGAAAAGGCCTTCTGCAATTTCTGCTCCGAGGATGCACACATCGGCTCCACTCTGGTATTCCGATGTTGAAAAATACCGGCCATCTCCATCGAATTCAATGTGGAAAAGTTCGTAGCAGTCCTCTGTAATTCCAAGAAAAAAAACGTTTTCAACGTTTGAAGACTGCCATTTGACAGTTTTTGAGCCTATAAATTGCCAAAATCCCACCTTATCAGCCAGTTCGAGTTCTTCCTTCAAGGTTTCAAATTCACGAAAAGTGAAGCTTGGGCGCCGCATCCATTTCCAAAAATTCCGGCCAGGATCTTCGCCCCAGGAGAATTTCTCGATGTAGATCACATCGTTGCCCAGCTTGGCCATGGAACCGCGGATATTGTCCTCCAGAGAATTGACAGCACTTTTGACCCCGATGATGCAAAAAATACCAATGGTAACGCCTAGGAGCGAAAGGAAGGAACGGAGCTTGTTGGCCAGTAGCTGCTGCCATGCCTGGGCCGCACCTTCGTAGAGAATTCGGAGGAATTGTTTCATACGCCCGAAGGTAGAATGCCTTTTTAGGGTAAAATTCATGATTCGATGAACGGCAAAAGTTGTTGGATGTACGCTGGAATCGGATTACCCTTTAAACTTTTTCCTGACGCTCTTTTTCCCGCATTTGCGCACTGGTCATAGTGCTTCCATCGTGGCTCCAACCTGGTGGGCCAAAGACATACCAGAACTTTGAGCGAAGTGGTTTTTTGCCACACAAGTCTTTAAAAATATTGATCCACTCATGAAAAACGATGTTTATGGGATCTCTTTTTTTCAGCGGTGTGGTAAGGCCATAGCGCAGGGGCTGGTATGCTGTTTCAGGCAGTTCGGGTTGGAAAGTACCAAACCATTTGTCCCACACAATCAGGAACATCCCCAGGTTTTTATCCAGATACAATGGGTTGGAAGCGTGGTGTACGCGGTGGTGCGAAGGCGTAACAAGGATGTGTTCGAGCCAGCCTAGTTTGCGCACGTGTTCCGTGTGAACAAGGATCCCCCAGATCTGGGTAGCAGCAAAAACAAACAGAATGTCCACTGCTTTGAATCCGGCCAGACAGAGCGGTATGAAATAAATGAAACGGTATAAGGGCTGAAAGACAGAGGATCGAAATCCCACGGTCAGATTGTACTGCTCAGAAGAATGGTGTGTGACGTGTACCGCCCAGAAAAAGCGACTGAAATGATCCACACGATGCAACCAGTAGTACAGGAAATCCATGCCCACTACCAGCCAGAACCAGTACCAGAAAGGGGTCGTAAATTCAAACAACCGATTCACCCAAAACCATTGAAATATAACGAGATACACGAGGCGGAATGCCAGGTCAACGCCACTGTTGAGCAGCATCAGGTATAGATTGGTGAGCGTATCCCGCACCGTGTATGACTTCGTATGGCGGTAATGGCTCAGCAGTATTTCGGCCAGGATGACCACTACATACAGCGGTGTACTGATTAAAATAAGAAGTTGCTCGCGCAGAGAATCCATGCTTTATTGAGTGATTGGGATATTGGGATTGGGATATTGGGAAATTTGGATATTTGGATATTGAAAATATGCCGGATATTATGATTCGTGAAAATTTGTGCAATTCGTGGCTGGTTTGAGAATTCTTCGGCAAAAAGCGTCAAAAAGCGTTTTGTGCGACCCTGAACAGTATCCAGAGGCTCAACCCCATCAGGATAAAACCTGCAAAACGGACGATCTTTTCAGGTACCCCGGGTTTCAGTCGTTGTCCGATCTGGTGCGCCAGCAATACTTTTGTGAGGTCGGTGCTGAACAAGGCTATCAAGGCTGCTGCCATGAAAAAACGCAAGTAATTGGTATCCCCACTCGGTGCTTCTGCCCTTGCAGCGGTGGCCACACCCAGCCAGAAAAGCCAGTTGGATGGGTTGCTCATGTTGATTGAAAACCCCTGAAGGTAGGCGTAACTGCGTTTACCAAGGGGCTGCTTTTGTCCCATTTGCTTGTCAAAGTTCCGTTTGCCGGGCCACACAGATGAAAGGCCGAAACCAAAAAGTAAGAGCCCGCAAATCAATCCGAACCAGCTTTGAAACAAATCTTCCCTGGTAATGGATGCCAGCCTTTCTGCGCCCCACCAACTTGCCAGAACCATGAGCAGGTCACTGGTGAATGCCCCTGCTACCAATGCCACACCTTGCCGTATGCCGTAGGTCAGCGTGGTACGGACGTTTAGAAAAAAAAGCGGTCCGAGGAGTAGACCGTAGGCCAGCCCGAAAAGCAGACCTTTAATAATTGGCTCCATGTACAGTGTCGTTGCTACTTTCGCGGAGCAAAACTAATAGGTTTCGAGGGTTTTCGGTATGGAACAATATATCATTGCTCCCAATTCAGAACGCTTCAAAACCAATTCCTTCTCTTCACCAAACCAGTTTTCTTTACAAATGAAAAATCTGCTTTTTTCAAGCCTTGCGTTTTCCTTGCTGTTGATCAGCCTCGGATGCCCAAAACCGGCACTGCCGGCAGTACAATTCAGCTTTGACCAACCTTTTTCCCTTCAGGTTGGACAAACCGGTGATTCATCTGATATTCAAGGTTTTACAATAAAATTTGAAAAGGTAGCTGCCGACAGTCGATGCCCTCAAGGGGTAGAATGCATCACCGCCGGCAAGGCAGACGTGGTACTTACCCTGACCAAGGCGGGGGAATCACAAACCGTCACCCTGCCCTTTACCATGACCTACGGCACGAGCAATGTCACAGATTTTAAAGGACATACATTGCGGGTACTGGGTGTTTCGCCGATCAAGATCAAGGACAAAGAGATCAAACCAGAGGAGTACAATATAATGTTGTCGGTTGCGGTCACGCCACCAGCCACACCCAAGGCCAAACTCGATGAACCCTTTACACTTAAAGTAGGAGAAACCATTGTTTTGGAAGAGAATCCGGAAAGAAGTATTCGTTTTGACTCTGTGTCAGGGGACAGCCGATGCGCTGAAGGGGTTCAATGCATTTGGGCGGGTCGTGCAGATTGTGTTTTCACCCTTACGAATGGTAGTCTAACCGAACAAGTCACACTAGCCACGGGTGACATGAGCCAAGGTGGAAAAGGGGAATCCCAACTGGGCACTTACACTTTGAAACTCAAAGATGTAGCACCACCCAAGAAACAAGGGCCTCCCATTCCGCAAAAGGATTACAAGGCTACTTTGGTGCTGGTGCGATGACTCATGTTTTAAATTCCAGTCAACTGCCGCAACAATTCTTCCATTCGCTTCCGCTCCTCCCGTCGAAGAACGACTTTGGGCGGAGCAGCACGTTCCAAACAATCATACAAAGCACAGCGCTGGCAAGTCACGTTCACCCTGCGGCGTGGAATGGCAGGATCGTCCCAGAAACGGATGCGTTGTTTGGTATGATCGTCAAGAAGTACACCAAGGGTTACGCTAACGTTTCGCCCCGGGGTAGGGTGGCCGGGCTTGGCGATGGCGATGCAGAGGTACTCTTCATCGGTGGCGACAAATACAGCGCGCAGTATGCCAATGCGTTGCAGGTTTGGATTGCCGGTTTCGATCTGTTTGGTTTTCAGATCTCGGAGGAGTGAAATGGACAACCAGCGCCGGCAGTAATGTTCGCCGAGTCCGGTGGCATGGGGTTGGTGGCGGCGGTTCAGGTGAAGCTCCTTATCCATCTCGAAAGCGTCCCGCTCCAGATCATGGATCACGCGCTGGAAAAAAACCTTGTCCAGACCAAAATCTTTGGTCAAAACATTAAAGCGTTGGAACAGAACCTCCGGGCTGGCCTGATACTTTGCCATAAGATCCCGTAGTCCGTTTTCTTTCCAATTTTCCTGTGCAAAGAATTCTCCGATGTCGGTCACAAATGATTCCCGATTGACCAAAATAGCCACCGCGAAATAGGCCGCTTTGTAATTGTTCAACACTTCCTCAAAGGAATTGACCCGAAGAAAGTTGGAAGCCCATGGACGTTCTTTTAATCGCAATTCATTGAATCCCAGTTCTTTGGCCAGTTGATAGCTGCGTTGATGTTCATTGAGTTGGCCGTTCAGGAGAATACGCTTCGTATGTGGGTTGAAGACTGAGCGAAGCCAGTGAAGGGGCTCATAAGCATCGAGACCATCGGGAACTACGGTACAACCATGCTGTTTTTCCAGAATGTCCGTGAGCATGGTCAGTGATACGCCACCGTTCTTTGGCAGCTGATGTTCCCGAACAAAGTCAGTCGCAGCCTGCTCGATCTCTTCGAAATAATTGTTGCGCAATTCCTGATATGCCCGCAATGCTGCAAAATAAAAATGCTCTTCGCGCAAGGCATAAACCCGGGCAATTTCCAGTAGGGCCGAGATGAAGGCATTGACTTTGGCGGGGTCGCTGGCGATGATCTCCACCAATGGCTGCATTCCGATACCGAAAAGATCGAGTGGGAGGTCATTCAGAAATTTGCTGTGGAGCAGTTCGCCAAGTGGCGCAAATTCCTTGGTCAATTCAGGAGAGATCAGAAAATCATAAGGCACTTCCAGCACCTCGGCCAGCCGCTTTCGGTAATCCAGGAGTGGATACTTTTTTCCTTTTTCAATTTCGTTCAGGTAGGAAATGGAGATGCCAGTCCGTTGACTCAGTTCTTCAAAATTCCAGGCTCGCTCCTGCCGGAACTGTTTGACTTTCAGCCCAAAAATGATGCGTTGTTGCTGTGTTGCGGCCATATTGTGGGCGAAGATAGGGTGGTTTACTTAACTCCCCCATTTCCTCAACTGACTTAATACCGCTGCAAAATCCTTCGGCAACGCAGCATTGAATTCCATGATCTCCCCGGTAACCGGATGCTGCAGCCGCAAACGCGCGGCGTGAAGCGAGGTCCGTTCCATTAGCGGTCGCTCCTCTTCCGTGAATTTGCCCGATTTGTACTTTTTGCCTTTTACTTCTGACAACAAAAACTTCTCCCGACGGCCATACAATGCATCCACGGCCAGCGGATAACCGATACTCTGGAAATGCACCCGAATCTGGTGCGTTCGACCGGTTTTGATCTGTGCTTCCACGAGTGTGAACCGTTGGAATCGTTCCACCGCGCGGTAAAAAGTCAGGGATGGTTTACCTGAACTGGTTATCGCCATCTTGCCGGGAATATGATAATGTTCGCCGATGGGTTTATCAATCTCGCCTTCCTCGTGATGCAATACTCCGTCAATCAGCGCGAGGTAAAATTTATCTGCAGTGTGGTGTTCCATCTGCATGGAAAGGTGGCGGTGGGCCGCTTCATTGCGGGCGAAACAGAGGATACCACTTGTTTCCCGGTCGAGTCGATGGACAATGAACACCTTTCCGTATTTGCTTTGCAATGCGGTGACCAGGCTGTTTTGATTGCCGGCCCGATCCGGAATGGTGAGTAGCCCTGCTGGTTTTGAGACGACGAGGATGTGCTCGTCTTCATATATTAGTTCGTAGTTCATAATGTAGGCCGGAACGCTGTTCCGGTATGGTTTCCTGTAACGCTGTTCCGGTATGGTTTCCCGGAACAGCGTTCCGGGTTACAATTTTGAAAACACTTTCACCCGCCGCAGATAATGCGCCACAATGATACTTCCGGGATAAATCCCCTTTTCATTTTTGGGTGCAATCTTTTGTTTTTCAATGATTTGAAACCCTTCCTGACGTTTACGACACATGAGTCTAAAATTTCCATAAAAGGAAAAATGGGCCCGAACGATCGCCCAAATAGCGCGAAATTGTCCTTTGACTGCAAACCGCGCTCCGGCCAAGCCATCCAGCAGGAGCCGGGCAGGGATTAACCACAGCAGTTTTCCCCAAGGTTCGTTTTTTAATAGGGAATACAAGCTGTTTCGGAAATTGAGAAACACCTTGCGCGGATTTTCATACTCCAGAGTGCCGCCGCCCAAATGCCAGACGACCGATTGTGGAATGCACCAAATGCTGTAGCCCGCCCGCTTCAAACGCCAGCAAAGGTCAATTTCTTCGTTGTGCGCAAAGTAGTCGCCGTCGAAGCCGCTAAAGGTGTGGTACAATTCGGCACGGATAAAAAATGCGGCCCCTGAGGCCCAGAAACACTCTTGCGGGGTATCATATTGGCCATGATCCGCTTCGCGCTGGCTGAAGATCCTTCCCCTGCAGAACGGGTAACCGAGTTGGTCGATCCAGCCTCCTGAGGCGCCTGCGTATTCAAATTGGTGACTCTCCTTCGACAAGGCTTCGGCGGCTAAATTGGTTGAGGGTTTAGGGTTGAGGGTGGAGACTTCTTTCCAGGCCAAAATTTTTGGTTGGACGACGGCTATGGTGGGGTCGTTTTTCATGGCCGTCAGAATCGGTTCCAGCCAGTTGGGAGAAACCGCTACATCCGAGTTTAGGATAACATAAATCTCTGCTTGTACCTGCTTTAGTGCCCGGTTATATCCTTCTGCAAAACCCCAATTCTGTTGTAAATCAATCAGTTCTACTCCCGGATATTGTTTCCGAAGGAACTCCATCGAATCGTCCGGAGAACCATTATCGGCTACAATAATCCGCGCACCAGGGCTGTTGGCGACCACGGAGGGCAGGAATTGTTCGAGATGCCGGCGGGTGTTGTAATTGAGGATGACAACGGCTACGTCGGACCTTGGACCTTGGATCTTGGACCGGGCAGCGCCGGATCTAATGTCCGCCGTCCATTGTCCACCGTCCTGCATTTGATTCAGCCGGCTTACTATTTCCGCTCTGTCCGCACTGATTTGTTTTTTCAGATCTTCCAGATTATCCAGTTTCTTGTCCGGTCGGATGAAATCCAGGACTTCTACCGTCAGATTCTGGCCGTACAATTCGCCTTCAAAATCCAGAATATTCACCTCGATCACGCGCTTGCCATTGGGCGATAGGGTAGGGCGCTTGCCAATGTAGAGCGCTGCTTTGTGTGCGCCCACTGTTGCGGCATAGATTCCTTCAGGGAGAATTAGTTTGTGCGGGTCAGCGACTTCGAGATTGGCGGTAGGAAATCCAATGTTGCGACCGATCTTATTGCCGGTGACCACCTCGCCGGTGAAGGAAAATGGGTGGCCAAGCAGGCGATTTGCCAGCACTATATCACTGATTTCTAGTGCTTTACGGATTTTTGAAGAACTTACTGCTATTTCGTCTACCTCTTGAGCGGAGATTTCAACCACTTCAAAACCAGCCGTTTTTTCAAATTTTTTAAGGAATCCAATATCCCCTTCACGCCCGGTACCAAAGCGGTGATCGTAGCCAATGACGATGAATCGGGGTGCAAATTTTTGGATCAAAAAATCCTCCACGTAATGGAGGGCACTTTGCCGGGAAAATTCCAGCGAAAAAGGCGCCACCACTACATTGTCAATGCCTGCCTGAGCAAGCAGCGCAATTTTCTCCTCGGTAGTTGTAAGCAGTTTAAAAGTAGCGTCGTCCGGCTTCAACACTGTACGTGGGTGTGGGTCGAATGTGATGACCACACTTTCGCCATCGTTCTGATGGGCCAGCGACTGTAGCCGTTCAAGGATACGCCGGTGTCCCAGGTGAACACCATCGAAAGAGCCAATCGTAACGACAGCGTTACGAAAGGTCGGCAATTGAGATAGATCGGTAAAAACCCGCATAAGGGCGGCAAAGGTAAAATCTCACCCCTCACCG
Organism: Saprospiraceae bacterium; assembly: GCA_030645295.1. Classification (GTDB taxonomy): domain Bacteria; phylum Bacteroidota; class Bacteroidia; order Chitinophagales; family Saprospiraceae; genus M3007. Next base: position 1,092 of record JAUSMG010000197.1, on the reverse strand, counting down.
CAGCAGGATTTTTTGCGCCTGTATCCCACCGGGGTATCTGAACTTCACAATATACATGCCCGTTGGTAGTTTTGGAAGGCGTATTTGTGAGAAGGAGCCTTCGTCCGGGCAGACGATACCCTCTTGTAATAGGAGCGAACCTTTCATATCGTAGAGCTCCAGAATTACATCCCCAAACGAACACTGCCCTTCTATGGTCAGCCAATCCAGTTGATTATCTTGCTGATAAACCGATAGAAAGAAAGGTAATCGCGGATTTGAAACGTCTACATTGTTTTGGAAGCTAGCCGTTGCCCAATCACCATGTTGCATTTCAGCGAGTTGTGCCATGGAAGCAATGGTGGCTTTCACGACGTTCGACATAAAAGTGAAATCAAGTTTTTCATCCAGGGTGTCGGCCGGGGTATGGTAGCATTCGTTACGGAAATTGGCGCCGTCGGTGAGCATAAGCGCCTTTTTTCCGGCACTCCAAAAAGGAGCATGATCGCTGCGGCGAAGATCCGGAGCTATGGAACCATCACCGGGTACATCGAGTGAAATCACCTTTAACCCAGGTACATATTGCTGTGCTGAATTGCTGAAAAGCAGTACGAGGGATTGAGAAGCCGTATTGCCGACATTGGTGATAAAATCGCCCCGATATTGATTGGCGGCTACCGTCGCGGCGGCGGCGGGGAACAGGGTTGAAAAGCCTGGCGGAAGGGTCTGGCTGTTGGGTTCGTTGCTCCAATAGCCGATCATTTCGTAGTTGAATACCCCTTCAATTTGCTCTCCGGCCGGAATCCCGAAGCTGACATAGCGAACGCTGCCCAACAAGCCCGATTCTTCCAGATCGAAACCAATGTAACGCAGGGTTTTCTTTGAAGGGTAACGGCTCAACAGTCGGACCGCCTCCATCACCCCCACGGTGCCAGAACCATTGTCGTCGGCGCCCGGGGCGTTATTCACCGTGTCGTAGTGTGCATCATTGATGATTACTTTTTCTGCTGAGGCGGTGCCGGGCTGGGTGCCGATCAGGTTTTTACCGGAATAATTACCCAGCGGTACAGCCTGTTCGGCATAATGCAATCCGGCTCCGAGGAAAAGGTTTTT
>JAUSMG010000196.1 GCA_030645295.1 Saprospiraceae bacterium | reverse complement strand
TTCTCCGACAACTGGCAAACCATCGCCAAAGGCTTGTCCGACAAGCATTTAGTGGTTACTCCTGACCTGCGTAACCATGGTCGATCCCCCCATGTGCCCAGCCATACCTACCCGGAAATGGCGGAAGATCTGCGTGTGTTTATGGAAGAAAAATGGATGTTCCACGCAGCTGTGATCGGACACAGCATGGGCGGAAAAGTGGCCATGCAGCTCGCCCTTACCCACCCGGACATGGTGGAAAAACTGGTGGTGGTAGACATGGAGCCGGGCCAGGCTGACGACAACCATTCCGGCATAATTCAGGCGCTGCTTGGGCTGGATTTGTCAAAAATAACCCAACGCAGCGAGGCCGAATCCTACCTCGCCGAACGAATTACGGACGTGGGAACAAGACAATTTCTGCTGAAAAACATCACCCGGGAAGATGATGGGACGTTCAGCTGGAAAATGAACCTGCCAGTGCTTTGGAAGCATTTCGACGACATCCTCGCGCCGGTTACCGGAGAACCCTTTCAAAAACCCACCCTTTTTGTGCGTGGCAGCCGCTCAAATTATATTAAAGACAGCGATTGGGCGCAGGTCAAAATACTGTTCCCCAATGCTGAACTCGTCACCATTGAAGATGCCGGGCATTGGGTACACGCCGAAAAACCCAAGGAGTTGTTAGACGTACTTAGAGCATTTTTGAAAGACTAATTCAGCCTTTCCCAAATCCCTGCAATGCCTTGTCCCCCGCCAACACAGGCGGTTACCAGACCATATTTTTGGTTGCTGCGGCGCATCTCGTTGAGGATTTGAACGCTGAGCTTAGCGCCAGTACAGCCGAGTGGATGACCGAGGGCAACCGCCCCGCCATTCACGTTCACAATATCAGGATTCAGTCCGGCCTCTTTGATCACCGCAAGCGCTTGGGCTGCAAAGGCTTCATTGAGTTCGATGGCTTGTATGTCGCCGAGTTTCATGCCCGCTTGTTTAAGGGCTTTGGGAATGGCCGCACAAGGGCCGATGCCCATATAAATGGGCTCTACACCCGCTACTGAGCAGGCAGCCAATCGCGCAATTGGTTGTAAACCAAGTGTTTTTACCATTTCTTCCGACATGACCAGCACAAACGCCGCGCCATCGGAAGTCTGGGAAGAATTGCCCGCGGTCACAACACCGCCTTGCGCAAATGCAGGACGAAGTTTTGCAAGCCCTTCTGCGGTCGTGTCGCGCCGAACACCCTCGTCTGTGTCCACGGTGTTCACGCGTTCTTTGCGTTTATCGTTTTCGACCCAGACTTCGGGGACTTGAATGGGTACGATTTCGGCTTTGAATTTGCCTGCGTCAATGGCCGCAGCGGCCTTTTGATGACTGCGCACACTGAATTCATCGGCGGCTTCACGACTGATGTTCCATTTTTTTGAAACGGCTTCAGCAGTGAGACCCATGCCCACCAGGTAGTCCGGCGTATCTTTTGCAATGTTGTAATTCGGAGCGAGTTTGTAGCCGGTCATTGGGATGAGCGACATACTTTCTGCGCCGCCGGCCACATAAATCTGACCCATTCCTGCACGAATTTTAGCCACAGCAATGCTGATGGTTTCAAGACCGGAAGCGCAATAACGGTTCACGGTCATGCCGGGCACTTCTATGCCCAGGGCACGGTTAGAAATGAGCCGCCCGATTTGAAGACCTTGTTCGCCTTCAGGGTTCGCGCAACCCACGATACAGTCGTCCACCAGTTTGGGATCGAGTTGTGGTACGGTAGCGAGCAGATGTTTGATCACGTCCACTGCGAGGTCGTCTGAACGGTAACCTCTGAACCCGCCTTTTCCGGCTTTGCCGATGGCAGAACGAAACCCTGCTACGATATATGCTTCTTGCATTTTGGAAGAATTTTTGAACGTACCGTGTGCTTTTTGAAAACACGAAGGGACAATGGGACCTTAATTTTTTACTTTCGCCTCAAAAGTACACTGTTCGGTAATTTTCCTTTTGAAACGTTTTGATCCGGGTTTCAAAACAGTTTGCAAGACAATGTGTTTTGGCCTCGTATCTCCTTTTTTGATGAAACACCTCTCCTACCTTAAAAAGTTTTTCTGGAAATATCGCTGGCGGGTTTTACTGGGCGTTCTCTTTGTTTTGCTCAAAAACTATTTCGCCGTGTGGCAACCACAGGTCATCGGCGATGCACTGAACACGGTGGTGCGTGAGGTGGCGGCCTACAAAGCCCAGGGTGGCATAACAGCACACCCGGAAGCCATGGGCGTTTTGGGCGGCCAGATCGCGTGGTTTGGCGCGGGGGTCATTGCGCTGGCACTGTTGATGGGCGTTGCGATGTTCTTTATGCGTCAAACCATCATTGTGGTAAGCCGGCTGATCGAATACGATATGCGCAAGGAAATATTCGCGCATTACCTGTCGCTGGACCTCGCTTTTTACAAACGAAATGCCACGGGCGACCTCATGTCGCGTATTTCAGAGGATGTATCGAAGGTGCGTATGTTCCTGGGTCCCACCATTTTATATGGTCTGGATCTGATATTTCTTTTTGTGCTCGCCATTTCCTCGATGCTGCGTGTGAGCGTTGAATTGACGCTTTGGTCCTTATTGCCCTTGCCTTTTTTGAGTATTTCGATCTATTGGGTGAGTACTTTGATCAACCGTCGAAGCGAAAAAATTCAGCAGCAACTGGCCTCGCTGACCAGCACCACACAAGAGGTGTACAGTGGTATCCGTGTGGTGAAAAGTTATGTGCAGGAGTTGGCCATGGGACGCTGGTTTGCAGCACAAAGTGAGGAATACCGAAAAAAATCGCTCGAACTCATCCGAATTGACGCCTTCTTTTTTCCGCTCATGGCCCTGCTTATTGGCGCCAGTACCATCATCACCGTATATGTCGGGGGATTGCAAGTAGTGGCTGGAAAGATCAATCCGGGCAACATCGCAGAGTTCGTCATTTACATCAATATGCTCACCTGGCCTGTGACTGCCATTGGCTGGATCGCTTCGCTGACACAACAAGCCGCTGCTTCGCAAAAAAGAATCAATGAGTTTTTAGATACCCAACCTACCATTATAAACGCTGTGACTATTGACCGTTCGCCATTGACCCTTGACCCTGCTGCAGACAATGGTTCATCGTCCCCCGTCGACCGTCCATCGTCGACCGTCCATCGTCCACCGTCCACCGTCGACCGTCTTAAAGGCCATATCCAATTCCAGAACGTCTCCTTCAGGTATCCCGATACGGGTATCAAAGCCCTTGAAAATGTGTCGTTCGAGATCTTCCCCGGCCAAAAAATGGCCATTGTAGGACGTACGGGAAGTGGCAAAACAACCATTGCTGACTTGCTTGTGCGGATGTACGATGTGGATGAGGGGCGGATATTAATGGATGGAAAAGACATTCGGGAACATGATCTGGCACATTTGCGACAGCGGATCGGCTATGTACCGCAAGATGTGTTCCTTTTTTCAGACACCGTTTTGGGAAATATTTCCTTTGGGAAAGACGGGATTGGCCGGGAAGCTGCGGAATATTTTGCCAAGAGCGCCTCCGTCCACGACGAAATTATCGGCCTCCCGGAAGGCTACGAAACCATGGTGGGTGAACGCGGTGTTAACCTCTCCGGCGGCCAAAAACAGCGCTTAAGCATCGCCAGGGCCTTTGCAAAAGAGCCAGATCTGGTGCTGCTTGACGACTGCCTTTCTGCGGTGGATACCAACACTGAAAGCAGAATACTGGGCTACCTCTCAGGCGCATTGGCCGACAAAACGGCCATTATCATCACGCACCGCATTTACAAAATGCTTCAGTTCGACAAGATCATTGTTCTGGACGAACATCAGGTATCCGAAGAAGGCACCCATGAGGAATTGCTTTCTCGCGGCGGCTATTATGCCGAATTATTTGAGCGGCAGATGTCCGGGGAAGACGTGGAAGGGATGGTATGATATTGGGAATCAGGTGGTTACAAAGCGCTAGGGCCAGTTTTGATTTAAGATTCCAGATTACATGCTTTAAGATTTTAGAGGTTATCTGCCAGAGCGAAAAACCCGGCTTTGGCCCTCGATCTAAAATCTTAAATCATGTAATTTGTAATCTTAAATCCATACACCTTACGCTTTCCCAGAAAATGGGGATGACTCATGTTTCCAATTATTTCTATCTCCAGGGGTCAGAATCCTATCGTGCAAACGCTACTGCGCGCTTCTCCCGGATCACGGTAACCCGGATCTGTCCGGGGTACTGCATTTCGTCTTGAATCTTCTGGGAAATGAGGAACGACAGGTCATCGGCGTATTGGTCGGTCACTTTATCGGCCTCCACGATGACGCGGAGTTCGCGGCCCGCCTGCATGGCAAAGGCATTGGATACACCCTCGTAACTGCGGGCAATCTCTTCAAGTTCGCCAATACGCTTGAGGTAGTTCTCCAGAATTTCACGCCGTGCGCCAGGACGTGCGCCAGAAATAGCATCACAGGCCTGAATGATGGGCGATAAAATGTTGTTCATCTCGATCTCGTCGTGGTGAGCGCCCACGGCGTTGATGATGACGGGGTGCTCGCCGTGTTGCTCGCACAATTTCATGCCCACAAGTGCGTGGCTAAGTTCGGTCTCTTCCTCGGCCACTTTACCGATATCGTGAAGCAGTCCGGCGCGCTTGGCCATTTTGATCTGCTTCGGATTCATGCCAAGTTCGGCGGCCATGATGGCGCAGAGTTCAGCGGTCTCGATGCTGTGTTTCAGCAGGTTTTGACCGTAAGACGAACGGAAACGCATACGGCCCACCATGCGAACCAAAGCAGCATTGAGGCCGTGGATGCCAAGCTCAATGACGGTGCGCTCGCCGATCTCGACGATTTGCTCTTCCAGTTGCTTTTGTACTTTGGCCACCACTTCTTCAATCCGTTGTGGGTGGATACGACCGTCGGCCACCAGGCGCTGGAGCGACAGCCGTGCGATCTCCCGGCGTACAGGGTCAAAGGAGGAAAGCACGATCGCTTCCGGAGTATCGTCTACGATAACTTCCACTCCGGTAGCGGCCTCAAGGGCACGGATATTGCGGCCTTCGCGGCCGATGATCTGGCCTTTCATCTCATCGTTTTCAAGGTTGAAAACGGAGACGGTGTTCTCAATGGTGAACTCGGCGGCCATGCGCTGAATGGTCTGGATGACAATCTTTTTGGCCTCCTTGCTGGCGTTCAGTTTGGCTTGAGTGACGGCATCGCGCACGATAGTCTGAGCCTCACTTTCGCTCTTGGCGCGCACCTGCTCCAGAAGTTGATCTTTTGCGTCCTGCTGGCTGAGCTTGGCGATGGTTTCCAAAGCCTTGATGCGCTCTTCGTTGGCGGCGTCAAGTTCTTCTTTTTTCTTCTGGACGATCTTGAGTTGCTTGTCCAGATTTTCGCGAAGCGTCTCTATTTCTGATTGGCGGGTTTCGATGTCGCCTTTTTTAGTCTCCAGTTCTTTGAATCGGGCTTCCAGTGCATCGTTCTCAATTTTCAAGTCCTTTTGCTGAGAGGCGATCTCCATCTCCAGATCCTTGAGTTCCAACTGCCTTTTGGTCTTCTCTTCCTCTACCTCTATCCGCATTTGAGCATAACGCTCTTTGGCCTCCTGAATCTTTTGTTGTTTGATCCGCTCGTTGTCTGCCTCCGCGTTGCCTACAATTTTTTGGGCTTTCAGGGCAGCCTCGTCTTCCACACGCTTGGCAGAAAGGCGGGATTCCTGAATGATAAGGTCAGCTTGCCGATTGGCTTCTTCGACGGCTTTATTACCGCCTTTTTTGGCGGTCAGGCTGGCAATGAGGTATGCAGCGACACCTCCTACGACCAACCCTATTATGATGCTAGTTATATCCATGATTGTTTAATTGTGATGATTCGGTTTGCGTTATTGTGAAGAGACCGTCTATTGCGGCCCCTGGTGGTTTTAAAGTTTCAAAAAACTATTTTCGGATCACTGCTCCCAGTTTTCCTTCAAATACCCCGACCAATTGCCCCATCATTGCATCTATCTCTTTGTCCTGCAGGGTCTTCTCATGGTCTTCAAAAACAAAACTGACCGCGTAGGATTTTTTGCCGGCACCCAGTTTGCTTTCGTCTTCAAACACGTCGAACAGATTTACCTCCTTCAACATTTTTTTGGCCGTTTTGGCTGCCAATTGACGAATATCGCCAAAACCTACCGATTGATCAATGACCAGTGCAAGGTCACGGCGAACGTTAGGAAACCTGTTGAGTTCAGTGAACTGAATTTTGTTTCCACCGCATGCTTTCTGCACGGTTTCAAAATTGAAATCGGCAAAAAAGACCGGGTTCTTAAGGTCCATTTTTTTCAAAAAAGACGGCGCAACTGCGCCTAGCGTCACCAATTCCTGAGGTCCGCGATGAAGTTTCAGGGCATATTGGAATGGAGCGCCGCTCCACGTTGTTTCCTGGAATCCACTCACCCCAAGGCGGGTCAGCAGATTGGTCACATAACTTTTCAGGGTGAAAAAGTCCACCGATTTCTTGGCGGAAGGTTGCCAACTCTCGGCAGCATGAGCGCCTGTTAAAAAGATACTCAGCCGATGAGATTCTTCCAGTTTTTCCCCCGAACGGGCATATACCTTCCCGAATTCAAACAGCCGCAGATCTGCATTTTGGCGGTTCTGGTTGCGCTGAATGGCTTCCAGGCCGCTGAAAAGCATACTTGGGCGCAAACAGTCCAGTCCCTGATTGGCCGAATTGTGGATGAACACAAGTTGTTCTTTTTCAAGGGGTAAAGCGGCATTGTCCCCCAGATAGTAGGCAGAATTGGAAAGCGCGAGGCTCATGCACTCGTTGAAGCCATTGGAGGCTAGGAAATCTGCTGCGAGATTGCGCACAGCGTCTGGATTGGGCCTGGTCTGGATCTCCATGCTGCTCCTGATCTGGGTCGGGATTGGTACCGCATCCAGCCCGTGTACCCGGAGGATTTCCTCCACGATGTCGGCCTCACGGTTCACTTCAGGCTTGTTGGTGGGCACAACGGCAGAAAAACCCGATGAAGTTTCGTTTTCAACCCCGATTTCCAGGGCGGAAAGAATTTTCTTTACCCGCTCTTTCGAGAGGTTTTCGCCAATCAGCGCGTTGATCCGTTCAAAGGAGCAGTCAACACGTACCGGTTTGACCGGGTTGGGATAAATATCAACCAGTCCACTGGAAATTTCACCACCAGCCAGTTCTTGAATTAGCGCAACGGCGCGTTCCAGGGCCCGGATACAGCCATTCGGGTCGACGCCTTTTTCAAAAGACCAGGCGGCATCCGTCCGGAGATTGTGGCGCAACATGGAGCGACGGATCCACTTTGGATCGAAATATGCGCTTTCGAGGAAAATTGCCGTGGTATTTGAAGAAACGCCACTGCCGAAACCGCCAAATACGCCTCCCATACACATGGGAGTGGATTCGCCGTCACAGATCATCAAATCTTCGGCGAGCAGCTTCCGCTCCACCTCGTCAAGGGTCTTAAAACCCGTTCCAGCGGGGAGGGTTTTGACCAATATTTTGCCGCCTTTGATCTTATTCAGATCGAAAGCGTGAAGCGGTTGGCCCAGTTCGATGCGCACGTAATTGGTCACATCCACCACGTTGTTGATGGGGCGCTGCCCAACGGCGAGCAAACGGTTCTTGAGCCATTCGGGGCTTTCCTGAATTTTCAAGTCTTTGATGACGATTCCAGCATAACGGGGGCAGGCTTCGGTGTTTTCTACCGAAACCGGGAAGGGCTCTTCGGAACTGGTTATGGTTGAAATCTTAGGCAATCGAACCTTAAAATCTCCACCTTCGTGGACACGCAGGTAGGCCGCAAGATCCATTGCCACACCCAGATGGTTCGTAGCATCTGCACGATTGGGGGTGAGCCCCACTTCTAGGATGAGGTCAGATTCTTTCTGGAAATGATCGGCTGCGCTCAGGCCGAGCGGCGTGTCCGGGGGCAGCACGATGATGCCAGCATGGTCATTGCCAATGCCAAGTTCGTCTTCAGCGCAGATCATGCCTTGAGACGGGACACCTTTTACCTTGCGTTCACCGATGGTGAACAAGCTGCCATCTTTGCTGAAAACGTTGGCGCCAGGCACGGCCAGAAAGACCATTTGACCCGCAGCCACATTGGGCGCACCGCAGACCACGGAGCGCACAGTACCATCACCAACATCTACTGTAGTGGCCGAAAGGTGGTCTGTGTCAGGTATGCGTTCACAGGTTAAAACCTTGCCAGTCAACACTTTATCTAAGTCAACGGGAGAAGGTTTCACGGTATCATATCCTTCCACTTCCAGGCCCAGCGATGTCAGTATATCGGCGATTTCAGAGGGTGATTTATGTATGTCGAGAAATTCTCGAAGCCAATTCAGCGATACTTTCATTACCTCAAATAAACTAACGGATTACGATCGGGTTTTCCCCGCAAAAATTGCGAATTGGCAAAGGTAGAAAGCTTATGTGAAAATGTATCGACTTTGTATCAGGCTCAAAACCTGCCCTCCAAAAAGGCTTGCACATCCTGGACCGTTTGTTCCGGGTTTTCTTCCTGAGGCCAATGTCCTGTATTGCGATAAATTTTTAGAACTGCACCACGGATGCGTTTGTGGAAATCGTAGGCATGTTCCGGAGAAATACGGGTGTCTTCAGCACCCCAGAGGATGAGCGTAGGCGCTGTAATGCGTTCAATCAGATCAATTGGAGGACGATTGTCGCGCACAGAGGCCCGATCGGTGAATGCCTTGCGGTGACCAGGCAATAAGGAAAGTTCGAAATGGCGTTGCACCAAAGAGTCGGTCACCAGGGCATCATCGGCCCAGACGTCTACCAGCGAGAGGCGTACGAAGGCCCGGGGAGTTACTTTCCAGAGAGAACGATTGATCACGGGCGTACTGGCCAGCCAATCGATAGGAGAATTGCTTTTTTCTTCAAAGCCGGGCGCGTTGAGCAGGATCAGTTTGTCCACCCGCTGCGGCGACTCTGCGGCAAATTGCCAGGCGATCTGGGCCCCGAGTCCACAGCCTGCGAGGGAAACCTTTTTCAGGTTCAGTTTTTGTAAAAAACTGTCGAGGAAACTCGCATACATAAATGCGCTGTAACTGCCTTGTGGGTGGGGTGCGCTCAGGCCAAAACCTGGCAGGTCCACACTTATAACTTGTTGTTTTTCAACAAGTTTATCGGTCCATCCAGCCCAGGTATGCAGCGAACTTTGGGCGTCGTGTAGCAGCAGGATTGGTTCTCCTTTACCGCTCGTGCGGTAGTGAATGTCCATGCCATCTACCTGCACGAATTTTGAATCCGGGAAAGTGTAATGACCAATAAAGTTGGCAGCAGGCAAGTCCTCATGCCAGTTGTCATAGATCCACCAGGCCAACGCCAAAATTATTGCCCAGCGTACCAAGCGGGAGATGCTCAGGATGCCAAGCCATTTGCGCACAACGGCAACTCTTCTGGAGGTGGAAAGGGTGGTCATAGTGGTTGTTACGTCAAAGGGGGCATTGGGTCATTAGGCAGACTACTGGACATCCCGCGCTTACTTTTTTTGATTTTTTACCATTGCTGCTACGCCTGCGGCAAGTACAAAGCCGCCGACTGCCCCCATGCACATATCCCGGATGATTGGGCCAAGGGGTTGTGGTTGCGGGTTTTGGATCAATCTTTCCAGTTCCTGCACATATTTGCGCAATTTATCTGCTTGTTCCGGATCGCCAACTCCTGCGTTGAGTTGGGTTTTGGCCATATCAAGGGCAACGTTCAATTCTGTTAGCAAAATACTGGGATCGTAGAGGCGCAGGCCATAATTGAAAACCCAATAACATAGATTGATGAGCAAAAAAACAACAAACGGGGTTCTTACCACTTCCCGAAAATCGCGCGCAGCGCCTTTAAGTGTACAATCCTCCTTGGTCGCTATCCACATAAATATCAGATAAATGACCATACTACCCCATTGAAGGGAGAGGTCGAGGTACATTTCTGGTTTGGCTATGTACAGCAGCGCGAAGTAAAAAACGACGGCTATACCACCTAATAATCCGTAACGAACGCCAGGGCTCATGTGTAAGAAATACAATAGACCTGCTTTTGTTTCCACTTTTGTTAAAAACTGTGGATAAATGCGGCGGCAGGTAAATGAAAAAAAGTGAGAAATTACAAGACAGGAGTTATTTAAACTTAAGCATTCGGCTGTTCACGTTTCATAAATGCTCCTGCTATGAGCCCAATCAGTACCCCTGAAATGATCCCGCCAAGCACCTGTGAGATGATCATAACAATTGGGTTTGTAAACATGGAAGCCATCGAAGCGGCCATTTCTATTTGTTGCTCATCCATACCCTGCTTTTCCCATTCTGCTTGCATCGCGACGTTCATATTTTCCTGAAAATCAGGGTTGATCACAAAAACGTAGAGCAAGGTGTATGCCGCGCCGATAACCCCTGCAATGGTACCCACCAGTGCCCCTAAGCCCACGCAACGCCCCAGGGTGATAAGGCCTCCAAGTTGTTGACGGTCAGCGCCAATGGCGGCAACCACCGCCCAAATGGATATTCCGAAACCAACAATGGCATAAAGCCACTTTATGCCACCGGTGTCGGGCATGCTCGGGTCGGTGTCCGTAAGGAAGGCAACCAGGCTAAAAAAGATGGTGGAAGCTCCCCAGATCGCTCCAAATCGCAGGGCAATAGACCGATTGGATAGGGTAGACGGATTGGGGAAAGAGGGATGGTCGAGTGAGTTCATAACGTTTTGTAGTTGATGCCGCCGTTGCTACTTACAATGACGGGTAAAAAGTGAAGTGTTGATTTTCGCCCTGCAAACTACGCAGCACTTTACACTCATCCTGCTATTGTTCCGACGATTTTTTTGAAAGGACCGACCAACTTATGCATGGGTAGGTTTACGACCAATTTTGCGGGGTCTTTTGCCCCCGCAGGTTGCCATGCCTTACCAGAGTCATTGTTCTAAAGTAGCGGCTCATTTGGTTTGTTTATTAAATTATATTTCCTTTGTACATACAAATTTGGAAAATGCCACTTTGAGCTTCAGTTTCATTAAATAAAAATGTATTATGTATATTTTGATCTTCGTTTTGTTTGGCGCATATATGACCTATCTCATTTACAAATGGAAGCGCAAGCCTATGGGTGGCTGGCCCGCCAATACTACAAGCGATAAAAACTCCAATACTCGGGAGCATAAAGATTTATCAGAGCATCAAAAAAAGCGAATCAGCATAATTCAACAGGCTTTAATTGAAGTAAATGATACAAGCCTGGAGGAAACCCTGAATAACTTTAGAAAGGACTCAAACCCGGATAGCGAAATTGAAATCTGGGAAGCTATTGCCGGAGCCTATCAACAGATGCTCCAGAAAAAGCCTGCTGCCAGCCTGGAAGAGAAGCACGAGGTATATCGTTTATTGCTTTTGCGGTCGAGTATGTCGGCTGATGAAGCTATAGCACATGCCAACCTATCCACCCTATCTGAGGCAACAGCAAAGGAGGCGCTGGAACTGTACAATATGGATTACAAGCCCTTCCTGATTACGATCCGCTGAGATGGATATGCCTTATTTTCAAACTCAAGCGATTGCTAAACCGCTCAATTAGCTCAATATACGATTGATCCAATTTTTGATGACTCCAAAAGGAAAGATAGCCATTCCGATAAAATGATCGAATCCCCCCTTTTTTGTCCCCCCCAAAAAATACATCCCGAACTTTTGGGCTCATCCCGTCCCAGAGGGACGGCATCTTGGCACGGGTGTTTGCGAGGAAAAAGCGTGCCGCAGGTACGCTATCTATGGGTTTTTGATAGTGTACCTACGGCACGCCAACTTGTATATCCTTCTGTTTTCTACCAAGATGGTGTCCCTTTGGAACGGGATGATCTCTGTTATCAAAACATATCGTAATACAACTTCAAGGTTGGGTCCGTCTCTTTTGCCCGGATCTCTGTTATGATCGCCTCCAGTTCCGCCACCTTGGCTGCATTGCTTTTTTCGCGGTAATGATTGCGCAGGTCGGCAATGGCTTTGGTAGCGCCAAATCTGCGCCATTCACTGGTCTGGAGGTTGAGCGAGATCAATTTAAACTTTTCAACACTGGCATCCAGGAGCGCGGCGTCTCCGAGACCAATAATGAATTTCTGATAATTGTCGAAAAACGGGAACGCACCAAAACCGTCGGCCTTATCCAGTTTTCGTTCAAAAAAGGAAAGGTTGGAGCGGTCCGGGTTGTCGGCATACAACTCGGCCAAAACGGGCGTAAACGCTTCTGAATCATCACTTTGTAAAATCTTTGATGCTTCGCGGGCTGCTGCCGGATCAAGTTTTTGGAGTGCAGAAAGCGCAGATCCCACCACACTGTAGGCTTGCTCGTTGCCCATGTTTTTCTGAATCACGGGGATGTACTGCTTGTCGCCAGATCTGCCGAGGATACTGATGGCCTGTGCACGGACACCCGGTTCCGGATCTGTTTCAGCCAGGCGGGCGATAATGGGCAATGTGCCGGCCGCGCCCGCGCCATCCGCCATCAGGGCTTGCTGACGAATGCCGTGAAACTTGTCGGTGAGCGCTTCATTAAATACAGCTTCTGTAAGCACCGAGGGCTCGGCCTGCAGGCCTTGCAACGCTTCGACGCGGTCGCGGTACAAGGGTGCGTTGCGGTACATGAAGGCCCATTCCTGTGCGTTGTGGTTATCGTTTTTTTGGCAAAGCAGGGTTTTGGTCGCGTCAAAATTGATCAGCGCAGGCTTGCTTGCACAGTCGAAAGTGAAGGTCTGACTGCGTTTGGTGACGCGGATATTTTCGCGTCGGGACTTGCCGGATACCTCGTAAATATCCACCTCAAGCGGAAGGTCAAAGATCCTTGCAACCTGTTGTCCATCTTGATTTTGAGTCACGGTAATGCTGGCTTTTTTCGTGTCAACATCCCAGCCGTATTCGAGGTCGAGCAATGGGTGTCCCGCGCCTAAAAACCACTGATTGAAGAACCAGTTGAGGTCCTGACCGGTCACGTCTTCAAAAGCCAGTCGGAGCTCATGGCTTTCCACTTCAGTGTACTCGTTCTTCTTAAGGTATCGGTTCAATGCGGCAAAAAATGCCTCATCGCCTACCTGTTGACGGAGCATGTGTAGAATGCAACCACCCTTGTTGTACGAGTGGGCGTCGAACATATCTTCCCGGTTTTCGTAGCCAAAATGAATCAGCGGATGGCCGCCGTCGCCAGCAGAATAAAAGTAGCCCTGCTGTTCGGTCATTAAATGTTCGTCAGCAGCATCGCGACCATATTTATTTTCTATCCACAGGTATTCGGAATAGTTGGCGAAACCCTCGTTGAGCGTGAGGTTGGCCCAGCTCTCGGTGGTCACCAGATCGCCGAACCATTGGTGGAACATTTCGTGCGCCACCACCTTCTCGTTGGTCAGGTGATCATCCAGAAGTTCGCGTTTGGTCTTCTGCATAAACTCGCCGAAGATCACCGCGGTAGTATTCTCCATGGCCCCGCTAACATAATCCCGCACAATGATTTGTGAGAATTTTGACCAGGGATAGGTATAGTTGAGTTTGGTGGAGAAGAACTCCAGCATTTCGGTGGTGTAGGGATAAATATCGCGGGCATGTGCCTCGAATTTCGGCTCCACATAATAATCCACATCAATGCCGCGCCACTTGTCTTTTACTACGGCGTACTCGCCAATGGCCATCATAAACAGGTATGGGGCATGGGGTTTGTCCATTTTCCAATAATCGGTGCGGGTGCCATCGGCGTTCTTTTTGGAAGAGAGGAGCAGACCGTTGGAGAGGGTTTTGTACTTATCCTCCACGGTGATGTACATTTCCTGGGTGCAGCGTTCGTTGGGCTTGTCCACCGTAGGCATCCAATATGAATTGCTTTCGGTTTCGCCCTGTGTCCAGATTTGTTTGGGCTTGTCTTTTTCAGCGCCGTCGGCGTTGATGAAGTACAGGCCTTTGTCGCTGGTGATGGCTGCCGAGCCGCCGAAGCTGTCGCGCTCGTCAGGTTTGGCGGTGTAAGTGATGGCGACTTTGAATTCCTCGGTGCGGGAATAAGTTTTACCGAGATGAATGGTCAATTGCGCGTTGTTATAATCATATTTCAACCCCAGCCCCTGGCCCTCCCCTTTCTGGGAGGGGAGTTTTTCATCGGCAAATGTAACTGACTGAATGTCAAAGTTTTTGGCATCCAGCGTCACCTTATCCGTGGCATAAAACCAGGGGCGCATGGTGAGCGTGGCCTTGCCATTGGCGCGTTTTTTTGCCCAGTCGAAAGAGATCTCGACCCTGGTATGGATCAGGTCCACTTCAAAGGTATGCGAGGCATTGTAGGGGCGGAGTGAATCGAGGTTTTCCCCGGCTTGTGGCTCGATGGTCATTTCATCGAGTACATTGTATTCAAGGGGTTCTTCTTCTTCTCCGGAGAGGGGTTTACCCATGGAATCCCACATGGCGGGTTCGCCGGGAGGATTGGGTGTGGCTGTTGTTTTGTTGCCGGTTTTGGGCGTGCAAGCCAGGTAAAGCGTGAGTACGGCGATGAGGGCCGTGGAAAGGAGTGGTCGCATTGAAATGTTTAATTGTAATTGGGTGTGGCGTGGGAGGTGGTATGACAGTTTTAAAAAACGCAGAAAGTTTAAACTTCTCAGCCTTATTCCTTAACTAAGGATAAAAATTTCAAGGTAATTGAAGAATCTTCATTATAAACTTTTGCAGGAGACGAAAAGTCAAAGTCGTAAAATTTTGGTTTGCCAAATTTACTAAAAAAATCCTCTGGGAGGATAATTGGGTAGATCGGTATCTCAATCTTTCGCTTTTCCCTATGGAGAGATACATCTTGACTACAAAATGGTACTACTATTTGAAATACTATGTTTTTATACAGTAGGACAAAAATTCTACTGGTTTACATGAATGTCCTCAAGATTGGGTGAGATAAAATGGACTACTCCTTTGTCATCCACAAACACTTTCAAACCCTCTTCATTCTTGTTTTGCTTAAACTTAGGGATTTTAGACGCACTTCTTGTGTTAGAAATCGTGTTGTAAATTCCTAAATATTTAGACAAGGAATCTTCATATTCGCTAAATATAGCATTGCAATTATCACACTCAAAGTGTGAAACCAGGTACTTGTTCCCGAGCATTTGTGGTATAACATGCGGTAGATTTCTAAATGTGGCTTCCCCTCGAAACCCTTCACAGAATCTACAATTACCGTTTTTGCTGCCGCGGTAAGTTCTCCTTACAAAATCTCTAACACTTATTGAGTCTTCAATTTCATATAGTGAAGAGAACAGTTCAGCCCTTTTTGCATTAGTCTTATCTAAATTCATAGTGGCTTTGTTTTTCTTCCATGAGATAAAATCTATTTACCTCATTGCCATCACTTCTATCTGCGTGTTCTGCTCTTTTGCCCTTGCCGCAATAGCCTCTAATTTTATTGTGGTCGGATCGTTAATCCATTCTTCGCCACATTGTGTACAGACAAAAGCGGGTACGTTTCGAACCACCACTACGCCAGAGGTTAAGTCAACTGTGAAAGTAGTTTTCCCGGATTCGACTTTCCCTGCACAAATGGTGTGCAAATCAATCAGTTGAGCAAGTTTTTCCAAGTTCTCGATCAGTTCGGCTATTCTAATCTGTCGGGCACTCATTGATTGTTCCATCACTTTGCAATTGGCATCATGTATTCTTTAAACTTCTCTTCTAAAGGCTCATTGAAATCATCCGCCATGTGTACGATCAAGCCAGGCATAGTTCCAGCCTTACGCAAGGGTTTAGTGGGCTCTGGCTTTTTTTCGAGTGCATGTTTTTGGAAAAGATAGCCAATGAAATCCAACACCTCACGCTGCAAATTGGCAGGCAGGCTCTTGAATTGGTGAAGAAATGCTTGATCGTCCATAGGTTTCAATTTTCAGTTTGTTGTGCAAAGTTACCGCCCCCGCCCCAATTCCTCCCCCTTTTCGGCAGAAAGCACCGTATAACGTCGTTTCGCCAACTTCATTTGCGCAAACGGAAAGTTTTCGATGTTGAACTCACCGGGTGACTGGCAGTCACCCGGTGCGTTCAACATCGAAAACTATTGCCCATAAAACGAATTCGTATTTCCTTTGTCCGAACGAAAACCTGCTTCCGGCCATGTCCAAGAAAAAGAAAAATTTCCAACCCGTACAGAAGGCCTCCGCCTCAAAGCCAACCAACAGTAGCTCTAGTACTGCCACTGCCACTGCCACTGCTCCTGCCAACGTCTCTCTCTCCTACGCCAAGGCTTCGGCGAGTAAAGAAAAACTGCTCCTCGCCGGCTGCCTCATCCTCACCTTTCTTGTATTCGCCAACACCTTTGGCGCAGGCTTTGTCAACTGGGATGACCACGGCTACCTCTGGCTCAATCCGATGGTAAAGCCCCTCGGCAGCATGGACCTGGGACAGATCTTCAGCGGACACACGCATGGCAACTATTCTCCGCTGGTGGTGCTTTCTTACTGCCTCGAACACAGCTTCGATACAATCGTGAAGCCCGGACAGATGGTCGTTGAGAATTTTCAGCCCTTTTTGTATCACTTTGACAATGTACTGCTCCATGTAGCCACCACTGCGCTGGCGTTTTTCTTTTTCCGGGCCTTGGGCGTTCGTGGCTGGGGACTCGCGCTGGGCACCGCCCTTTTTGGCATTCACCCCATGCGCTCAGAAAGTGTGGCCTGGGTGACGGAGCGGAAAGACGTGCTATACGGCCTGTTTTATATCGCTGCCTTGCTGACCTATTGGAAGTATGTGACCGGGCAAAAAAGCAAATTTTACATGTTTACGCTCATCCTTGGACTGCTTTCACTTTTCTCCAAAATACAGGCCGTTTCGTTGCCACTCTCGATGCTGGCGATGGATTGGCTGGCGGGGCGAGATCTGAAAAACATGAAGATTTGGCTCGAAAAAGTGCCATTTTTTGCCCTTTCATTGGTTTTTGGCTTGGTGGGCATTCATTTTCTGGGGGAGGCAGAAGGATTTAAGTACACAGGTTATTCTATAACCGAGCGTGTCTTCTTTGCCACTACATCGCTTTGGAATTACCTGTATAAAGTGCCCGTGCCGTTTGGCCTTTCCGCCTATTATCCTTATCCGAAATTGGGGGCAATGCCAGCACTTTACTACGTTTCGCCGCTGGCATTGGCCGCCATTGGCTGGTGGGTGTGGGGCAGTCGAAAACACAACCGGACCCTCGCTTTTGGCTTCCTTTTTTTCCTCGTCAACATCGTTTTTGTATTGCAATTCAAGGGCGCCGGCAAGGCTTTCATGTCCGATCGTTTTACCTATATTCCCTACCTCGGGCTGTTTTTTATTCTGGCAAAAACCTATTCGGACGTTGAATCCGGGAAAATCAAAACAGGCTTGAAAAGTATCTTGCCCTACCTCGCGGCAGGCTTTGTGGCCCTGTGTGCCGTGTTGACGATATGGCAAAACACGCACTGGAAATCAAGTGTGGCCCTCTGGCAAAACAACACAGCCAAGAACCCTAACGACCCGCTTTCCTGGTCCAACCTGGGGCTTGCCTACGATGCTTTGGAAGAATATGAAAAAGCTGCAAAAGCCTACGAACAAGCCATCAAAGTCGACCCCGTTTATTTTGATGCAAACTTCAACTTAGCGGTGGCTTTCAACAAGTTAAAACGTTACGAGGATGCCGCCAGGATGTTTGGCCGCGCGATGGAGTTGAAGCCCGATTTCGCTGATTCCTGGTATGGACGAGGTCAGGTGTGGCTGACCAAGGGAGATTTCCCAAAAGCGATCGCCGACCTCGAAAAATTCGCCCAAATGGACACGAAAGAACCCAAAGACAAAATTCAGTCCAGTCTCGGCATGGCTTATGCCGGCGCCGGACAAAATGACCGTGCGCTGGCTGCTTACGATCTGGCGCTAAAGATCAAGTCCGACCCGGAATACCATTTCAGGAAAGGGAATACCCTTGCCGCGATGGGCAAAATGCCGGAGGCTATTGCTTGCTACGATACTGCCATTGGTCTTTCCCCCGACTTTTCAGAGGCAGTGAACAACAAGGGGAATGCGTACGCAAGCATGGGCAAATTCGCCGAAGCCCTGGTAGCCTTTGACAAGGCGATCGCGATGAAGCCCGATGCCACCAACTTCAAATGCAACCGCGGTATGGCACGCCGCGCTTCGGGCGACCTCTCCGGGGCTTGCGCCGATTGGCAACAAGCCGCGTTAGGAGGATATGCGCCTGCGCAAGGGCTGATGCAGCAGTTTTGTAAGTAAAATGCACTTAGTGTGAATAATGTAACTAATTTAAAAAATTGTGTAACTGCCATAAAACCACTTGTCAGCATCTTTGTGAAAATCTAGCAATAGGCTATTTTATAACAAAAGAAATAAAATGAATAATTTTTTCAGAGGAATACTTTCAGGTGCAGGTGCGATGAAGTTTGGGGGCGGCTGCTTAAGCACTATTGTCATTTTTATTATAATTTGGGTGGTACTTGGGCAGTGTAACTAGGTTTATACTGAATTATGAAAAACCCGCCGAGGACGAAATTGTCCTTTAAAATTATCTGGCAGAATACCGTTGCAATCGGTCGTTTGATGCGCCTTGCCGTACAGGAATTCATTGCTGATTATGGATTGAGACTCAGTGCGTCGCTTTCTTATTACACCCTTTTCTCCATGGCGCCCATGCTGCTGATTGTCATTGCAATTGGCAGCATTTTGTTGGGTAAAGAGGCAGCAGAGGGCTACCTATACTTGCAATTTGAAGGCTTGATCGGCAAATTAGGCGCCTTGCAATTGCAGGATATGATCAATAATGTCCGGATCTCCGGCGATACCCCCTGGGTAACTGTTGTGGGCATTGGCACTTTTTTTATCGGTGCAACGGGCGTATTTATTGAAATTCAGGATTCCATCAACACTATATGGTCTATCAAAGCAAAACCCAAACGCGGTTGGGTTCGATTCCTGCTCACTCGTGTGGTTTCTTTTTCCATGGTGGTCGGAATAGGATTCCTTTTAATGGTTTCACTTGTAGTGAGTGCGGCATTGAGCATCCTGGATGTTTGGCTGGTAGCCAATATCAGCTCATTCGCGTGGTTGGCCTATATTCTAAGTAATTTAATATCGACAGCCGTGGTCATGCTGCTTTTCGCGGTGATTTTCAAGGTATTACCCGATGCTGATATAAAATGGGGCGACGTACTGGTTGGAGCATTTTTTACTGCTGTGCTGTTTTTGATCGGCAAATACCTTATAAATCTCTATCTCAGCCGTTCGAGTACTGTTTCGGCTTATGGAGCGGCAGGTGCGGTGGTGCTTATTATTCTATGGGTCTATTATTCTGCCATCATTCTCTATCTGGGTGCAGAGTTCACCAAAGTTTATGCAAATGAACATGGCGGGAAAATTCGCCCCAGCAAATTCGCGGTATTTGTGGAACACAAAGAGGTGGTGACAAAGGAAGTGGTATTGACCACGGAAGAACAAAAAGTGTAATCCATCATGAACCTCCACACGCCCTACCCATATTGGCTGCTAAAAAATGGCTTTCTCTTTGAGTACCCTGCCCTCCGCCATCCCTTACAAGTAGATTATCTCGTCATGGGCGGGGGCATCACCGGGGCGCTCACGGCCTGGTATTTGGCGCAGGCAGGCGTCTCCGTAGCCGTGGTAGACCGTCGGCACATAGGGATGGGAAGTACTTGTGCCAGCACGGCTTTATTGCAGTACGAAATAGACGTGCCCATGCACAAACTGGCAAAGTTCGTCGGCGAAAAGAACGCGGCCCGTAGTTACCATCTTTGCATTGAAGCGATCGACAAGATGGAACAGATTTGCGAAGAACTACCCTTTTCGACAGGTTTTGAGCGAAAACCCTCCATCTATTGCGCGAGCAAAAAAGCTGATTTAGAAGAGATAGACCTTGAATTCGCGATTCGCCAGAAACACGACATTCGCGTGGAGCGTTGGACTAAAA
The DNA here is from genome assembly GCA_030645295.1 of Saprospiraceae bacterium. Lineage (GTDB taxonomy): Bacteria > Bacteroidota > Bacteroidia > Chitinophagales > Saprospiraceae > M3007. Next base: position 2,461 of record JAUSMG010000196.1, on the reverse strand, counting down.
CCGATGTTACGCGCGCATTTCCGTTTTTTCAGTCGCCGGGAGCCTTGTATTCCCCGCATGATGGCGCTCAGGTGGATGCCTATTCGCTCACGCATGCGCTCTTGCAGGATGCCATGAAACACGGAGCGCAGGTATTCGATAAAACCGACGTCGTGAGCATCCGGCATGAAAAAACGCAGGTAGAGCTGCAAACAAATCATGGACATACTATACGGGCAAAACAATTGGTGATTGCCAGTGGCTATGAATCTCAGGAATATCTGGAACAAAAAGTTACCCGTTTGCACTCAACCTATGTGCTGGTCAGTGAACCCATTGACGGAGAGATCTGGTATCGGGACGCTCTGATCTGGGAGACTGCCCGCCCTTATCTATACCTCCGAACCACCCCAGACCGCAGGGTGTTGGTGGGTGGCAGGGACGAACCTTTTTACAGTCCGGGCAAAAGAGACCGGCTGCTGTCTAAAAAGACCCAATTGCTGGCAAAAGATGTGGAGAAAAGATTTCCATTGCTGGCACCGCTCCAGGTGGACTTCAATTGGGCAGGCACCTTCGCAGAAACTGCCGACGGACTACCCTTTATCGGAACCGTTAAAGCGCGGCCACGCACAATTTTCGCTTTGGGCTTTGGCGGAAACGGCATTGTGTTCAGTCAAATCGCAGGAGAAATAATCCGGGACGCTGCGCTTGGAAAAAAAAATTCCGATGCACACATTTTTTCTTTTGACCGGGCTAAGTCAAGCTCGTACACAGCCTAATGGTTATCTTTGTCCTATAACAGTGCGGTAAATAGTCGTAAAAATGAAATCAATTAAAAAAAAGGTGCTTCCGCCAAAAGAACCCTCGGCCCAATCAGGCAAGAGCGAGCAGGAGACGACTATATCCCAGACCGATCAAATAGCGGTTCTAGGCAATTCGCCGCTTAAGATAAAGGGTAAGCATGCTGTAAATCCGTTTCCCGTAGTGGCCATTGGGGCCTCTGCCGGCGGGTTGGAAGCGGTTACCGAACTGTTGCAAAACCTGTCGCCCACTACAGGCATGGCCTTTATTTATGTGCAGCATCTCAGCCCCGACCATAAAAGTTTGCTTCCTGAAATTTTATCCAAGTTGACGCCGATGAAAGTTCAGGAAATAGATGATATGGAAAAGATCCAGCCCGATAATTTGTATGTGATACCCTACAATAAAGAAATTGAGGTGATAGACGGGCATATACAATTGCTCCCGCGCAAAAAAATCAAAAGCTCGAACCTTTCCATAGATGTTCTTTTCTCCTCCCTGGCCGAAACGCACAAAGAAAATGTGGTCGGCATTGTGTTGTCAGGCAGTGCCCATGATGGTACCCGTGGGTTAAAAGAAATAAAACAGGCTGGAGGTATCACTTTTGCGCAGGATGATTCCGCCAAATTCAGCAGCATGCCACAATCTGCTATTGCAGAAGGCGTGGTTGATTTTGTGATGTCGCCTAAAGAAGTTGCTTTAGAACTAAACTGGATGAGCGAACATCCGCTGGTGCGCCGACCCGCAGTAAAACACATCCCTGAAAATGAAATTGAAAACAACAATCCAGATTTGAGAACCATTCTCCAGCTGATCCGTAAAAGAAAAGGGGTTGATTTCAGCCACTATAAAATGAACACTATTAAGCGGCGAATGCTCCGACGGATGTTGGTTCATAAAATAAAAACCATCAAGCAATATGCCGGGTTTCTGGAGCAAAACGAAAAAGAGGTGGATCTGCTTTATCAGGATTTGCTCATCAATGTGAGCGATTTTTTCAGAGATACCGAAGCATTTGCGCTTTTAAAATCCGATGTACTGCCTAAATTGCTGAAAAACAAGGCTCCGGAGGAACCTTTGCGTATTTGGGTGGCGGCCTGTGCCACGGGCGAGGAAGTATATTCCATTGCCATTTTGTTGTTTGAGATACAAGGAAGTAAAGGCATCAACTTTCCTTTTCAGATTTTTGCTTCCGACCTCAGTGCTGAAGCATTGAATGTTGCCCGTAATGGAGAGTATTCCCCCCAACAGCTTAAAAACGTATCTCCCAAACGCCTTCAGCAGTTTTTTACAAAAAGCAAAGACCATTACCGGATCTCCAAGTATTTGCGCGACATATGTGTTTTTGCCCAGCACAATATTTTAATCGATCCCCCTTTTTCACGGATGGATTTTATTAGTTGTCGCAATTTTCTTATCTACCTGGATACAAGTGCCCAGAAGAAAGCCTTATCCACCTTTCACTATGCACTGAACGAATCAGGATGCCTTATGCTGGGCAAATCTGAGACCATCGGAAATTCCACCGCGCTATTTACTCCACTGAATAAAAAATATAAGGTCTATACTCGCAAAAAAAATTCAGGTGTACAAAGCAATGGTTCGTAAAGAAATCGGCGATACGCCGATTTAAAAACATATTAATAAAAAAGGGCAAAAGTGTAGGTTTGTGGTACGAAAC
>JAUSMG010000309.1 GCA_030645295.1 Saprospiraceae bacterium | reverse complement strand
AGGCGTATTTCCCTTCTTGTTGTGCAACAAGGGCCGCCCGAATTTCTGCGAATAAAAGTCCGCCACCTCCGCCAAAATGCTGGATAATTCTGATCAAAGGGTTTTGAAACGTAAAAATCGCACGCAATTTGGCTTCGCTCTCAGGTTCTACACCGGCACCAATCAGCACCAGATCAAACCGGCGCTGTTGAAATAATTCAATGGCCTCTTCATCGGCCAGGGCGCCAGCCGCTTCCCAGTCGGGCGTTTTGTTGATAAGGCTCAACACAGTCTGCATAATTTCTTCCTGGCGACCGACCACGAGCACTTGAATCCTGTTGAGCATATTTAGGTACATTTTTTCGAATCGCGAGGTGACACCTTTAAGGGGAGAGCAGATGTCACCTAGCGATTCGACTTATTAATTTTCAAGTACAAATTCTTCCACTGCCTTTCGGCTCCGGGGCGTGATTTCGCGGGTTCTGAAGGGCTCATCCAACTGGTCTGGCGTGCCAAGAAATCCCAATGCGATGATACACACATCTTCTTCATCCTCAGATAGCTGGAAGGTTTCTCTGAGTTTAATGGGGTCATATCCGGCCATTATATGACCGTAAAAACCCATTTGCGTAGCTTGCAGCAATAAGAATGCATTGGCCATCCCTGTGTCGTGCATGGCGTGACGGTTGGGTTTTCCATTCTTGGTAAAGGTTTTTTTTGCTGTGCAAAGCACAAGTGCAGCAGCATTTTTGGCCCAGGGCTGATTTCCGATCAGGAGGCTTTCCCACAGTTGAACGAAAACAGGGTCCCCCTTCAAGCCATATCGATAACGCCAGGGTTGTTCGTTGATCGAAGAAGGCGCCCAGGAAGCCGCTTCGATGAGTGTGAGTACGTGTTCTTCACTGAGGTTTTGGTCGGAAAAAGCCCGTGCGCTCCACCGGTTTTTGATCAGATCTATAACCGGGAGCCGCGTAACAGCTGTTTTTATCATGTTGATTGGGTTGCTTGGTGGAGTGGTGCCCTCCTTCGCTAAAGCTTCGGCGGGTAAAATTGCTAGGCTGGTGATTGGTGACTGGTGTATTGGTGACTGGTTGTTACAGAATAACCTATGGAATTGAGATTGGTTCATTGGGGAAACCACTCCACCCATTTTATCCGCCGAAGCTTTAGCGAAGGAGGGCACCCATTAGACCGCCATGGGTACTTCCATGAGCAGAACCTCGGCTTTAGAATCTGCTTTGAGTTCGAATTTCTCCAAATCCCAAATTCCATAGCCATCGCGGGCGCTGAGTTTTTGGTCGCCAATGCTCACATCGCCGTTCAAAACAAAAACATAGACACCATTGCCTGCTCCGCCTTTTAGTTTGTACTCGATTTTAAAATCTTTGTCCAACGTACCCAGATGGAACCAGGCATTTTGATGGATCCAAACGCCCTCGTCGTCGGTATTGGGCGAGAGAATTTGCTGAAGTTTGTTGTGGCGGTCAGCGAGATTCAAGGTGATTTGGTCGTAACGCGGGGTAACGTTTCGTTTGTTCGGGAACACCCAGATTTGCAGGAATTTGACCAGTTTATCCGCATTTTTGTTGTATTCCGAGTGATAAATGCCGGTGCCTGCACTCATTACCTGTACATCGCCATTGCGGATGGTGGTCACATTGCCCATGCTGTCTTTGTGCTCCAGATCGCCTTCCAAGGGGATGCTGATGATCTCCATATTATCGTGCGGGTGGGTACCGAAGCCTTTTCCTGCGGACACTGTGTCGTCATTGAGCACGCGGAGCACGCCGAAATGCATGCGCTCGGGGTTGTAGTAATTGGCGAAACTGAACGTATGGTGAGAATTAAGCCAGCCATGGTTGGCATGGCCACGGGTTTCTGCTTTGTGCAAAACAGTATTTGCCATGATTTTTGAATTTGTATTTGGAATGTGGTTGAAGCCCAACAGGTCCAGGGGTTTGAGTTCATCAATGTTGTTGGTGATCACGGCGCCAGCCACTCCGGCAGTGGCTAGTGTACCTGCGCCAACCAGGCTTCGTTTGAGGAATTCTTTTCTGTTCATGATCGAGGAATTTTTGATGGTGAACAACTTTTTGTACTGCAAAGGTGGGGGCGTGGAGTTTCCTTCGCCAATAATGTAGATTAAGAAAAATAGCGGCTGTTTGCAGTGGCAGTAGGCAGTTTGCAGCGGCATGGCATTACTGCTTACTGCTATTACAAACTGCCTACTGCCACTGCCCACCGCCACCGCCACTGCTACCGCGCTCTCAGCATCTCCGCCCGCATTTTACTCAAAAACTCGGGCGTTACCCCGATGTATGCGGCGATTTGTTTTTGGGGCAAACGTTCTATTAGGGTAGGGTAGCGCTTGCAAAACAACAGGTAACGGTCCCGGGCAGGCAGACCGAGATTTTCCATGAGTCGCTGACGAAAGGTGATCAGCGAGTTCTCAATGATAATTCGGAAAAACCGTTCAAACTTGGGCACTTCCCGCATCAATCGGTCGCGGTCGTCAATGTGTAGCAAAAGCACCTCGGTGTCTTCCAGGGCTTCGATGAAAAGTTCGCCTGGCTGCCGGGTGAGCATGCTATACATATCGGCGATCCACCAGCCTGGTGGTGCAAATTGGAGGATGTGTTCGTAGCCGTTTTTGTCGAGGGTGTAGCCGCGCAGGCAACCGGTATTGACGAAGACTGATTGCAGGCAAACGTCGTTTTCACGCAGGAGATGTTGCTTGCGTTTTACCCGTTTTTCTTTCAGCAGCGAAAGAAAGAAATCGGATTCATCTGCTTGAAGATCAATGTGTTTGCTAACGTTGGCGAGGATGAGGGAAGTCTGCACGACAGAGAAATTTTAGGGTAAAAACCTGTTGTTTTGTTAGATAGTTTAGAAGCATTGTGGGTTGCCCAGAAAAGAAAAAGCTTAACTTGCAGCAAATTTTTCAGCGATTATGGATATCTCCGCAGACATTTCTGAACCTGGGATGCCGATTTCAGAGTCGAACGCTCCGCCAAGCCAAGTCGAAGTGCGCCAGTATGTGCCGCAACGTAAGCGATTGCACTCCCCCAAAACTTTCGAGGATCGTGCCGCGCTCGGTGTGCGCGAACTCCGTGTGCCCGCCACCTGGGAGCAATACCTCGAATTGGCCGATACCTGCGACTACCGGGTACACTACCGCGAAGGCCAGATCATCTCTTTCCTTGAAATCGAAGAAAAAACTGGTACCGTCATGGGAGAAGCTACAATTCCACATGAAAAATTAGTAATGCGTTTTGGAACACAACTTTCCATCCTTTTGGATGATTTGAAATCCGAATATAACGTACTTGGAAGCAATACCAAGATTTTTATCGGTGAAAACCGCCGGGGATATAATGCCGACGTAACGGTCGTAAAAGGCGAGCCAGTCTTGCAGGAATACCAAGTCTACAAGCGAAAATCTAAAGGCCTCATCAACCCATGGCTTATCGTTGAAGTGCTGTCGAACAGCACACGCGACTTCGATCTTTCGGAAAAATTGAACGATTACAAACAAATACCCGGCCTTCAGCAAATCATCTTTGCTGAACAAGGCAAACTTTGGGTATCCACCTACATCCGGGTCAGCGAAAAAGAATGGCAAAACCTTGATTTTGATACAATTACGGACATTATCCCAATAGCTGAGGGCGCTGGCAAACTGTCCTTGGCTAAGATTTTCGCCCGTATTTTTTAAATCCATTTAGTCCTGCAAAACCTCCACTATTCCCGCCACTTCCAATGCCGCGTTTCGCCCAATCCCTTCGAATATACGATGGCCGTTTTCCAGTAGTTCAACTTGCACCGTGGCTTGCAGGCTTTCCTGAATTTTACCTTTCATTTCCCCGGAAAGCGGCGATCTGAGCGAGGTGCCTGTAGCCTGCCTGGCCCGGATTCTCAGCTCCGTTTTGGGGTTTTTGAAAATCAATTCGACGTTTTCGCCTTCGATTTTCAGGAACTTTTTGGCGCCAGTGTAGGTAGCAAATTTAAACAATCTGCCCTCCAGCCACATCCCGCTGATGAACCCGATAAAATGACTCCCCAGCCAGGGTATATGCGCCGCCGAAGCCATCATCGAGGCGCGGTCGCTGGTGTCGAAATGGTTGCATTGCATCCAGACATAGGCCCGTGGAAATGAACGTCCCCAGTCTTTTTCGATGTAGCCTTTGCCGCCGGTGAAGGTGATTGGTTTATTGGTGATTTGAAGATTCCCTTCAAGTTCATGGTGTAGGCTCACGATGCCATGGTTGCATTCCATGAACGGCACAAAAGAATACCAGCCCATGATGCCGGGAGCTCCAATCATTTTAGGCCAGGGCGTGCTGTTTTTAAATTGAATTTCTCCGGAAATCCCTGGAAGATCGAGGATTATCTTTTCTGAGGAAAAGTAATTGTTTCCTAAAAAAACTTCAAACCCACGCGTCGATGGGCGAAAATCAGCGGAATCAAATCGATGGTATTCGGCGGTACAGGCCTTGCCGTCCATGACCTGAATGAAGGCATGATGGTCGCCATTTTCTCCCATGGATATACCAGGAATGAACGCCATCGCGTGTTGTTCATCGGCAGATACGAGCTTGAAATACCAGCCTTCGAAGTAGCGGTTTTTACGGCCCCAGCCTTGAAATTGGTCGGGGTTCCAGACGGAGCGGAGTTTTGTAAGTAGCATTTTCACCCTCAAATAACCAAAACATTGGGTTCTTGTTTTGTTTTGGGGGAACTTTACTGGAATGCCTAAATTTGTCAGAAATAAATTATCCGGATGTCTGGGGTATATCTTCCCGAAAGTTTAGAACTTTCGCAAAGTTCAAGGTCCCAAAAACGCTCCTTTGGATAAAATCAATCCGCTTGACATGAAAAAACTTTTCCTACTCATTGCCGTGCTGTTCCACTTTTCGGTTGTCAGCGCCCAAACCAACATCCTCTCCACCACTCCTCTGGCCGAGCAAATTCTACAGGGCAATTACGACCCCAACGACTACGCCCCAGCCACGGCCACTCCGCAACTGCCCACTGAACTGGCCGCCCAATTGCAATCCAATATTTCCCCCGACAGCCTGAAAGCCTACATCATTCGACTCAGTGAATTTGGTACCCGAAACTCTGGCAGTGACACGCTCTCTGCCAGCACAGGCATAGGCGCAGCAAGGCGCTGGACGCACCAAAAATTAACTGAATTCGGGATTGAAAGTGGTGGTCGGCTTATCCCTTCCTACCTGCAATTTGACCTTTCTATCTGCGGTGTGGGACAGCACAGGAACATCTTCGCGGTGCTGCCAGGAAGCGACCCAAACAGCGGCGTAGTGCTGGTGGAAGGCCACATAGATAGCCGTTGCGATGTGCTTTGCGACACGAGTTGTATCGCTGAAGGGGTGGAAGACAATGCCACCGGTACGGCCCTTGTGCTCGAACTCGCCCGGGTGATGTCGCGTTACCAATTTACCAATACGATCGTTTTTCTGGTCACGATCGCGGAAGAGCAGGGTTTGTTGGGCGCAGAAGCTTTCGCCGATTATGTGCAACAAAAAAATATCCCGCTCCGCGCTGTTTTGAACAACGACGTGATCGGTGGTATCCTTTGCGGGAAAACTTCCTCTCCGCCTTCCTGTCCGGGCCTTAATGATGTGGATTCCACGAGCGTCCGGCTGTTTTCGTTTGGTGGCAACAACTCCAAACACAAACAATTAGTGCGATTTAACAAACTGCAATACCAGGAAAACGTACTTCCGTTTGCACAAGTGCCTATGAATATGCGCATTATGAGCGCCGAAGACCGTACAGGTCGGGGCGGCGACCATATCCCTTTCCGTGAACACAATTACCCGGCCATGCGATTTACTTCGGCCAATGAACACGGCGACGCCAGCAATGGCCCAAACTACATGGATCGTCAGCATACTTCCGAGGATGTGTTGGGGGCGGATACCGATGGGGATGGCGTGGTGGACTCGTTTTTTGTGGACTTCAATTACCTCGCCCGCAATGCGCTCATCAACGCCAATGCCCTGGCCACAGCGGCCCGTAATGTCGCGCTGCCACCCAATTTCAATGCCTTCCGTGATGGATCAAACTTAACGGTCTATTTCGACTCGCCTGTGGATTCACAGACCATCCGGATAGCGGTTCGAACATTATTAACCAACGATTGGGATACCGTTTATACGGTTTCAGCGGCGTTTTCTGATGTAATGACCTGTCACCCAACGCTTTCCACTTATATCAGTGTTGCCGGGGTGGACGCATGGGGAGCGGAGAGCCTGTTTTCGATAGAAAAACTTGTTCAGAGTCATACTTCGGCCACGGGCGAGCCAGGCAGCAGCGAGCCGGAGCCAAATTTTCGCCTGTTCCAAAATCGCCCAAATCCCTTTGACGAAGCAACCTGGATCTCTTTTTGGGTCAATGAGCTGCCGCCTGCTGCTCAGTCTGCGTTTGTACAAATCAGTGATTTGCAAGGGCGGGTTATTCAAAATATGCCCGTCACTCTGCAGCAAGGCATGAACGAAGTATTGTACACCCACGGCTATGGGGTTCGGGGGACTTTTACCTATGCCCTTTTTGTGGGCGGGAAAGCGGTGGAGGCCAGGCAGATGATTTTTGCCAATTGATGTCTTTGGGGATGGGCCACGGATTACGCAGATTAGACACGGATTTGTACGGATTACGCCCCGCCAGATAAAAATCTGTGCAAATCCGTGTCTACTCCGTGTCATCCGTGGCCTATCCCAACGCATGATTTTTCCAATCCAAAATCGCCCATTTTGCAGCCAGTTGTCTACCTGATCACCCCGCCCTTCACCCAACTCAATACGCCGTATCCTGCGACGGCCTATTTGAAGGGATTTCTGAATACCAAACAAATCGCTGCCCGGCAGGCGGATTTGGGGATTGAGGTCATTCTGGCCTTGTTTTCCAAACAAGGACTTACCCGCTTGTTTGCCGAAATTGGCAGATTGGATGGCCAATTTTCAGAGAATGCACATCGAATATTTGCCTTGCAGGACCATTACATTCAGAGTATTGATCCCGTCGTTCTGTTTTTACAAGGCAAAAATCCAACTTTATCCCACCTGATTTGCCAGGATGGTTTTTTGCCGGAAGCGGCCCGTTTTGCGCAACTGGACGATCTAGATTGGGCATTTGGCGCCTTGGGCATTCAGGATAAGGCCAAACACCTGGCTACCCTTTACCTCGAAGACCTTTCCGATCTGATCAAGGAGTGTGTGGACCCGCATTTTGGATTTAGTCGCTATGCCGAGCGACTGGGCCGCTCCGCCAATCAGTTTGACGAACTGTACGCGGCGCTCAAACAGGAGCCTACTTACATTGATACATTGTTGGTAGACATCCTTGAGCAGCGTATGGCGGAAATCAAACCCGACTTTGTGGCGATTTCAGTGCCCTTTCCGGGTAATTTATACGCTGCGTTCCGCTGTGCACAATGGATCAAAAAGCATTTCCCGGGCGTTAAAACGGCCATGGGCGGCGGTTTTGCCAACACCGAACTGCGCTCGCTTACCGAACCCAGAGTTTTCGGGTTTTTCGATTTTATCACCCTGGATGATGGGGAAGCTCCCGTGGAACATTTGATTGAACACGTGGCGGGCAAACGACCTTTGGAATTGCTGAAACGAACCTTTGCGCTGGTCAACGGCAAGGTGAAATACTTCAATTTCAGTTTGAGTCCCGATTACAAACAAGCGGAAACCGGAACGCCGGATTACAGCGATCTGTGGCTGGACCGATACATTTCGGTGCTTGAAATCGCCAATCCGATGCACCGGATGTGGAGCGACGGGCGCTGGAACAAACTCACGATGGCGCATGGGTGCTATTGGGGAAAATGCACCTTTTGTGATATTTCCCTCGATTATATCAAAGTGTATGAACCCCTTACGGCCCAATTGCTCTGCGACCGGATGGAGGAAATGATCGCCCAAACCAGGGAAAATGGCTTTCATTTTGTGGATGAAGCCGCTCCACCGGCGTTGATGCGTGCCCTGGCCTTAGAAATCATCCGTCGGAAACTGATCGTGTCCTGGTGGACCAATATTCGTTTTGAAAAGAGTTTTACCCGCGATTTATGCCGGCTGCTTCAGGCTTCAGGCTGCATAGCCATTTCGGGAGGTCTGGAGGTGGCCTCGGATCGTTTGCTGGGGTTGATTCAAAAAGGCGTTACGGTGGCACAGGTGGCCAATGTGACCCGCAATTTTACCGAAGCCGGGATCATGGTACATGCCTACCTGATGTACGGGTTCCCGACCCAAACGGCACAGGAAACCGTTGATTCCCTGGAAATGGTGCGGCAAATGTTTGAAGCCGGAATCCTCCAATCGGGCTTTTGGCATCAATTTGCGATGACTGCGCACAGTCCCGTGGGGATGTATCCCGAGCAGTTTGGGGTACATAAAGAATCGGAACAGCCAGGCAGTTTTGCCAATAATGATTTGGTACACTTAGACCCGACCGGGACCGATCATGAAGCCTTCAGTTTCGGGCTCAAAAAATCGTTGCTCAACTTCATGCACGGAATAGGGCTTGATTTTCCTTTGCAGGACTGGTTCGAGCATAGAGTGCCGCGCACCAGTATTCCTAAAAACTTCATTGCAAAAGCCCTGGAAGCGCCGCAGGTATTTTCATTAAAACCAACGGCTAAATTGGTTTGGCTCGGCACTAAACCCACATTGAGCACATTCACCCAAAGCAAAAAGGGCCAGCAATGGGAAATGGTGACCCTGACCTTTGAGGATAAAAAAGAGACTTTTAAGATCATTTTAGATCAGGCGCAAGGGGAATGGATGGCCTTGGTCCTGCAAAAATTATGGGTCGCTAAGGCAGAGGTACTCACGTTTCAGGAGCTGAAATCCGATTATGAAGCAGCAGGCCTGATCGACTTTGAACTATTTTGGTACAGTAAGCCGGTTCGGACGCTGGGAGAGTTTGGGTTGTTGGTATTTTGAGCACGTCTGCCAGCAGCCACGGTTAGTATCCCGGAACGCTGTTCCGGGGCGGCGTTTCTCCCGGAACAGCGTTCCGGGATACATATTTTGTGCAAGGTTTAACCTCAGAAAAGCAGATATTCGGGCTTCAAACTTTTATTCAATATGTGCCATACAACGCCAAGTACAAGGCCCCTTCAATTATTATCCCTTTTTCTTGCTGTGTTCTTCCTGAGTTCCTGCAAAAACGACGCGCCCAAAAACGCCAGCGCTCCACCCGCCGACATTCCTGACCGAAAATGGTGGAAAGAAGCAGTGGTGTACCAGATTTACCCCCGCAGTTTCAAAGACTCCGATGGCGATGGCGTGGGTGATTTGAAGGGCATCACTTCCAAACTCGACTACGTCAAAAGCCTTGGCGTAGACATCATCTGGCTGAATCCGATCTACGGTTCGCCGAACGACGACAATGGCTACGATATCTCTGACTATCAGGGTATTATGAAAGAATTCGGTACGATGGACGACTTTGATGCATTACTGAAAGGGATGCACGAACGAGGCCTTAAAGTCGTGATGGATCTGGTGGTGAACCATTGCAGCGACGAGCACGAATGGTTCAAACAAGCCCGCAGCAGTCGCGACAATCCTTACCGCGATTATTTCCATTGGTGGCCTGCCGAGAAGGGCAAGCCAAATCCTCGATATAGTTTTTTCGATGTCAACAACGATGCCTGGGAGTACGACAAAAAAACGGATGCCTACTACCTCCATTACTTTTCAGACAAGCAACCCGACCTGAATTGGGAGAACCCCAAAGTGCGCGAGGAGATCTTTAGCATGATGCGTTTCTGGTTCGACAAAGGCGTGGACGGTTTCCGCATGGATGTGATCCCGTTCATCTCCAAAGACACGAGCTATCCGCCACTTCCTGTCGAGTACAAGGGCGACATGGTAAAATACTACGCCAACGGCCCACACCTGCACGAATACCTGCAAGCCATGAACCGCGAGGTCTTGAGCAAGTACGACATCATGACCGTGGCAGAAGGTATAGGCACCACGACCGACGATATTCTCAACTTCGTAGATCCCGACCGGAAAGAGTTGAACATGGGGTATCACTTCGAGGGCGTGAGTTACGGTTACGTGCCCGGTAAGTTCAAAACACCTGAGCCAGACGGTTACAAACTGGTGGGATTCAAGGAGATATACAGTCGCTGGGATGCGGCCTTTGCTGAAAAAGGCTGGGGAACTATTTATCTTGGCAACCATGATCAGCCGCGCATGGTAACCCGTTGGGGCAATGACAGTCCCGAATGGCGCGAACTTTCTTCCAAAATGTTGACCACCTTTTTGATGACCATGCGTGGCACGCCGTATTATTATTACGGTGACGAACTGGGCATGAACAACATCAAGTTCGACCGAATTGAAGATTACCGCGACATCGAAACCCTCAACATATACAAGAAAATCCAACAGGAAGGCGGTGATTTAAATGCGTTCATCGAAAGCCAGAAAAACGGTGGAGCCCGAGACAATGGGCGCACCCCTTTTCAGTGGGACGCTACGACCAATGCCGGTTTTACGACGGGTACGCCCTGGCTTAAAGTGAATCCAAATTATACAACGGTGAACGCCGCAGCGCAGGAAAGTGACCCCAATTCGGTGCTCAATTATTTCCGCAACATTGTAAAACTGCGCAAAAATGAGCCGGTGTTGATTTACGGCAAATACACCTTGCTCGACAAGGACAACCCTGATGTGTATGCCTACACCCGGGAGTTGAAGGGGAAGAAATTGCTGATCTTGTTGAATTTCAGGGATAAACCGACCACTGCGAACCTGGGCATGGACATTTCAAAAGCAAAATTGCTGATTGATAATTACGGCGATGGACCGCAAAACGGCGCGAATCTGAGGCCTTATGAGGCAGCGGTGTTGGAGCTGTAGATTGGGGAAATTGCGACTAATCTACTTAAACGTAAAAAGGACATTCGCTCCAAAATTCCAGAGCATCACCACGCCCGTGGCGATGAGTTTGGCCGGGTAAAACTTGACTCCACGCCGCTCGGTAAGGAGAAAAATGATCGCGTTGTTAATGCCCAAACCGATGAGGGCTACCATGGTAAACTTAGCAAACTGAACACCCACATGCGGATCAGCACTGTGAAAGGTCCAGATTCGATTGAGTACGTAATTGCTCAAAACAGCGCATCCAAAACCAGTGCTGTTGGCGATGTATTTGTTCAGGCGGAACTGCTCTTTCAATAGCCAGGTCACGCCGAAATCCACCACTACCCCCGAAACGCCGACGATGCCGAATTTGATGAATTTGATGAGGAGTTCAGGCATGCTCAGTTCCGATCTTTTACCTGCGTATTGGCTTCCACTGCCAATACGCCGTCCATGTCTTTAAGCAGGCCGATAAATTGCTCCTCCGTAAGTTCTGAAGACTTGAAACCAATGACCCAGGTGTTATCCTCAGAAAGGTGGGTTACCGTACGGACGGTCAGATCCGTGAATTGGGCGCAGAATTGTTTGGCATTTACATCCATATTGAATTTCACAATGACCTGAGCCGTCGTGACTTTGGATTCGGCGCCTTTTCTGACCGCAATACCGTGCGCTTCGGTAATGTCCTGCATGAGCGTTTCCAGGGCCATGATTGGCTTGGGGATACCGGCAGTCCCTTTTACCGAATGTGTTTTTCCACCCTCAAAAACGGTGTAAGTATGTACTGGTGCATCCACAACCGTACTCGGGATTTCAGCAGGGTATTGCCAGAGATCTACTTTTCTCACTTCTTTTAGTATTTGAGAAAACTCCTCCGTACTGAGTCGAATCATTACAGCGCCCATCTTTTCTACATGCCGGATGCCGAAGTATTCTAAAACACCATCATTTCGAAAAGTGAGTTTGTACATAGGGCAATAGCCCCTGCAACCACCTGTTTCCAATTGAATGAGATTGCCAGCACTGCCGGGTGCGGGAGCGGTAGGTTGTTGAGCGCAGATCGTGTTCTGTGGAGTGCAGGCTACAACGATCGCAGCCAGGAGCAGAAAGAAGAATGAGTGCTTCATAAACTAGGGATGTTAAGAAATGAGGTATGAAGGGTTTGAGCCAATCGCTTGCTCCAAATCCGCCACAATATCGGATACATTTTCGATTCCAACCGATACTCGTATCAATCCGTCTGTAATTCCATTTTGAAGGCGAATTTCCTTTGGCACGGCAAGGTGCGAGGAGGAAGCGGGGTGCAAGATAAGGGTATCCACATCGCCCAGAGTAGGGGCGAGTGAACAAAAACGAATGCGGTTCATACAGGCAATGCCAGCGTCTAGTCCGCCGCGAAGTTCAAAACTCAACATCCCCCCAAATCCACCCAGCATCTGCCGTGCAGCCAACCCATGATCCGGGTGTGAAGGGAGGCCGGGATAATTTACGCGTTCTACTGCTGGGTGCTTTTTCAGATACTGTGCCAAAGTCAGCGCATTGGAGCAATGTCGTTCCATGCGTAAGGAAAGTGTTTTCATGCCATTGTTGGTCAGCCAGGCTTCAAATGGGGAGCAGTTGGTGCCCACCAGTTTCATAGCGCGCCAAACCCCTTTGCGCATGGTCTCTTTATCGCGGCCAACGACCACACCTGCAATAGAATTGCCATGCCCGTTCAGGTATTTCGTGGTGGAATGAATTACATAATCCACACCCAAGGCAAAAGGCTGCTGCAAAACGGGGGTAGCGAAGGTGTTGTCGATGGCGCACAAGGCGCCGTGTTGATGCGCTAAAACGGACAGTGCGGCAATGTCAACACAGGCCAGGGTCGGATTTGCAGGCGTTTCACAATAGAGCATCTTGATGGATTTATCGTCCTTCAATGCTTTTTCCACCAGATCCAGATTTTTTAGATCTGCAAACACGGTTTCAATGCCAAACTGGCTAAAAATACCTTTTAAAAGTTCGGTAGTTCCCCCATATAAATTCCCCTGACTCAGCACCTTATCGCCACTTTGAAGTGTTCCCATCAATAACGTGGCGATGGCCGACATCCCGCTGGAAGTCATCACCGCCCAGGCGTCCATATCAAGGCCATAGGATTCCAGCGCAGCAATTTTAGCGGCCACTGTGTCCACCGTCGGATTGGCATAGCGACTATAGGCATGACCGCTTTCAATGTTTTTGAAAATATCGATGCCCTGATTGATGTCCTCAAAGTCAAAGGACGACGTGGCATAGATCGGCAGCACGTGGGGTGCGGTCGTGCGGTTTTCGGGATGTTCTTTTACGGTTAGAGAATCAAATTTCATTTTTGAACGATGAACGATGAACTATGAACGATGAACTATGAACGATGAACTATGAACGATGAACTATGAACTATGAACTATGAACGATGAACATCGGCACTGGTTCGTTCATAGGAGGAAATGTGCGATAGGGAATATCGCCAAAATAAGTATGGTAACCTTGGTGGCAATATTCTTTTTTTTAGTCATGATTGAACTGCGAATGAGTTTCATAAGTTCTTCTGAATCATTAAACAAGGAGTAAAATTCGCTTTCGCTCAAATACTTGGAAGCATATAATAACTCTAACCAATACTGAGTTTCACCTGTTTCTTTTTGGGCTATACCAAGTTTGTGTACAAAGTCCAGACTACTTTCTGCATTAATTGCTTCCCGAATCATAGAGCCTGGATTTGTGCCAGACCTTAGAATTTGCTTGCTTAAAATAAACTCCTTCTTTTCTTCTATCAAATATTTGTGAAGTCGAACGATGCGAACTGCAAACTGAAAGGTCTTGTCCCGAAGTGCGTGCGGTTTTCGGGAAATGGGTTATTTGATGTTTTCCATTTTTTGAGAATGAGAAGATGATTGACTATAAGTAACTTACTGTGAACTAGATACTAAAGTTACAACATTTAGTTCATAGTTCATAGTTCATAGTTCATAGTTCATAGTTCATAGTTCATAGTTCATAGTTCATAGTTCATAGTTCATAGTTCATCGTTCAATCCCCCGGCCAATAGAATTCACAGGCTTTCCTCAAATATTCCCCACGTTTTGCTTTGGACGAAAGGAAAAGTGAAGCCCG
>JAUSMG010000307.1 GCA_030645295.1 Saprospiraceae bacterium | reverse complement strand
GATTAAATCCATTAAAAAATTAAATAACGACCGAAGTGAGGATGAATCAAACTTTTTTTATTCATCAATTCACACAGCCAAAGGACTTGAAGCAAGTTGTGTACTTGTTTTAGCAAAGACGAATAACGAACTTCAGACATGGTTAACATTTGATGCGATAACAAACCTTAAAAACGATAATTTTCGTTTGGGATATGTTGCATTCAGCAGAGCAAGAAAGCTGTTATGTTTTGCCTGTCTTCAGAAACCGACAAAAAAGACGATGGATTTGATTTCTCTTGCAGGATTCAAAATAACATAATGATTTGCTTACCTTTGCACTCGGTTAGTAGCGTACCTTTCGGTACGTGTTTTTCGTTTTATTTTATGTCCACTACACCATGTTTGATTTACCGCAAAGGTTGGATTGGATTGTTATCAACGCTTTGAACGAGTTCAAGAAGATTTTTGATGAGGGTGAATGAATGGAATCCGATGACGATGAAACCGCAGATTTGATAGCTGAGATAGCGGATTATCGAACCCCTTATCTCTTCCATCAAGTACTTGAAGTGGCCTTATTCGACCCTCGGATTGCACTTGACCTTCACCTTTTGAGCGAATTTAAACCTGGAATTTGAGCTATTGAGTTGATACAAGCCAATATCTACTTTCATTTAAAAGAACAGTTGTTTGATTGGTACTACCAAAACAAAACTTTTTAAACAAAAGCCTGATGGGTACTGCTACTATCCCCTTTTGAATCGTACTGTGCAAAATGCTAATGGATTTTTTGCAGGAGGTTTTCACGTCACCGAAGTTGAATACCATTTTTCCTGGCAAAATCTTTGGCGGGTTTAGTGAAGTTGCAGGTTGCACAAATCACTGCTACGCCGTGCTGCTCAATAGCCATAAGAACGCCAAACAACTCTCTGACAGTTTTCACCCCAATAGAAGACTGGGTTTTGTAGCATTTGCATTGTATCAAATGAGTCGTTCAGTCGAAGACGGCTTTGATGTCCCGCCCGTTATCTGAAGTTCCTTTGCCGACTTTGATATTCTTTCGACCCTTTTCCTTCAGTCTTTTTGCAACGTACCATTCAAATTCACGCCGATGAAGTTTTGAAAGGTCGGTGACTTTCCTTTTTTGCTCCTCTTTCCAGGCGATATAAACCTGCTTGCCGATGAGAGCAAGGACTCAAAGCATAGGGATGAAAAGGAAGTGCCGGATGGTCATGCCAAAAAAACTGAAGTGGATTATGGCGGGATTGTAAGGAAGTTCTATTGCTCGTCAACCCTTTTGTATCGTACCATTCAAAAAATGACTGCACGGTGCATTCCGGCAGTCATTGTTCCTCAGTACTCTTCAGGCAAAAGCATGGTGCAGTGATTGTCTTCAGGTGCAAAATCCCCTGATGCAATCATGTCAGCATCCAGTTGGTCAATGAACCATACTTTTCTTCCATCGGTACATTCGTACACTTGCAGGTAGTCAATGCCGTCTTGTTCCTTTACGAAGGCTTTCAAGTCGAGACAGATAGCTGTAATCTCTTCAAGGGAGAGACTTTCACTTACTCCTTTTGTGATGTAGGATTTGCCGGAGAAGAAGTATTTGCCTGGGGTTTCCTGGGGGGGCGAGGCCAGGTCATGTGATACCTCCTTTTGTTTGGTGTACATCAATTACGGATTACACCTCCAAAAGGCAAGGGATTTTATTCTGGAATTTTGTATGTCAGGCCAAAATAATAGTACATTTGCAATGCGCTGAGTAGCTCAGTTGACCGAAAGTTTAAAGATTGAACAGATTGTTCGTCCTTACCAGCAGGTTGATAACCTTCAACAGAAGGCTCAACACTTGTAAGGTTGTCCTGATACAGGACAAGTTGTAAATATACGAAACTTTTCTGGGATTTCCTAACATTTTCATCATTATTTATTTTTGTTTTTCGGTGCTTTGCCTAATAAAATTAGGTTGAATCGCCAATGGTAACGTTGGTGTAGTGTCGGACAGCGATTGTACGGCCTGCGCAGGGGGAGGATTTCTGATTACACCGGTCTTGTCCTCCCCCTATTAACTTAACCTTTTTATCATGTTTGATGAAAAACTGTGGGCTTCTTGGCTTGAAGGAGAGTTAAAGAATTACGAGATTGAACTTGATGAGAAGTCGGGGTACAAAAGGAAGAGGTATTTAAAAAAAGGGTACATTCATTTTGACCCTAAAATCTGGCTTCCGGGTAGAAAAGATGAAATTAAAAAGTTGCTTTCTGACCCTATAAACATTACACATAGAGCCTTTTATCCATTCATAAAGACCATCGTGAAAACACCACGATACAGGTTTAGCGAAGCAAAAGGGAAAAGGGCACTTGAGCATAAGAAGAGACCTATTTGCTATGCTTCTCATTTAGACTCACTCATTTATTCATATTATGGGTACTGCCTAAATGAAAAATACCAGAGCTACATAGTAAAGAATCGAATTGATAAGCCTGTCTTAGCCTACCGGACTGATTTAGGCAAGTGCAATATTGAGTTTGCAAATGAGGCGTTTGAATTGATAAAACGAAAAAAAAAATGTACTGCTATCACCTTAGATATAAAGGGGTTTTTTGATAATTTAGACCACAATATCCTGCTTGAAAAATGGAAAAAAGTATTGGGGGTAGAATTTCTTCCCGATGACCAGTATAAGATTTACAAATCCCTATGTAAATATGCTTATGTAAACAAAAACACTCTACTGAATTATCTTGGCTTAGACCTTAAAAAAGAATCTCCAAAGCCGAAAACTTACATTGAACCTACCGCAAAAAATTTCACTATATTAAGAGAAAGAAATATTATTGTCAGGAACAAAGAAGAGTTTGGCATACCACAGGGTTCCGGTATTAGTGGCGTTCTTTCAAATATATATATGATTGATTTCGATAAATATATGTTGAGACAGTCAAGAAAGTGGGACTTTGAATATTTTAGATATTGTGATGATATTTTAATTGTTTGTGACTCTCCTAAAGCTAATCTTATCGCTCACTTGGCTTATTCCAAAATCAAAGAGTTTAAACTCCAAATTCAGGTACAAAAAGAAGATAAAATCTCATTTAGAAAGGTCGGGAAGCGTCTTTGTTCTTTTGATGCTCGCAAGCTCAACAAACACCGTTTTTTATCAGCACCACCTCATCGTAGAAATGAGTTCTCCAAGAGGCTTCAATACCTGGGATTTGAGTTTGATGGAGAAAATATGTTCATACGCTCATCAACTATGTCAAGGTATTACAGGCGTATGAATTCTCGCATTGATAATACCCTATTTGCAGCTTATGGTAAGCACGCAAATGGTGGAAAGGTGTTTACCAAGAAACTACTTTCTCGCAACACTCATTTAGGAAAAAACAACTTTATTAGTTACGGATTCAGGTCAGTTTTAGAGCGCAATGAAAAAATTAGGCAACAACTAAGTCGGCATAATGTGAATTTTCATAAAGTTCTTCGCCGGAAAAATGCCATTCGTGCATCCAAAACAAGGAAACCGATAAAAGCATTGTAGAGACATTCTTTGTTTCTTATATCAGCGCATCCACCTTATCCACCTCCTCATTCGCATACTTCTTAATGTAGTGCTGTGTCGTTGCAATGCTTGCGTGTCCAAGAGCCTGTTGAATGAGCGGCACAGATACGTTATTCTGAACCAGAATATTCGTGTAAGAGTACCTGGCCGTGTAGGAAGTCATTTTCTTTTTGAAGCCTAAGATTTCAGAGATTTCCTTCAATTGGTCGTTGAAGACTTTGAGCGCATTTCTAACATGGTGATACCTGGCCATTGCTCTTACGGGAGCGTTGTCCATAATCGGAAACAGGTACACTTCACCGATGTACTTTTCGATGATTTCAGTGATTTCCGGTGTGATTTTGATGGAGTACAGCTTGCCCGTTTTTTGCCTGATGTAGTTCAAACGTCCGGCAACCATGTTGTCCACCGTCAAGTTGCAGAGGTCAACAAAGTTCAAGCCCCTTGCCCTTAGCAGGAAGATGAAAACATCGTAACTGTGCTGCAAGTGCGGGTATTTGCCAACCTGAAAAGTTTTTAGCCTTTCCAGTTCATCCATTGGCAACGGTTTTGGGTCGTAGTCATTCTTGAGGTGAGAGAACGAGTATTTGTTCTTGTTGAATTGCGTGGCGAAAGGGTACATTTCCGGGTCAAGCAGTTCCCTACGGATTGCTTCATTGACCAATGCCCTGAACGTTCTCATGTAAAAGTGGACGTTTGATTTTTTGCTACCCCTGGCAAGTAAGAAGGACTCAAAACCTTTCAGGAAGGTATAGTCAATATCTGAAAACAGATACTCCCCTGGTTTGTACTTGAAGAGCATTGCTTGGAGTTGCTTGTACACGTTGCTGTTGCCGATACTTTTTTCATTTATCAGTTCCTTCACCCTTTGGTCAACAAAACTCAAAACCGTCACTTTTTTGTCGTTGCCAAGAAATTTCAACTTGAATTCATGGATGGAAAACGGCTTGCCGGACTCCACCGTTTCGGAAAGCAGTGCTTCGGCATGGGCAAGATGGTTTCGCAGGATGGCGTTTCTTGCCTCAAAGTTTGGTGATTTCGCGTTGAACCTTCCATATTTGTCGTTCCAATCGGAAGGTTTGGCACTCATTCCTAAAGAAATGTAGCGTTCTGTTCCCAGATAAACCCTCAAACGTATCGGGTTTTCGCCGTTAGCAAGCTGTTTGTTCTTGTAAAGAACGATTTTTAGTGCAGACATGGTGCAGAAAATTTAAAGAAATTAAAAATTAAAAAATTCTTAATCCTTTGATTATCATACACTTATGTTTTGCATTTTCAAGCTTTTTACGCCTGGGGGGCGTGTGGTCGCAGGTTCGAATCCTGTCATCCCGACTGAAAGGCAGCCAATTTGGTTGCCTTTTCTTTTTTATGGCTTCTAGTCCTGAAATAACTTAACACGTTTTGACCATGGAAAATAAAAAAGAGGTGTCTCCAGAACAACTTGAAGCACTGCTAAAGGCATTAAAGGATCGTTTTGAGAAAAACATGCACCGCCATAATGCCGTTGAATGGGCTAACGTGCAAGCAAAGCTGGAAGCCAACAGGGAAAAATGGTGGTCGCTCCATGCAATGGAAGAAACCGGTGGGGAACCGGATGTGGTGGGGTATGATAAAATTACGGGAGAATACATTTTTAATGATTGTTCGGCGGAAAGCCCCAAAGGCCGCAGAAGCGTTTGTTACGACCATGAAGCCCTGGAGGCAAGGAAAGAACATAAACCGGAAGATAGCGCAACTGAAATGGCCGCTGACATGGGCATAGAAATATTAACCGAACAGGAATATCGGACGTTGCAGCAACTTGAAATGTTCGACACCAAAACATCGAGCTGGGTGAAAACACCTGCTGAGATCAGAAAACTCGGTGGCGCACTCTTTTGTGATCGCCGCTAAGGCCATGTCTTCGTGTATTATAATGGTGCGGAATCTTACTATGCCGCCAGGGGGTTCCGTGGCTTGCTAAGGGTTTAGAACATGTTTTTTGTTTCGCACTTTGAGTTTAAATTATTATATTTGCCGCCTTGGTTTCTAAATAATTCATACCATTTCAATGAAAGAAAATTCAAAAGCCCTTAAGGGTAAATATATACCGAGCGCCGAATTTTATAGTCAGGTAATTGACAGCTTACAGGATTATTCGATTTTTACGTTGGACAATGATTTCATAATTAACAGCTGGAGTGCTGGCTCAGCGAAAATATTTGGCTATGAAACCGATGAGGTTATCGGGAAGCATTTTGATCTTATATTTACTGACGAAGATAAATTAAATGGGATTCCTAAAAATGAAATTGATACTGCATTAAAAGCAGGTAGAGCAACAGATAACAGATGGCATATTGCCAAAGATAAGAGTCTGTTTTATGCTTACGGCTTGGTTTTTCCACTCCTCGGTGTAAATGGAGAGCTCATGGGTTATGTTAAAATTTTAAGAGACTTAACCGACCGGAAAAAATCTGAAGATGCTATAAAGAAATATGTCAAAGAATTAGAAGATCTTAACACCCATAAAGAAAGTGTTCTTGCTATACTTTCTCACGATTTAAGAAGTCCCCTTTCCGCTATTATTGGAACAGCTAAATATCTGAAAACAAATTTCCATAAACTGGAACCAAACGTTGTTCAGGAAATGCTCGACCTGATCTATAAATCCACCACGGATGAATTAGATATGTTGGACCATCTGGTGGAATGGGCACGAATAAAATATGCATCTGAGGTTTTTTCGCCTTCCAAAATTAAATTAATTCAATATGTAGAAAAGGTTTTTGACACTTTAAATGAAACCGCTTCTATCAATGCAATAAATCTTCATCATGAAATTGAAGAAAACACAAAAGTTTTTGCAGATGGAAAAATGTTGCTTTCAATCATTCAAAATATAGTTTCTAATGCTATAAAATATACGAATGAAAGAGGAACCATAACTGTTTCTGCAAAAAAGAAAGAGAATAAAATTATTATTCAAATAAAGGATACTGGCATGGGAATGTCAGATGAAATTAAGAAAAACCTTTTTGCACCACAAATAAAATCACTTTCAACAGCCAGAAAAGAAAACAAAGGAGCGGGAATAGGATTATTGTTGGTAAAAGGCTTTTTAGAAAAAAATGATGGTGAAATATGGGTTGAAAGTATCGAAGGCGAGGGATCTTCCTTCTATTTTACTCTACCTATAGAAAAACCAATGAGTAGAATAGATAGCGCAGACAAAATAGAGTTTGATGAAAGCGCTTAATCTCTATTCTGTCAGCGCAGAAATAAGCGTAACTACATCCGCGTAATCTTAGCTCCAATCGCATTCAGCCTCGTATCAATGTGCTGATACCCCCGGTCGATCTGGTGGACGTTGTGAATCACGCTCTTGCCCTTAGCCGATAGGGCTGCAATGAGCAAGGCCTGTCCTGCACGGATGTCCGGAGAAGTCATTTCAATGCCCCGAAGCGGGTATTTGCGGTCGAGCCCAATAACCGTGGCGCGATGCGGATCACAAAGGATGATCTGCGCGCCCATATCAATCAGTTTATCCGTAAAGAAAAGTCGGCTCTCGAACATCTTCTGGTGTACCAACACACTGCCCCTCGCCTGTGTGGCGACGACCAATACTATAGACATTAAATCTGGCGTAAAACCCGGCCAGGGTGCGTCATAAATGGTTAATATCGAGCCATCTATGAACGTCTGGATCTCATAGTGTTCCTGAGCTGGAATGTGCAGATCGTCGCCTTGTACATCGATCTGGATACCCAGACGCTCGAAAGTGTGGGGAATGATGCCCAGGTGCTCAACGCCTGCATTCTTGATGGTAATTTCGCTCTGGGTCATGGCAGCCAAGCCAATGAACGAGCCGATTTCGATCATGTCTGGCAGGCAACGATGCTCCGTGCCGCCGAGGTTCTCTACGCCTTCAATGTGGAGCAGGTTAGAGCCAAGCCCATCGATCCTGGCCCCCATACGCTGGAGCATCCGGCAGAGCTGTTGCACATAGGGTTCACAAGCGGCATTGTAAATCGTGGTTTTCCCTTTGGTAAGTACGGCAGCCATAACCACGTTGGCGGTTCCGGTCACCGATATTTCATCCATGTGGAGGTAGGCGCCTTGCAAGCCGCCTTTGGGCTGCTCCACATAGTAAATATCCTTTTCGTCGTCATATTTGAATTCTGCACCGAGTTTCTGGAAACCGAGAAAGTGCGTGTCCAAACGCCGCCTTCCGATTTTGTCGCCGCCGGGTTTGGGCAGGGTAGCGCGTCCAAATCGGGCGAGTAAGGGACCTATCAGCATTACCGAGCCGCGCAGACGTCCGGCATCTTTCATAAATGCATCGGAACGCAAATAGCCG
This sequence comes from Saprospiraceae bacterium, assembly GCA_030645295.1. Lineage (GTDB taxonomy): Bacteria > Bacteroidota > Bacteroidia > Chitinophagales > Saprospiraceae > M3007. The sequence continues at coordinate 1,123 of JAUSMG010000307.1, read as the reverse complement.
ATATCGATCGTGCCGGCACAAAAACGGTACTTATCCGGTGCGAGCCGTTCTACCGTCACGCCAAATCCGTGCAGGAGTTCGACGAGTTTGTTTACGTCGAGAATGTCCGGCACGTTCGAGATCGTGACGGGCTCATCAGTGAGCAGCACCGCGCTGATGATTTGCAGGGCTTCGTTTTTAGCGCCTTGTGGCTGGAGTTCGCCTTTGAGCGGTTGGCCGCCGATGACTTCAAAACTGTCTGATTGCATGAAAGTGGCTGTATTGTGTGGGGGTTTAATTGGAAAGGTGGGCGAAGGTAGAAAGCGCAGCGGTTTCGATTGCTTAGAAATTAAAACAGCGCGTCCCGGTGAAATCCAGGGCGCGCTGTCGACTCTATAACGAGACCCTCTCAGACTCAAGGTTTAAACCTCCTGAGCAACCGCACCAAATCGCGCTTGGAATGCACGATCCGATAAATATAAATGTCGTACCCAGTAAATTCGTAGAAGATTTCGTAAGCTCCCTTACGTATCACACGGTAGTTACCTTGTGCGGCCAGAAGAGGCTCAGGTGGGTAGCGCTCGGGGTGATCCTGCAAAGTTTCGATGGCCTCGAAAAGGCCTGCAACAATTTTTAAGGCTACACGGGCAGACGCGTTTTTCGTCAAATAGCGTCGTATTTCTCGCAAATCGCGGCCCGCATGGATCGAAAAGGCTACATCGTAGGGCTGTGATGTATTCACTCGGCAAGAAGTTCTTTTTTCAAATCTGCCAACGCGATTTTTTTTCCAGCCCGCACTTCACGGCTGCCTTCCAGAATACTTGCCACCAGTTCGTCCTCTGTGATGGGTGTGCCATCAGCTTCAAAAGCGGCAAAGCCAGCAGCAGGTAGGGTGACTGATTTGCGCAACAAAACGAGGATACTTTGCATCAGCTCTGCGTCTTCAGTTTGTTCCAGCAAGCTGCTTATGGAATGTCTTAACTCTAACGTACTCATACAGTTGGAAATTTGTAGCACAAAAACAACCAGAAAACTCGGTTTTTTAACTCATAAAACGTCAAAAACCTATTGAGGAAGGTACAAAGTTAGCCATTTTAACAACAAGACAAAAATTCTTAGAAAATACGAGCAGCGCGTCCCGGAT